>NZ_JBEDYP020000014.1:0-339734 GCF_040117685.2 Gracilimonas sp. BCB1 | reverse complement strand
TGTACTTACTTCGTTCAGTTATCAGCCAGCGATATTTAACCACTGGTGCAGCTCTGAACATCTAGGTTTTCGCATTTATCGTGAAACGCTTTCGCGTTTTTGGTGCGCCACTTCATCCGGGGTCCACATATGGCAATGGTACCGCTGATACTTTGAATAAAAATCCAACTAAAAGAAGTCCGGTTCCGGCAAGAAATAATAAATCGGTACTCGCAGCAGCACCTATTTCAGGAATGTTTGTTGTACCTGTGGCTCCATAGAGCAAAGCCATTCCATATAAAAGGAACCCAGTTGAGAAGGCGCCCAGCAAGAAATACTTAAGTGCTGATTCAGCACCGGCTTTTTCGTCTTTGATTAGACCTGCCATCACATATAAACAGATAGACATGGTTTCCAAACCAACAAAAAGCGTAATCAGGTCGTTGGAACCTGCAAGGGCAAGCATACCGGATGTAGCAAATAACAACAGCGCATAGATTTCACCGTAATAATGGCCTATGCCTTTCAGATAGTCTTCACTAATGAAAACACAAAACACGGCCCCGGTCAGGATAACCATATTTCCGAATGCTACCGGGCCACCGTAAACCAACATCCCGGAAAAAGCCGTATCCAGGTTAGTACCCAGTGATTGGACACTCACAATGAGTGCTGCTATGAGGGAAAGAGCCGTGATCCAGAAATTGAACGGGCTGTCCTTTTTCAGTGATTCCACCACGATTACTACTAAACCGGCTACGGCCGTAATAACACCGGGTAGAAAAGCTTGTATGTCGCCTAAATAATCCATTCGCTAATTTTATAAAACGCTTTCAATTGCTTTGGCCAGGTCTATATCTTTTTGAGTGACCTTATCGCCCGCATCATGTGTATTTAAACTGATATTAACCGTGTTGTATACATTAAACAACTGCGGGTGGTGTACCTGTTTTTCCGCTTCCAGTCCTACCCTAACAATAAATCCGAGGGCTTCACTGAAATCATTAAATGAAAATTCTTTCTTGATTACATCATCGCTAAACTCCCACCCTTCTAAGGAATTCAGAGCTTCGCGAATGTCCTGTTCTGAAAGTGGTTGTGCCATGTTATTTGGATGCCATTTGTGATTCAACTTGATCTACGTCATAGAATCTTGCAGTCCAGTCAGGAAGTTCTTCATCAAGTTTTGACTGCTCAATTACAGCCATACTTTTTTCCTGAGATGCTTCAATTAATTCCTCAACCTGTGCTTCTGAATACTTAGTGAAATCAACCGGGTGGATTCCAATCCAGAACATGAAAATTACCAACGGAACCAACAACCCGATTTCACGGCCATTCAGATCAACTAACTTCTCATTCTCTTCATTAGTCAGCGGTCCAAACATTACCCGCTGGAACATCCACAGCATGTACACGGCTGCAAGAATAACACCTGTTGCCGCAAGAATCGCGAACACCTTGTTGTTGTACAGCTCAGAGAAAAACGAACCGTTCAGAATCAAAAACTCACCAACAAATCCATTCAGTCCCGGAAGCCCGATGGATGCCAGCGTTGCAATCATAAACATTACTGTAAATACCGGAACTTTCTTCGCGATGCCTCCGAAATCTTTAATCATTCGGGTGTGTCGACGATCATATATCATTCCAACAATAAGGAAGAGCGCGCCGGTTGAAAGTCCGTGATTAATCATCTGGATAATGGCTCCCTGAACAGCAACAGTGTTCAGAGCAAAAATTCCCAATACAACAAAACCTAAGTGACTAACCGATGAGTAAGCCACCAACTTCTTCACATCTTTCTGAACCATGGCCACCAGTGCTCCATAAATAATTCCGATCACGGCAAGGGTAGCCATCCACGGGGCAAATTCCATAAAAGCATTCGGGAAAATCGGCAGACAAACACGGATCAATCCATAAGTACCCATCTTAAGCATGATGGCAGCAAGCACAACAGAACCGGCGGTAGGCGCCTCGGTGTGTGCATAAGGCAACCAGGTATGGAAAGGAAACAGCGGCACTTTAATGCAAAAGGCCAATGCAAAGGCCAGGAATAAATACGTCTGTTCAACCAGTCCAATGGTGTACATGTCACCAGACAGGAATCTCCAGTCTGTAGTAAAGGTGGTTCCGCCTCCCATTGCAGCACCGGCATCGTAACCAAGGTAAATCAGTCCGACCAACATGATTAGAGAACCAACCAGCGTATAGATAAAAAACTTAACCGTAGCCTGTATACGTCCGGCTCCACCCCAGATTCCAATCAGGAAGTACATTGGGATTAGTGAAAGTTCAAAGAATACGTAAAATACCATCAGGTCGAGAGAAGCAAAAACACCCAGTGAGGCCGTTTGCAATAACAACAACATGCTCAAATACCCGGCCAGATGCTTCTTTACGGAATTCCATGAAGAAAGAATTACGATGGGACCCATGAAGGTAGTCAGCATAAATAAGAGCAAACTCAGTCCATCCAAACCTACCAGATATTTAATATCCAGCGATTCCATTAATCGCCCTCCCTCTGTCAAAAACTGAGGAGTTCCTGAGGCGGCTACATCAAAACCGAACATTAATGGCAATGAAGCCACAAAGGTAAGTGCTGTCACTAACAGGGCGATCCACTTACGGGAGGTTTCATTCCTGATCAGTAAAATCAGCGGAATGCCTAACAGCGGTAAATAAATAACGATATTTAAAAGAGTTTCCATCTACTAATCAGTGACAATTACATTATCATTAAATAAAGGATCACAATCACGCCAATCACAAAAGCCAGCGCATAACTTGAAACTACTCCGGTTTGTACGTACCGAAATAAGCTACCAAACAGACGAACCGTTCCGGCAGTGGCATTCACAATACCGTCCACTACTTTCATATCGAAGACGGCAAGTACTTTATCCGAAAACTTCACAATAGGATCAGATACCAGCCCTTCATACACCTCATCAAGGTTATACTTGTCTTTCCAGGTTTGGTAAAGCCCGCCAAATCGATCCGCTAGTTTTGCATCCGACTCAAGCTGCTGATTGTTATTATACATTCTGAAGGCCGTCCAGGTACCGGCAATGGCAATCACAATGGAAAAGGCCATAATGCCCCACTTGATTGGCTTGCCAAGAACAAGCGCATAATCAGCATTGATATTTACCAGCCAGTTATGCAGCAAATTAATGTGAGCGGTTTCTCCGGTGAATGTCTCTACAACAAAGTTTGGCACACCAAGGAAGCCGCCTACCGCAGCCAGGCCTGCCAAAGTCCATAGAGGAATGGTCATCGTTGCCGGGCTTTCGTGCAAATATTTTTCAGCTCCGATAGCTTCTTTAAAACGCTGCCCTAGTTTGAACTCGCCATGGAAAGTGGTCAGTGTAAGTCGGAACATGTAAAAAGCGGTCAGGAAGGCTGTAATCATTCCAACAACCCAAAGTGCTATATACATATAGCTCCCGAATTCACCGGCTCCCGCATTGGCGGTCATGGCTAAAATTTCATCTTTTGAAAAGAACCCGGCCAAAGGCGGAATACCGGCAATGGCAATGGTTGATATCATAAAAGTCTTATAGGTAGAAGGCATGTATTTTCGAAGCCCGCCCATATTTCTCATATCCTGCGGATCGAAATGAACATCCTTGCCTTCGTGCTCCAGTTCGTGTTCCACATGATGCATGGCATGGATAACAGACCCTGAACCAAGAAACAGACATGCCTTAAAGAAAGCGTGCGTTACAACATGGAACATAGCGGCAGTAAAAGCTCCCGAACCTAAAGCCAGGAACATATACCCCAATTGTGAAACCGTCGAGTAAGCAAGCACACTCTTAATATCGTTTTGAGTAATTGCAATGGTTGCAGCAAGAATAGCGGTAAGTGCACCGATAACGGCAACAATCAGCATTACTTCCGGGGACATCACAAACATCGGTGACATTCGGGAAATCAGGTAGATTCCTGAAGTTACCATGGTAGCTGCGTGGATAAGAGCAGAAACCGGAGTTGGACCAGCCATTGCATCAGGCAGCCATACAAATAAAGGAATTTGAGCAGACTTACCGGTGGCACCTATAAACATCAGCAACCCAATGGTAAATACATATTCACCGGAAAAAGCATCCAGATTACCAAGAATTACATCAAAGCTAAGACTTCCGACTGTTTGGAAAACCATAAACATGGCAATCAAAAAGGCAAAGTCACCGATACGGTTGTAAATAAAAGCTTTTTTGGCGGCATCAGACTTGGCCATATCGGTGTACCAGAAACCAATGAGGAGGTATGAACAAACACCTACTCCCTCCCAACCAAGGAAAAGCAGTAATAGGTTATTCCCTAAAACCAGGTTCAGCATCGCAAAGATGAAGAGGTTCAGATAAGCAAAAAACTTCCAATATCCTTCATCATCTGCCATGTACCCCATTGAGTACAGGTGAATTAAGAAACCGACACCGGTCACAACCAATGTCATCATGATAGAAAGCTGATCGAGACGATAAGCAATATCAACACTGAAACTACCCACTTCCATCCAGGTAAACAGCTTATACACTATTGCTTCAGAGTCGGCATTAATGTTCAGAAAGAAATAAACCGCAATAGCAAAAGGCACAAATACAGCCAGATTAGCAATCAATCCAATGAGTTGCTTCTTATTTCTATAGTTCTCTGCGAACAGGCCGATAATTCCGTTGATCAGAAAACCAGCTAATGGAAGAGCAATTATGAGTGAAAACAGCGCCGTAGCGGATTCCATTTATTAAACTTTGTTTTGATTTCTGTAAAAACAAAGCCGCGACAGGCACGGCTCCGAAATGGATGGCAAAGATACAAAAAACTATAGGAAGGTAAAGACAGTTTTCTATGATTTTCCCCTAAAAGTTAACCAACTAAAAGCCAGCACTCGACAGCATATCCCAGCAACAACCCCAAGAGTGCAAATTTATATGAGCTCTATGATTCAAGCTCAAAAATAATGTTTAATTTTGTCAAAGAATGTACCGATAAATAGTTTTGTCTTTATTATTACACAACACATACTACTACTTCGATTTTCATTTCGGGTAATTCTTTTAATTTGTATGTTTGAAGCCGTTAAATTTACTATAACCGAATATCCATAGTCTTGAAGTCATTTTCAGTTCAAAGTGTGATCGTTTCTTTTCTGACCCTGATGGGTTTTTGGTACATCATGAGTGGTTTTTTTGATGTCACACATACTCTAATGGGTGTAGTTAGTGTGTCCATCGTTATGGCCATTAATTATAAGCTAAAGGCTTTTTCTTTTTACGAGAATGAAAATGACGTAATTAAGGAGCTCCGGTTCCTTTATATGCCCTGGTATTTTATTTGGCTAATCTGGCAAATCATTGTGTCAGGAATTGAGGTGGCCAAAATTCTTTTGAGCCCCTCATTGCCTATTAAAACTTCGATGGTTCGTTTCAAAGTGAATTATCCAAATCCGCATGCAAAAATGATACTCGGCAATTCCATCACGCTTACACCGGGCACGCTAACTGTTGACATAAACGGAGACGAATTTATCGTCCATGCAATCTCCCCTGCATCTTTTGAAGGTATAGCCAGCGATAAAATGCCAAAACAGGTACTTAAACTTTTTACAAACGAGATGCACGACGTAGTCTCAGATTTTGAAGTAATTCTCAGTAAGGAGGAACTATAATGGATTCTTTCTTTCTGTATAGCGCGGTAGTTTTAACAGCTATTATTGTTGTACCCGCTTACCGCGTATTACAAGGACCGACGGTTTTCGACCGACTGGTGGGAACCAACGCCATTGCCACAAAAACAATTGTACTTATTTGCCTTGTAGGATTTGTATTTGACCGTATTGGAATGTTCATCGATATCACATTGGCTTATGCCATCCTCGGTTTTATCGGATCGCTAACCATCGCAAAGTATTTTTCATCCGACAAAATAGATGTTCGCTTCGATGACTGATTTAACCTCCATATTAACCATTGTATTTGTTGTAGCAGGCATCTTCTTTTTACTGGTGGGAAGTATCGGCATCATCAGGCTGCCGGATTTTTATTCCCGCACGCACGCCACCAGTAAAAGTGATACACTTGGAATGATCCTGATTATTATCGGGCTGATTATTTTTGAAGGTTTGACCATCAATAGCGGAAAACTGGCTTTGGTATTACTGTTTATTATGTTAGCCAATCCAATTGGTGCTCATGCCCTGGCTCGTGCAGCTTACAATGCCGGACTAAAACCCTTGCTTCCCGATAACAAAAAAGATAATAAGGAAGACTGATGTACTGGGAACTGGAACTCATATTATTCATCTTTTTGCTGATAACAGCATACATCGCCCTGGAAGCAAAGGATTTACTTATTTCCGTGGTAATGTTGACTGTTTTCAGTTTTCTGATGGCACTCTTATTTACAACTATGGGAGCCGTAGATGTAGGATTTACGGAAGCTGTAGTCGGAGCTGGTGTTACCGGAATTTTATTAATTGTCGCAATCTTTCAAACCACTTTTAAGACAGAAGATTGAAGTATATAAAGCTATTTATCATCATGGCATTTACTACCGTGCTGCTTTTTGCGGCATCGGACTTGCCCTATCGTGGAGATCCTGATAACCAGATGAATCAGGAAGTCAGCTTGACCGGCACTGAAGTTCCGGGCAACTATTACATTCAGGAAGCTTACAACGATGCCCATACTCCCAATATAGTAACCGTGATTTTGGGTGATTATCGTAGCATTGATACCCTGGGCGAGCAAATTGTAATCTTTACGGCCGGGCTCATTACTTTTTTACTGCTTAGAAACCGAAAAGAAGAAGCAGAGGGAGAAAACGATGACGAATAAAGAACACAGCCCTATTATTTTGTTGGGCTCCCGTTTTTTGAGCCCTTATATCATGCTCTTCGGTTTTTATGTGATCTTTCACGGGCACTATTCTCCCGGAGGAGGATTTCAGGGCGGAACGCTGCTTGCCGCTTCTCTATTATTGATTCGCATTGCCAGTGGCACCGAAATTGCTGCCCTACAGTTTAAAGATTATTTAGCCACTCCCTATGCTGCACTTGGTGTGCTCATTTATTTTGGAACCGGGCTGCTTGCTATTTTCACGGGCGGATATTTTCTCGATTACGAGCAACTACCCATCCCCGGACTTGAAGCAGCCGATCTCCGTTACTGGGGAATTCTTATTATCGAATTGGGGATCGGACTTACAGTTATGACCGTGCTTGTACTTATTTACGATAATATGGTAAAAGGAGAAGATTATGCTTGATTTCTTTTTAGGCCACTATGCTTATTGGTTTACCATTATTCTGTTGGCTTTGGGCTTATACGGAATGCTTCTGAAAAAGAACCTGGTAAAAAAAACCATAGGGCTATCCATATTCCAGGCCGGGGTTATCCTGTTTTTTGTTTCTGTAGCGATGAAGGAAGGAGCTACGGTTCCGGTTAAAGCATACGGCTTACCTGTTACTGAAGTATCCAATTATATGAATGCCCTGCCCCACACTTTAATGCTTACTGCTATTGTAGTGGGTGTGGCAACCTTGGGAGTGGCATTTGCCCTACTAATAAACATTTATAACCGCTACGGCACCCTCAACGAAGAAGAACTTTTAGATAAGATTCAATGATCGGATCCGAAATACCGGCGTTAATACCCGTTACATATATCCTTTTTGCGATTCTGATTCCAGTCATCGGACTCTGGAAGCGTGAGCTCACCTGGCACCTGAGTCTGCTTGGAACCGGCATTACCACATTTTTTTCGGCCTGGGGTTTCTGGCACCTGATTCAAACAGGTGAAACCATCCGGTACTTTTTTGGAGGATGGGCGCCTCCTATAGGCATTGAATTTGTTTATGACGGTCTGGCCGCATTCATCGTCTTGGTGATTAACGCCATTGCCTTCCTGGTACTCATTCATTCCAGAGAAATCAGTAAGGTTGAGTTCCCCGGAAAGAAAATGGCCTATTACACGGTTTCCATGCTATTAATGCTGGGCTTCAACGGGATGGTGTTGACCGGCGACCTTTTCAATCTGTATGTATTTCTTGAGATTTCTTCCCTTTCCAGTTATGCACTAATCGCTATTGGAGAGAAAAGGGCTCCATACTCAGCCTTTCGTTATTTGATCATCGGAACCGTAGGTGGTTCACTGTATTTATTAGGCGTTGGATTTTTGTATACCGTAACCGGCACGCTCAACATCATTGATATGCACGCCATGTTGCCCCAGGTAATCGGGCATTCATCGGTGGTTGCAGCTCTTATCTTAATGGTGGTTGGTGTTGGTGTAAAAGCAGCCCTTTTCCCAATGCACGGTTGGCTGCCGGATTCTTATACGTTCGCATCTTCAACTTCATCGGCTCTCATCGCCCCTATTGGAACCAAGGTTGCCGCCTATATCCTTTTAAGAGTTGTATTATTCCTGTTTGGTGTAGAACTGGTTGATGATCAACTGCCGCTAACTACCATTATCGGAATTTTTGCCGGAATTGGTATTCTCTATGGTTCTATTATGGCCATCGCACAGAGCGAACTGAAGAAAATGCTGGCCTACAGCTCAGTTTCTCAAATCGGTTATATCATTATGGGGATTAGCCTGGCAAATCCATTTGGGTTTATCGGAGCCGTATTACACATATTAAATCACGCCCTGATGAAAGCCCTTCTTTTTCTGGTTTCAGGAAGTATGAGACTAAAAGAAGGACATTCCCTGATTACAAAATTTGATAACAGCTATCGCAAAAAATACCCATGGACGATGGCAGCGTTCACCACAGCAGCCATTTCTATGGTCGGGCTTCCCCCGCTTGCCGGATTCTTCAGTAAGTGGTATCTCGCATTGGGAACCATTGAAAACAGTAGCTGGATGCTTCTGGCAGTTATCTTAATTAGTTCACTGCTAAACGCCGTGTATTTCTTTCGCATCATCGAAAAAATATATCTCAATAATCCCGATGCTGAAGAGACCACCGAAGTTGAATCGCTTCAGAATGATGAAGTCGACTTCAGCATGATGTTTCCTATGGCCGTGATGGCAATCGGACTTTTACTGGTGGGTATTTTCAACGTGTATATCGTAAATGTAATTTTCACCATGTTTCCGGCAGGATTTTAAATAGATAAATTAACGATGGATCTTACGTACATCCCTTTATATGCTGTTCTTGTATCGCTGGCTGCGGTGCCGTTCATCTTGCTGAGTTCGAAGAAACCGAATCTCCGCGAGTTCTGGACCATCCTGGCTGGAGTCATCAAATTCCTGCTGGTACTCACGTTGCTTCCCTCAGCCCTTCAGGGAAATACCATAGAGCTGGAGCTGCTTGAAATTGCCCCGAATCTCCCTCTCGTTCTCAAAGCTGATACCTTCGGAGTATTCTTTGCGCTCATTGCATCAGGTTTATGGATCTTTACCTCATTCTATTCCATCGGCTACATGCGCGGTCACCATGAAAAGAAACAGACCCGCTACTTTGCCAGCTTTGCCGTTTGTTTGAGTTCTACCATTGGTATTGCTTTTTCAGGCAACCTGCTAACCTTCATCATCTTTTACGAGATGCTGACGCTGGCTACTTATCCGTTGGTTATCCATAGCGAAAACAAAAAAGCCATTGCGGCCGGCCGCAAATATTTGACTTATACGCTAACCGCAGGCCTGCTTCTTATAGCCGCTGCAGGTATCACTTACGCCCTCACCGGAACCCTTGACTTTGAGGCCGGTGGAATTTTCGGAGATACTGAGCTTTCACATACTATGGCCGTAACCATTTTCCTCCTGTTTCTCGGTGGTGTTGGCGTTAAAGCAGGTATTATGCCCCTGCATAGCTGGCTTCCATCTGCCATGGCTGCACCAACGCCGGTAAGTTCTTTGCTTCATGCGGTTGCCGTAGTTAAATCGGGTGTATTTGGTGTGATTCGGGTTGTCGGCTTTATCTTCGGCCCCGAAGTGATGGCAGAGTTCGGCCTGAATGAAATTTTGATGGTACTTGCAGGTATCACTGTTATTGTGGCATCCTTACTGGCATTTGCGCAAGACAATTTAAAACGGCGACTGGCTTATTCCACGGTTGGACATCTATCTTACATCGTATTAGGAGTAGCGCTGTTGACAGAAACCGGCTTGATAGGAAGTATCATGCACATTTCCTTTCACGCCACTATGAAAATTACCCTCTTCTTCTGTGCTGGAGCCATTATGGTGAACCTCCACAAAAAAGATATTAGCACAATGAACGGTATTGCCAAAGTCATGCCCTGGACGATGGCCGCCTTTACCATTGGTTCTATGGGGCTGGCCGGAATCCCCCCCGTTAATGGATTTGTAAGTAAATGGTACCTGGCTTCCGGTGCATTGGAAGGCGACCTGATTATACCGGTGATTATTCTGGTTGTCAGTGGACTCTTAAATGTGGGATATTTCTTTCCCATCATACACCGTGCCTACTTCCGCAAAGGCGGACCTGAACTTGAAGGTCATACAGAAGCTTCACCTTTTATGGTGGTTCCGTTATTCAGTACAGCGGTTCTTTCCATTTTATTTGGGCTGAACCCTGATTTATTCTTCAACTTTTTTGATATGGCTACCGCTGTAGCATCAAGCATTTTTAATCCTTTATAATTATGAAGAACTGGCACTGGACTGTACTTGGTATTTTACTCATTGCGAGCTTAATCCTCGAGTTTACTTATCTCGCGGATTATGCTTCTCATTGGTGGAATCATGTCCCGGCTTTTTATGCACTCTGGGGAGGCCTTGGCTGTGCCACCCTTATTTTTGTTACTAAAGGATTAGGCAAATTTTTCATTCTAAGCGACGAAGACTACTATGATCGTTGAGCTGCTTTCCGTCCCTGCTATTATTTTGATTCTGGGAGCTTTGATACTCCCACTGATTCCGGAGCGTCTGCGAAGCACAGCCTTCGTTACTTTCCCTGTTATTGCCCTCGCAATGATTTGGACTATGCCCGAAGGCAACCTCTTGCAAGCACCGTTTGCAAGTTATGAACTGGAGCTATTAGCCGTAGACGGGCTAAGCCGTATCTTTGGAATTATTTTCGCATTGATCACCGTAATTGGTGGTATCTATGCTTTTCACATTAAAGACCTGGGACAACAAAGTTCTGCTTTAGCTTATGCCGGAGGGGCATTGGGTGTTACTTTTGCCGGTGATTTCTTCACTCTGTTTATTTTTTGGGAAATTATGGCTGCTGCTTCCTCCTACCTCATCTGGGCCCGAGAAACAGAAGAATCTGCAAAAGCTGGAATGCGCTACCTGTTGGTTCACATCTTTGGTGGCGGATTACTGTTCACGGGAATATTACTGCACCTTGCAAACGGTGGCTCCCTATATATCGATAGTATAGAACCCGCTTATACAGCTGCAAACATTTTCATGCTTTTAGGAGTAGCTCTGAACACAGCTGTTCCTCCACTCCATGCCTGGCTTGCCGATGCCTACCCTAAAGCCACCATCACCGGTGCCGTTTTTATGTGTGCACTCACCACAAAATCAGCTGTCTATGTAATGATTCGCCTGTTCCCGGGCTGGGATATCCTGATCTGGGTTGGAGTAGTGATGGCTATTTACGGAACCATTTATGCCCTTCTTGCAAATGATATCCGCGAGATCCTGGCATACAGTATTATCAGCCAGATTGGATATATGGTAACCGCGATAGGAATTGGTTCTGAACTCGCACTGAATGGAGCCACGGCTCATGCCTTCAATCATATTATTTATAAATCACTGTTGTTCATGGTGGCAGGTGCCGTTATACATGCCGCAGGAACAAGCAAGTTGAGTGAGCTGGGCGGTTTAGCCAAGAAAATGCCTCTGATTCTTGGACTCTATATGGTTGGTGCTCTTTCCATCTCCGGGATGCCTTTACTGAATGGTTTTGTTAGTAAAACAATGATCTCAGGAGCTCTGGGTGATGCACACCTCGAATGGCCAATTCTACTGCTGCTTATCGCAACCATCGGTACATTCTTACATACCGGACTCAAACTTCCTTATTTCACATGGTTTAATGAAAAGAAGAAAGATTTTGAGCTTTCGGATATTCCAACAAATATGAAAGTAGCCATGGGAATCGGTGCCGCGTTCTGTATCCTTCTTGGCGTTGCACCTCAATTGCTATACAGCCAGCTTCCATTCCCTACAGATTTTCAGCCATTCTCAGTGTATAATTTTGTGGAAATGACACAGATTCTGGTTTTGGCTTTTGCAGGCTTCTGGTTCCTCAAGAATCACATGAATGTTTCAAATACTATTTCTCTGGATACCGACTGGTTTTACCGTCGCCCGGCTGCAATCGTCAGAACCATTTTTGTTGATTTCCCTAATAACCTGTTTGGTCTTGCTGAAACCGTTACACTTAGTCTGGCAAATAAGCTTTCAGCGATTTCAAAGAACCCAGCCAGGGTGCTTATACCCTCTTTTGCTATGAGTGGCAGAGAGGTGAAATCTGACGGTTTCACGGCCTCCATGAGTGCAGCATTATCATTTATCTTATTCGCTTTTATCGTTGCTGCATTGGTTGTGTTACTTTGATCTGTACTCCCGTATAATTGGTTTCGATGTATATTTAACTAAAGCATTAAACTAACCACCGGTTCTTTTTTGAAGACTTCTCTCTCTCCCACATATTTGTGTCTTTTTTTAGCTGTTATACTAACTGTAACTCAAGTCCCTGCACAAGCACAAGAGGCTTCTCCATCCGACTCAACCAAACTGGCCTTTTTACCTGCCATTGCTTATGACAGTGACCTTGGGGTGATTGCAGGAGGAATAGCCAGCCGTTACCAATATCGCGGTGATATAAAGCCCTTCTATTCTTTTTTGAATATGTATGGATTGATCACCACCAAAGGTCTGATCTCGGTATTCGTGGAGTATGACAAGCCTTACATCTTCGGATCTGATAAAAGATTTTATAGCGAGACATTCGTTTCCCGTTTTACCGGCAACCAATATTATGGGATCGGGAACTACGGCAAACTACCGGATGCGTTAAAAGACAGCAGTGACTACTATTTTTATAACTCCTTCTCCGTTGGCTTTGATATCATGTTGCGTAAGCCGTGGCTGCAAAAAGCGAGCGGCAAACAGCTGGATATATATGGAAAAGCTGTATTTGAATATGAAACTCCCTGGGGGAATGAAGATGATCAGTTATTGGTCGCAGATCAACCCACGGGTGTTGATGGCTCCCATATTTCTGCTCTGGGCGGTGGTATTGTCTGGGAAGGGCGGAATAACGAGTTCAACCCTACAAACGGAACCTATGCCAGGGCAGGAGCTGAGATTGGAAGTAAACTCATTGCCAGCTCCTTTAATTACCTGCTGCTTGAAACAGATCTGCGTGCTTACACCTCATTCACCCTTCTGCGTGAAATTACCTTTGCAAATCGTTTATTAGTGAAACACACCTCCGGAAAGGTACCCTACTGGAAAATGCCGGGGCTGGGTGGTGGAGAATTAATGCGTGGTTATCCTGATTACAGGTTTCGCGATGACAATTCCCTTCTGCTAAACTCAGAACTGAGAACCTGGTTTTTTGAAATACCGTCTATCACATCCAAGTTTGGCGGAACCTTATTCACCGATATCGGCAGGACATTCCCTAATGGTGAATCTTTTGATACCATAGTTAACGACCTGAAATATACCTACGGCTTCGGAGTTACCGCATCCTTCTTCACGGAAGACTTTATACTCAGAACCGATGTCGGGTTCTCAGAAGAAGAGTACGGGGTTTACGTCACAGCCGGTTACCTGTTCTGATTTGGTTTTTTGCCAAAAAAGCAAAGCTTAGCCTAAAGCTGGTTCAAGCGTCCGCTTGGACCAGATAGCAATATACCTTCTCATCTACTGGTAACTCTTCCATTTCCAAAAAACATATTGACATAAAAAAAGCCCTCCTGAAATCAGGAAGGCTTTAACCAAAACAACACAAAAGGTTGTTGTTATATACATTCAGAACTACTACCAGCGCAGTAAATTTATCTTGCCTACATCCACCGTCATATTATTACGAAAGATGGCAATGATGATAGCCAATCCCACCACAGCCTCGGCAGCTGCTACAGCCAGCGCGAAGAATACCAAAACCTGACCGTCAATATTTCCGTGGTGGCTGGCAAAAGAAACCAGCGATAAGTTCACCGCATTCAGCATCAATTCCACACACATAAAAATCACAATAGCATTACGCCGAATCAATACACCAATGATACCAATGGTAAACATGATTGCACTTAACCCTAAAAACCAGTCAATTCCTACCATAATTAAATCTCGTCTGTTCTTTTAATTTTATGCTGTGCAATCATCAATGCTCCAACCACGGCAGCTGTAAGCAGCACAGCCGTCAGTTCAAATGGCAACAGGTAATCGGTATAGAGTACATCACCAACAGCTTCTACCGTTCCTATAGAAGCCATCTGCTCAGAAATTTGAGGCAGCATATCAGTCACACCTGCAAGGCTGTAGAAAATTTGCCCCATTACCGCCATTGCCAGTACAAAAGTCAGCAAATATTTCACGCGGAACTTATCAAACAATTTCTCTTCATCTTCCACATTCAGTAACATAATTACGAACAGGAACAATACCATGATGGCTCCAGCATACACCAGAATTTGTATAACTGCCAGGAACTGAGCATTCAGTATCAAAAAGATTCCGGCCAGTGAAACCATGTTCAAAACGAGGAACAAAGCACTGTTTACAACATTTTTGTTGATGACCATAGCCAGGGCAGACCCAATGGCTAAGACTGCTAACATGATGAAAAAGTAAACGATCATAAATAATCTGTTTTGTGAGCGCCAAAGGTAGCCATATTTGTTTCCGGCTTCAAGAACTGACGGCGCTATTTTTTCGATTTAATGAAATTTATTCCAAAAACATCAGATGATGAAGTAGATTAGTCCTGCTCCGCCAACCAGCCAGCAGTAATAGGAAAAATAATGAAATCCTTTTTTCTTGAGTATCATGATCAGGTACTTCAATGCAAAATACCCGGAAATAAATGAGGTCAGGAACCCAACCACCAGGCTAATCATCTGGGCATCACTTACTCCAACTTCCATCATCTCTTTCAGCTGAAGCAACATAGCACCTGCAATTACGGGTATAACCATCAGGAACGAAAAGTTGGCGGCTTCCTCCCTCTTCACCCCTAAATACAAAGAGGCCGAAATCGTTGAACCGGCTCTGCTCACACCGGGAATCATAGCAAATGCCTGCGCCAGACCAATTAAAAAACTTTTGGGGAGATTAATGTCCTTGGTTGTGTCTCCCGCAAAGCGGGTAAGAAATAATATCAAACCGGTTACCATTAACATAATCGAGACCAGCAAAGGATCCATGAAAATTTCTTCAATATAATCTTTCATCGTGAACCCAATCACCATAGCGGGAATCATACTTACAAGAATAAATCCAATCAGCTTTACCTGCGGATCTTCTTTTTTCTGCGATGGAGCTTTTAGAAAACCTACTCCTGACATCATCAAATCGCCCAGAAGGTTACGATAATAAAGTAAAATGGCGCACAAACTCCCGAAGTGAACAACGACTTCATAGGTAATTCCTGCTTCAAGATCACCACCTAAAATATATTTACCCAATACAAGGTGTCCCGAGCTACTGATAGGAAGAAATTCTGTGATTCCCTGGATGAGTCCTAATAAAAAAGATTGTAAAACGTCCATTTATTATATTTGTTCACTTTTTGAAGGCGAGAAAATAATCATATCATCAGCTAATACTAAAAAAAAGAATTTACGAAATGAGCGAATACGCAATTGACATGGAAGCGCTGGGCAAAAAAATTGAAAAGAACAGCGCCTTTATTGAAGACATTCGAAAAGAGTTAGATAAGGTGATCATCGGGCAGCGATATATGATTGACCGCTTGCTGGTTGGGTTATTAACCAATGGACACGTGCTGCTTGAAGGTGTTCCGGGGCTGGCTAAAACCCTGACAGTCTCAAGCCTGGCTACAGTTTTGGATACCGCTTTTCAGCGCATTCAGTTTACGCCCGATCTCTTGCCTGCCGACCTGATTGGTACGCTCATTTACAATCAAAAAGAAGCGGAATTCCTGGTTAAGAAAGGGCCTATTTTTGCAAATATTATTCTGGCCGATGAGATCAACCGTTCCCCTGCCAAAGTACAAAGTGCTCTGCTTGAAGCTATGCAGGAAAAACAGGTTACCATTGGTGAAAATACCTTCAAACTAGATGAGCCATTTCTGGTTCTTGCCACTCAAAATCCGGTGGAGCAGGAAGGAACCTACCCGCTCCCTGAAGCACAGGTTGACCGTTTCATGTTAAAGCTGAAGATCGACTATCCTACCGAAAAGGAAGAGATGCAGATTATGCGTCAGCAGGCTAAGACCGGTAAAAAGGAAGAACTGAACAAAGTGGTAAGTCCGGCCAAAATTCTGGAAGCTCGCTCTACCATCAACGAAATCTATATGGATGAGAAGGTGGAGCAGTATATCGTTGACCTTGTTTTTGCCACCCGTAAGCCAAAGAATTACAACCTGGATGATCTTGAGGATTTAATCAGCTTTGGAGCATCTCCGCGAGCCACTATCAACCTCAACCTTGCCTCCCGGGCGCAAGCCTTTATGGAGCACCGTGCCTACGTTACACCGGAAGATGTGCGAACTATAGCGATGGATGTGTTACGTCACCGTATCATCCCGACTTTTGAAGCGGAAGCTGAGGACATTACTCCGGAAGATATTGTGACCAAGATCATGAACAACGTTCAGGTGCCGTAGGAACATCCAACAAGGAACATCGAATTTAGAACATTGAAGTTTTTAAGGCGCCGGTTGGTGCCTTTTTTTGTAATAAGTCATCGCGAGGAGCCCACATTCCTGACTTTAAATCTCTCAGCATTTTCGACGTGGCGATCTCCCTGAATCGGTTCAATATGACATATGACTAACCGGGAGATTGCCACGTCGGTGTGATTCCCAAACCTGTAGTTACATTTCAGTCTCCTCGCAATGACAGTACTCTATTCTCCTGCCAATTCTTTTGGATTAGTGAAAGATCGAATGACCGATTTGCGATGGGCGATTTTTAGCTAGTTTCGAGGGTTCATCGTCCTAACTCACACTGGTCCTCTTCTCTCAATCTATAAATTCTATTCTAATAAAAAAGCCTCGCTCAACTTAATGAACGAGGCTTAATAACTTTAGAAAGCTATTCGAGAATTACTCTTCTTCGTCAGAAGATTCGTCCTCAGCTTCTTCAGCTTTTGCATCTTCCTCAGCCTTTTTCTTGGCTTTGGCCGCATCGGCTTTTTTCTGAGCTTCGGCTTTCTCTTTTTCTTCCATGTCTTTCTTCAAAGCTGCAAGTCCAGACATCTCACCGAGCGTTGGCGCACCGGTTTCAGTGTTGGCACTTTCAACTTTCTTCTTGGCTTTCTTGGCTTTTCCTTTATCAGAATCAAGCTGACTCAATTCGATGTTTTTGTTTCCTTCATCAAAGTTCAGAACAAAAGCATCTTCAATTTTGTCGCCTTCGCTGTATTCAGCTTCGGTTGCTTTACCATAGCTCAGGAATGCTTCAGCACCTAATGGAAGCTTCACAAATACGCCTTTGTCGGTAGTTTTAACAACTTCACCTTCAACGGTATTACCCGGTGCGTATTCTTCAGCATACTGTTTCCATGGGTTGTCTTCCACTTGCTTGTGGCCAAGGGTGATTCGACGGTTGTCGAAGTCAACACCAAGGATTACAACCTCGATTTCCTGATCTTTGTCGACCACTTCATTTGGGTGGTCCACTTTCTCAGTCCAGCTCAGGTCAGAAACGTGAATCAAGCCATCAATACCGGGCTCGAGCTCAACGAATACTCCAAAGTTGGTAAGGTTGCGAACAACACCGGTGTGCTTGGATCCAACCGGGAAACGGTCAAGAATGTCTGCCCATGGGTCATCTTCAAGCTGCTTAACACCAAGAGAGATTTTCTTCTCTTCTTCGTTGATGTTCAGAACAATACATTCTACGATATCATCTTTCTCAACTAACTGAGACGGATGCTTGATGTGCTGTGTCCATGACATTTCAGAAATGTGGATCAGACCTTCAACGCCTTTCTCGAGCTCAATAAAGGCACCGTAATCAGCGATAGAAACAACGCGACCCTGTACTTTATTTCCTTCAGGGAATTTCTCGTTGATAGCATCCCATGGGTGAGGCTGAAGTTGCTTCAGACCCAGAGATACTCGTTTGCTCTTCTCGTCAAAGTCGATAACAGCAACGTTCATGCGCTGGTCAAGCTGTACAATCTCGTGTGGGTCGTCAACACGTCCCCAGGAGAGATCAGTAATGTGAAGTAGTCCGTCAACACCACCAAGATCGATGAATACACCAAAGTCAGTAATGTTTTTAACAGCACCTTCGAGAACCTGACCGGCTTCGATGGTTTCGAGAATTTCTTCACGCTGTTCTTCAAGATCAGACTCAATAAGTGCACGGTGAGATACAACCACGTTTTCAGCAGCCATATTCAGCTTAACAACCTGGAACTCCATCGTTTTGCCTACATAGGCGTCGAAGTCACGTACAGGTCGCACGTCGATTTGAGAACCTGGCAGGAAGGCGTCGATGCCTAATACATCCACAACCATACCACCTTTAATACGGCGTTTGATATATCCTTCAATAATTACGCCATCATCATGAGAAGCTTCAATTTTCTCCCAGGCTTTCAGGATATCTGCTTTACGGCGGGATAGGATTAACTGCCCTTCTTTATCCTCAACACGATCAAGGAATACTTCCACTTCATCGCCGGGCTCCATTTCTTCCAGAGCTTCGTTAGAAAACTCATTTACCTGGATAATACCTTCAGATTTGAAACCGATATCTACAACAACGTATTTCTCATCTACAGAGACAACACGGCCGTGTACAATTTCTTTTTCTTCAATTTCATTGAGGGTGTCTTCATACATGTCCACCATCTCATTGTACTCATCATCAGAATATTCATCGGATGGACGCTGGAGGTCTTCAAGGCTGAACACCTCTCCTTCCACATCTCCGGAGTACACATGAGTCAATGTTTCTTTTCTCTCTTCAGCGGTTTGCCCTTCAGTTGTAGTTTCTTCCTGCTCTTCCGCTTCAGCTACTGCTGTTTCCTCAGCCGTGTTCTCAGCTGTTTCCTGTTCTGCTTGTTCTTGTTTTACTTCGTCAGTCATTATGTTTGGTTATTGGTTTACCTCACAATTGACTTTCAATTGTGGGATAAGTTTATGGTTAATTGTTTTTCTGTGTTGATATCAATCGTTCTATTTTTTCACTGATGAAAGTGACTTGTTCCTCAAAGGTCATTTCAGATGTATCTACCAAAATGGCATCATCGGCTTTTTTGAGCGGATCAGAATCCCGGTTAGAGTCTTTCTCATCACGCCCGGCAATATTTTGCTTCACTTCTTCAAGCGTCACATCTTTGCCCTGAGCTTTCACTTCCTGAAATCTTCGCTGTGCTCGTGTATCCAAATCGGCAACCATAAAAAACTTTAAAGCTGCGTCAGGAAAAACAGCAGTTCCTAAATCCCTTCCATCGGCGATATATATATCGCTCTTAACAACTTCACGCATTAAATCATTTACGTGTGCGCGAACATCAGGGTTAGAAGCCACCTCACTTACATGCTCAGAAACTTCCATGCTTCTTATCTGGTCACTTACATCCCGACCGTTTAAATGCGCATGAAACTTTTCATTTTTGAAGTGAAAGCTAATCTCACTTTCTTTCAGTGTGTCAAAGAACTGTGGTAAATCTTTATTAACGTCCAGATATAACAAGGTAGCTACGCGATACAACGCTCCGGAGTCAAGAAATTGAATCTGAAGGTTGGCCGCTACGGCCTTTGCTGTTGAACTTTTGCCCGATCCTGCGGGTCCATCGATTACCACTATCATAACAGATCAGCTAAATTAAACTTATCCTGTTAATTATTCAATCATTTCTTGTTTAATATTTTCATAACTCTTAATTTTGGTTTCTCGGAAAAATCCGGGGAAAAGATAATTTCAAAAGCATATTAGCAATGCCAATAACTGAACAAGCCAAAAAAAGAGTACGACAGGCTGAAAAACACAGAGATCATAACCGAAGCCGAAAGTCTAAAATGAGATCTTTGGTTAAGAACGTGTACGAAATTGAAGACAAAGCAAAAGCTGAAGAAGCTTTAAAAGAAGCTGTATCGTACCTCGACCGTATGAGTGTGAAGGGTATCATTCACAAAAATAATGCAGCCCGCAAGAAAGCTCAGTTAACTAAATACGTTAACAACCTATAAAAAATAGCTGGATGGCCAACGCCGAATCGAAAGCTCTGCTCGTCATTTTAGATGGATTCGGGTTGGCTGAAAACCCAGATGTCAGCGCAGTGGATAAAGCTGACACGCCTTTCATCGACTCCCTTTTCCAAAATTATCCGCACGCCAAACTTTCTGCCAGTGGAGAGAATGTAGGTCTCCCCGATGGACAATTCGGGAATTCCGAAGTCGGACACCTTAATATAGGGGCCGGCAGAATTGTGTGGCAGGAACTTTCCAGAATCAATAAAGCCATTAAAGACGGCTCGTTCTTTGAAAATAAAGAACTTCTGGAGGCTGTAGAAAAAGCTAAATCAAAAAATAAGATTCACATCATGGGTCTTTTTTCTGACGGAGGCGTTCACAGCCATAACGAGCACCTGTTTGCTTTACTTGAACTCTGCAAAAAGCATGATATCGACAATGTAAACGTGCATGCTTTTACCGATGGGCGGGACACCTCCCCTAACGGTGGAATTGAATATGCGAAAGAGTTTGAGGCCAAAGCAAAGGAAACTGGCGTTGGGCAGCTTTCTTCTATCATAGGAAGGTACTATGCCATGGACCGGGACAATCGTTGGGAGCGTATCAAACTCGCTTACGATCTGTTGGTACACGGAAAAGGAGAAAAATTTGAGTCGACTTCCGAAGGATTTGCTGCTTCGTATGAAGCAAAAGTAACCGATGAGTTTATTAAGCCCATCCTTCTGGATGACAGCCCGGAGTCTCGCATCCAAAAGGGTGATGTGGTGATTTTTTATAATATCCGGGGAGATCGGGCTCGTCAGATTTCAAGAGCTCTAAATGAAAAAGGCTTCAATGAGTTTGAGGTGGAAGACCTGGATCTTCATTACACCACCTTTACTTCTTATGATGCAGATTTTGAGTTTGCACGGGTAGCCTACTCCCCTCAGGAGCTTACCAATACCATGGGTGAATGGATCAGTAATAAGGGACTGAGGCAGTTTCGAATTGCAGAGACAGAGAAATATCCCCATGTGACCTATTTCTTCAACGGGGGTATTGAAACTCCGAATAAGGGAGAAGAACGAATTGTGATTCCAAGCCCAAAAGTGGCCACCTACGACCTTCAACCCGAAATGAGCGCCGAGCTGGTTACAGACACTTTGTGCGAGCAGCTCTCATCAGAGAAACATCATTTCGTTGTGCTCAATTTTGCCAACCCCGATATGGTTGGCCATACCGGTGTGATGGAAGCAGCTATAGAAGCTGTGGAAACGGTCGATAAACAACTGAAGCGAGTGATCGAAACCGCAAATAAACATGGTTATCGCTCGCTCATTATTGCAGATCACGGCAATGCCGACTGCATGATTAAGGAAGATGGAAGTCCACACACAGCGCATACTACTGCTTTGGTTCCGGCTATAGTTGTTAATTATCCGGAAGAAATCAGCTTAAGCGACGGTATACTGGCGGACGTATCCCCTACGCTCCTAAAGCTTATGGGGATTGAGCAACCGAAAGAAATGACCGGCAAATCGTTATTTTGACTTCAGCGATTCGCATTTAGTTTGCATTTACTTTTCCGCGCTACTACCTTCGAGTAGTAATGAACTAAAGCAGTGTTTCACACGTTTTTTTATCTGAAATATTCACAGATTTATTTAGCAATTATTTAAGGAACTCGTCAGATGGAGGGAAATTTTTCAAGCAAAGTTCGAGATGTAATTCAGTTTAGCCGGGAAGAAGCTTTACGGTTAGGGCATGATTATATCGGAACGGAGCATTTAATATTAGGTATCGTTCGATTAGGTGACGGAGTAGCAGTCCGGATTCTCAAAAATTTGGATTGTGATCTTTTCAAACTTAAAAAGACCATTGAAGACACCGTCAGAGGTACCGGCGGATCTGTACAGGTTGGTAACATTCCACTCACCAAGCAAGCCGAAAAAGTGTTACGGATCACCTATTTGGAGGCCAAGCTTTACAAAAGTGATACCATTGGCACCGAACACCTCCTGTTATCTCTGTTAAGAGATGATGAAAATATCGCTGCACAAATACTGCAACAGTTCAGCATATCTTACGATGCGGTTCGCGAAGAACTGGATCTTATCATATCCGGAAAATCTCGTGATGACCATAGCGATTCCTCGTCTATGACTGCGAGTGCTTCCACATCCAAAGGATCCGGTTCCGGATCAGGGAGCTCGAGGGAAAAGAAAATGGAAAAATCAAAAACACCAGTACTCGACAACTTTGGCCGTGACCTCACTGAGATGGCTGAAGAAGGTCGTCTAGACCCAATTATAGGTCGTGAAAAAGAAATTGAACGTGTGGCCCAGGTACTGAGCCGCCGTAAAAAGAACAACCCAGTACTTATTGGTGAACCGGGTGTTGGTAAAACCGCTATTGCTGAAGGACTTGCTACCCGCATCATAGAACGTAAAGTATCGCGAGTTCTTTATGATAAGCGCGTTATTGCACTGGATCTGGCTGCATTGGTAGCCGGCACAAAATATCGCGGACAGTTTGAAGAGCGCATGAAAGCGGTAATGACCGAGCTCGAGAAAACCGACGATGTCATTCTGTTTATTGATGAACTTCACACTATTGTCGGAGCCGGTGGAGCAAGCGGATCGCTGGATGCTTCCAACATGTTGAAGCCTGCTCTTGCACGCGGTGATGTGCAGGCAATAGGTGCTACAACCCTGAATGAATATCGTCAGTTTATTGAGAAAGATGGTGCACTGGAGCGACGGTTCCAGAAAATCATGGTTGACCCGACTACACCGGAAGAAACCACAGAGATTTTAAATCAGATCAAACCCAAATACGAGAAACATCACAGCGTTCGCTTCACCGAAGATGCGATTGATGCTTGTGTGAAACTCACCGATCGTTATGTAACCGATCACTTCCTCCCGGATAAGGCGATTGATGCTTTAGATGAAGCCGGAGCCCGTGTCCATTTATCCAATATCACGGTTCCTCAAAACATCATCGACCTGGAAGAGGAAATTGAGACCACCAGCGAAGAGAAGAATTCAATGGTGAAAAAGCAACGCTTTGAAGAAGCTGCCCGTCTCCGTGACAAAGAAAAACGACTGATTGAGGAGCTTGAAGTTGCTCAACGTCAGTGGGAGAAAGAGTCTGAAAATATTGTCTATGATGTTAATGAGGAAGACGTTGCTTCTGTAATTGCCATGATGAGTGGCGTTCCTGTTAACAAAATCACCCAAAAAGAAGGCCAGAAACTGCTCAAGATGAAGAAAGAGCTGAGCGGACAGGTGATTGGACAGGACGAAGCCATTGTGAAATTAACCAAAGCCATCCAGCGTACACGCGCCGGACTTAAAGACCCTACCCGACCCATCGGTTCATTCATATTTCTTGGACCAACCGGTGTCGGTAAAACAGAAATGGCTAAGGTTCTTTCCAAGTATTTATTTGATAAAGAAGACACACTCATTCGCATCGACATGAGTGAGTATATGGAGAAGTTCTCTGTATCCCGACTCGTAGGAGCTCCTCCGGGCTATGTTGGGTACGAAGAAGGTGGAGTACTGACTGAAAAAGTACGCCGTAAGCCATATAGCGTGATTCTTCTGGATGAAATTGAAAAAGCACACCCGGATGTATTCAACATCTTACTACAGGTGCTGGATGATGGAATCCTGACCGACAGCCTTGGCCGCCGTGTTGATTTCCGAAATACCATCATCATCATGACTTCCAACATTGGAGCTCGTGATATCCGGAATATGGGTAAAGGGATTGGTTTTGATACCGACGACTCTGCTTTCGATTATGCGAAGATGAAGTCAACCATACAGGATGCACTTAAGAAGGTGTTTAATCCTGAATTCCTGAATCGTATCGATGACGTAATTACATTCCGTCCGCTCGAAAAAGATGATATCTTCCAAATCATCGACCTGATGAATGAAGATCTCTTCAAGCGCATCAAAGAGCTGGGTTATGAAATTGAAGTAACCAAAGCTGCCAAAGAATTCATCACCGATAAAGGCTTCGATCAGAAGTATGGAGCTCGACCTCTCAAGCGTGCAATCCAAAAATATATCGAAGATCCTTTGGCTGAAGAATTACTCGAGAATGAACACAATGAGGGTTCTCTCATCAAGATTAAGATGAATAACTCTCGTGACGGACTCGACTTTGACTGGAAAGAAGCAGAGCCTTCTGCTTCTGAAAGCGAAGACAGTGGCGAAGCTAAAGAAGAGGATACCTCAGAAAAGCCTAAAGAAGCTTAGACTGATAACCTTCTGAATGAAACTAAAGCCGGTGCATGCTAAATGTATCGGCTTTTTTATTGGAGTAAACTTTTCAGAATCATTCCCTACTTAATGAGGAACCTCTCTAAAAAATAAGAAGCCGAATTAATGAAATCGCAGGTCTAGGCCACGATCACAAGTAAGAGATACTAAACTCAAATCAAAAGCTAACCCTTAGGTCAAGCGCTTTACTCAGTCCGGTTATAGAATAGCTGTTTGAACCGGTACGATCCAAGCTCACTGAAAGTAAATCAGTAATACCTAACTGACCGTTATAATCCTGACGCTCAATGGCCCGGGCTTCAACGTTGATGGCATGAAATTCCACACCGGATAACACCGAACCGGCTATATCAGCGGTTAAGGCAATGATCGTGTTGTCTTGCGGTACATACTCCGCAAAATGAAGCATGGAACGGAAACTCGTGCTTCCTTCCCTTTCGCCGTCCATCACAGAATACACTCCCACCCTGCTATTCGATCTAATCGTAATAAATTCTCCATCCTCTGAAAACCTCAGATCTGCCACGGCCTGGTTGAAAGAAAAAGTCTCCAGTTCATTTCCAAACCGGTCCATGACATCAACTTTATCGTCCTCACCGCCTTTGTAAGACACAACGGCAATCAGCTGACCGTTCTCAGAAACTTTAACAAAACGAATGGCTCGGTCTCCGCTATAAAAAATATCCGTAGTGGTAAAGTTTGGCTTTATGATACGAGCACGTGAGCCTTCAATCTGATCGCGAACTATTTTAGGATTGTATAAAACCATTGTTTTAAAAGCAGGATCGGCAGCCAGTTCAGATACAGATTCACCCTCTGTGCTTTGAGAGCTGTTGGAAATCGATTGTTCAATCTTTCCCGACTCATCAAAGAAAAGGAAATTGGCTATGTTCTCCCGAACTATGAATCCGCCATTAGGCTTTACATATACTTTCGCAGAATTATCCCCAGACTGCAGCTGATAAGCGGATGAATTATATAATTCCTTACCAGCGCCTTCGTAAACCGAAATACCATTTATACCCAATGCTCCGGATAAAGCCGTAAGGGAATTTACGTCAGATGAAGCAGCTCCGGATGTAAAACCGAGAGATGTTTTGTTTAAACTGATTTGATGCCCCGCGACGGTGAATTCGCCGACACTGTTACTGCGTGAGGAAGCAGATTCAGAAATTCTTAGCGACTGCGAAAAAGCCGTTACTGAAACCAAGGTAAAAACAATAAAGAGAATAGTATATTTCATGGGTAATTTTTGATTAAATGCACTGCAAAGAACGGGATTTTTCGACAATATTTCTTCTTTTTCAAAGGCTTTTTCACAAAATTCATATCTTCAGCAAAAATCAGAAAAATAAACTCTTTATATGGGATATCATCTAATTACAGGCGGATGCGGATTCGTCGGACGAAACTTTGTAAAACGACTTCACAAAACCACTGACGACACCATCTTTTTTATTGATGATTTATCCGTGGGCACGCACCCCTCGGATTGGCTGCCGGATGGCACCCCTGCCCGTAAAGAAAATGGACTGGAGTATTTTGGTGAAGACGAGCGTATGGTATTCCTGAAGCAGGATGCTCGTTATTTTATCCGGGCTATGCTGGATAACGAAAATCACATCAAAGACACCTACGGATTAGACGTAACCCGTTTTAAGGATGTATTTCACTTTGCAGCCATTGTAGGTGGCCGTGCCAAAATTGACGGAGACCCTATGCTGGTAGCCCTCGACTTATCCATTGACGCAGAATTCTTTCTGTGGGTGTGCCGACAGAAGCCTAATCGTGTTCTGTATCCAAGTTCAAGTGCGGCCTACCCGGTCGACCTTCAAACCGAAGAGGACGCTATTGCCCTGAGTGAAAGTGATATTGATTTCAAAAATATGGGTCAGCCTGATATGACCTATGGTTGGTCTAAACTGACTGGAGAGTATCTTGCCCACATTGCTGCAAAGTATTACGGTGTTTCGGTAACCTGCATCCGGCCGTTCTCCGGCTACGGGGAAGACCAGGACCTCTCTTACCCCATCCCGGCTATAGCCCGTCGTGCAGCGCTTAAGGAAGACCCATTTGAAGTTTGGGGAACCGGTAAACAAGGACGCGACTTTGTTCACATCGAAGACGTGATGGATTGCACTTTCCATGCCATGGAAAGAATAACCGATGGCCGGGCTATTAATATTGGAAGTGGCCGACTTACAACTTTCCTCGAAATCATTGAGATATTTACTGAGTTTGCCGGCTATGATCCTGAAATCAAGAAGTTGCTCGACAAACCGGTAGGTGTTCATTCCCGCTATGCTGATATGACCTACGTGAACGAAGAGCTCGACTGGAAACCCAAGCTATCTCTTCGGGAAGGGATGCGACGCGTTTATGACGTTGCCGTAGAAAAATACGCTTAAGCTGATGGCTAAAATTGTATGTTTCGGGCCGGGACCAAAATTTAAAGGCGGGATTTCCAACTACAACACCTCGCTGGCTAAAACGCTGGACAAAGATCCGGATAATGAAGTCCATATCGTTTCGTGGACCAATCAGTATCCATCCATCATTCCACGGGAGTTTGTAGATAAATCCAGCCAATCCGACTTTTTGGAAGGCACGCGTATTAAGGTGAAGTATATCACCAACTACAACAATCCCTTCAGCTGGAAAGAAACGGCTAAGTACATCAAATCGCTGAACCCGGATAAGGTCATTTTTCAATGGGCGATTTCTATTCAGGGAATACCGATGGGTTCGATTGCTAAATGGCTGAAAAAGCATTGTGAAGCTGAAGTGATTTTTGATCTTCACTTCGTGATTCAGAAAGAAGACAGCACCATCGATGAACGGCTTACCAAACGAGGTATCAAATATGCCGATACGTATATCACGCATGCCTATAAAACCGTGGATGAGCTTAAAGCCCTTTATCCCAATCGAAATTTTTCCGTCAATGAAACCGGTGAACGGTCGGATTCTGAAGCCACCACGGTAATTAAGCTATTTCACCCGGTTTATGACTTATATAAACCGGATCCCGACTTTGATACTGAAGCTTTCAAGAAGCAACTGGGCTTAAAGAAGCATGTTTTTCTTTTCTTTGGGTTCATCCGAAAATACAAGGGATTGCATAACGCCATCCGTGCATTCAAACAAGTTGCAGAACAACGGGATGATGTATCTTTTCTTATTTGTGGAGAAGAATTCTGGGCCACCCTGGATACTTCTAAAATCACCACTAAAATTAAGCGCGGGCTCTTTGCAGTTGCTCAGAAACTGTTTCTCAAGAATAATGAAAGCGAACAGGATTACCGCCCCCTTCAATTGATCGAAGAATTAGGGTTAGAAGAAAGCACTGTAGTTAAAAACGAGTTCATCCCAAACGAAGACGTTAATAAATACTTTCAGGTAAGTGACTGCAGCGTACTCTATTACCTCACTGCTACTCCATCGGGGGTAGAGTCGCTGACCTATAACTTTGAACTGCCTATTCTGGCTACTAATGTCGGGCATTTTCCGGAAACCATTAAAGACGGGTTTAACGGCTACCTTGCCGAAGACGGTGATATTGACTCCATGGCTAAACAAATGCAGAAGTTCATTGAACATCCTTTATCGGCAGAAAATGTCCGGAAATCTGCAGAGAATATGAGCTGGGAAAACTACGTTACGGCTATCCTGAAAGATCTCTCTAAATAAATGCCCATTTTTAGAAAAAAGTAATTTATTCATTTGGCAACCGTCTGAAATAAGTCCTATATTTGGAGTCTTTCGAAGAACGGGGAGTGGCGCAGTCCGGTAGCGCATTCGCTTTGGGAGCGAAGGGTCGCAAGTTCAAATCTTGTCTCCCCGACTAAAGAAAGATTTTTCGGTTTTAAGGGTCGGAAAATCTTGTTTTTTTGACATATTGTAAGTTGAGCGCCCGTAGCTCAACTGGATAGAGCAACGCCCTTCTAAGGCGTAGGTTACAGGTTCGACTCCTGTCGGGCGTACTAGCTTTTAGCTTTTGCTTAAGGCGACATGGCCGAGTGGTTAGGCAGAGGTCTGCAAAACCTCGTACGGCGGTTCGAGTCCGCCTGTCGCCTCTAAAGAGGTTTACACGAGTTGCTCTTTTTTTGACTTATTGAATTTTTATTAATGCCGCGTTCGTCTAGGGGTCCAGGACGCCGCCCTTTCACGGCGGTAGCACGGGTTCAAATCCCGTACGCGGTACTATTAATGGAGCTCGTAGCTCAGTTGGTTAGAGCGCTAGGTTGTGGCCCTAGAGGCCGTGGGTTCAAATCCCATCGGGCTCCCTTTTATATTAGCTGTGGATTGATATAACATCCACGGTTTTTTTATGGACTATATTTTATGCCGCGTTCGTCTAGGGGTCCAGGACGCCGCCCTTTCACGGCGGTAGCACGGGTTCAAATCCCGTACGCGGTACATACAAAACACCAAAGCCTTGTGATCAAACTCACAAGGCTTTTTTTATCAGTCTTTTTTGAGCTCTAACCCCAGATAATAGCGCATGGGTTCACTTTGCCCGGACTCACCAATCACAAATAACTGATAGGTGTATTTTCCTTCATCAAGAAAATCTTCTCCAACATAGTCTATGGGTTGCAGCACGGCTTTCTCTCCATCAATTTCTGATTCGATGTAAGCGTAGCGATACGCCTTGTTCACTTTTCGGTAGTCGCTGCTTCGGGCAGGCTCTAATGTTCCATAACTCACTTCTTCGTCAGGAAATGAAACCCTGATATTTTCGAGGGTGTACTCCGATGAATTTTGGATCCGGATTTGAACATCTTTATTGGAATCAAAGATGTTTGCGTCACACCCTGCCATCATGATGAACAGAAATGTTGAAATGAAAAACAGATTACTTTTCAGGCTCATAGTTGTGTTGGTCTAAGTTTCAGAACACAAGATAAACGCTTCCGCAATTTGATAATTATACCCGCTAAATAATTTCTCTTACCCGGGGTTTCTGATCTTTTACGTTGTTTTTGTTAATCATCTCTCCTAACAATCCGGTTGAGAAAAATTGCACCCCAACTACCATCAGCAAAATTCCGAGAAATAAGAGCGGGCGATCCCCAATTCCCTGACCATAGACAAACTTCAGAAATGCCATGTACAGGTTGATCCCACCTCCGGCTACAAGTAGCAACACTCCTACGGTCCCGAAAAAGTGCATAGGTTTTTGTAAGTACCGCTGCACAAATGTAATTGTAATCAGATCCAGAAAACCATTCATAAACCTGGACAGGCCAAACTTGGTTTTACCATATTTACGAGCGTGATGAGTAACCACTTTCTCTGTAATCCTGGTATACCCCTCCCGCTTTGCCAGCATGGGTATATACCTGTGCAGTTCACCATACAGATAAATATTCTTAACCACTTCAGCTCTGTACGCTTTGAGGCCACAGTTAAAATCATGCAGTTCAATCCCGGCTACCTTCCGGGTTACAAAATTGAAGAATTTGGACGGGATAGTTTTTGAAATTGGGTCATGGCGTTCTTTTTTCCATCCACTCACCAGATCATATCCGTCTTTAAGCATTTGTACCATCTCCGGCACTTCATTAGGGTCGTCCTGAAGATCAGCATCCATGGTTACCACATACCTCCCCTTTGCTTTCTCAAACCCGGCCTGCAGGGCTACACTCTTCCCGTAATTGTGGCTGAGTGCAATTCCATGAATAAAATCTTTCTCAGCTCCCATGGAAAGTACCTGTTGCCACGATGTATCTGATGAACCGTCATCCACGAAAATGATTTCATAGTTGTAGTCAGCCGATAACGCCTTGTTGATTGCCTTTTCTAATTCAGGCAATGATTCCTCTTCATTATAAACAGGAACCACGATACTGATGTCGATATTTGTTTGTGAAGGTGTATCTTCCAAAATGTATTCTTTTATATATGTTCAGAAATGGTTTACTTTCACGCCATTAAAAACGTTCTAAAATACACTTTCTGTCTGCTATGAAAAAATTGTATTACTCAATGGGTGAAGTCAGTAAGCTAACCGGACTTGAACCCCACGTTTTACGAAACTGGGAAAAGACTTACACGGAGCTGAGCCCCAAGAAAAACAGCGCCGGAAACAGAGTGTATAAAGAGCAGGAACTGGCACTCATCTTCAAGATCAAGGAACTGCTGCACGACAAAAAATACAGTTCGGAAGGTGTTCAGGAGATTTTACGTGACGGAGAGATAAAAGACACCCCTCCCCTCAGTGCTGAAGCCAGAAAGGACCTGAATGAGATCAAGGTTTTTCTGAATGATTTGCTGGAAAGATTATAGGCTAAGATCCAAGCACCAAATTTCAAATCGTTATTCGTTATTTGAGGACTTAGTCGTTCGTCATTTTTCGTTAATCATTATTCGTTACAGCTCCTCTTCTCAGAATCAGAATCATCAGAAACTGGGTGCAGACCATAACTGCAACTCCCACTATATGCAGTACCTGTAACACGCGGGGCATCGCCAGATAATTGAGACCTATCCCGATAAACACCTGCACAAAAACCAGCGCAACGTTTAAATCGCCAAGTGTTTTTACCCATCCTTCTGCATTCTCTTTTCTCATAAGGTAAAACACCCATCCGGCAGCTATCACCAGCAGCCATGAGAAACTACGGTGAATGGGGAATATACCCTTTATGTTTTCAAGCCATGTTCCTCGCGGTGGCACAAAAGGGGTATTTTTAATTACATCGATAGCTTCCCTAACCTGTGTGCCAAGTACAAGCTGAATAATGGTTAACCCAAATAATACCCAAAATGTCCAAATCATTTTCTTTCGGAAACTTTCCTCAATCCTGATCTTAAACAGGTCGCTTGTGGCCTCAAAAGTTGCATAAAGCAGTACTGTAACAATCACCATTGCCACTAACATATGAGCCGTAATCATACCCGCATGCAGGCCGGTTTTTACCACTACTCCACCCAACCATCCCTGGAACAGTACAAGCACAAAAGCGGCAACAGAACTGTAAAAAACGGTAGGTTTCTCTTTTCGATACCTGATGGAAAGCACACACGTAGCTGTAATCAGTAACCCAATGACCACTCCCACCAACCGGTTTACATACTCAATCCAGGTCTTCCACACATTAAATTGAGACTCGTCAAAACCCGCCGGAAGGTCGGCTAAAGTGGTGGGAGGTATCCACATACCAAAACATTTAGGCCAGTCGGGACAACCGAGCCCTGCCCCCGCGGCCCGCACTAACCCTCCAACTAAAATCAGGAATAAAGTTGCTGCAACGGTTGTTATTGCTGTTTTCTGAAATGCATTCAATTTCATAGCTGAAAGACTGTGAAGTATGAGGAATAATATTTAAATTTGGTGTCTGTAAACGTATTTATTTCGACCTATCAAATTTACATGAATTCAGCCGAAGATAACATTCTCATCAAGAGATCTTTTACGGATGTTATTACCGATTACTACCAACTGACCAAGCCGGGCATCACTATGTCGGTATTGGTGAGTATGCTGGTAGGGTTTATCCTCGGCAGTGGGGCTAACATCAATTTTGTGACGCTCATTCACGCCTTGATAGGAACTTATCTGATTGCTGCCGGAACAGGTGCCCACAATCAATTTATTGAACGAGCTTCCGACGGATTGATGAAGCGTACATCCAAGCGTCCGCTCCCTGATCAGCGCATCGATTCTAAAAGCGGGATGATCTTTTCCCTGAGCCTCATTTTCTCGGGTTTAATGTACCTGATTCTCTTGGTTAATCCTGTTGCCGGAGCGGTATCTTTTGCAACGGCTCTGATTTATCTCGGCGTTTACACCCCGATGAAAAAAGTTTCTCCCATCAACATTGCCATTGGCGCTGTTCCCGGAGCCCTGCCTCCCGTTGGCGGATGGGCTGCTGCTACCGGTAATATTGCAGAACCGGGAATGTGGCTTCTCTTTGGTATCATGTTCTTCTGGCAGGTACCCCACGTTCTGTCCATTGCGTGGTTGTGTAAAGACGACTATTCCAGCGCCGGACTGAAGATGTTGCCCCGCAAAGACGAAAAAGGCATTAAAACTGTATTCTGGTCCTTAGTTTGCACCCTGTCTCTATTCCCGGTTACTTTTGCTTTGTATCAGTTTGACATTTCGGGTATGATTTTTCTGGTAGCAGGAATTGTATTCGCATTGGGCTTTCTTTTCTACACCATCAAGTTTGGGATAGATCGCACGAAAGCCAACGCCAAGAAGATGATGTTTGCCTCCATTGCCTACCTTCCTCTGGTTTGGATTGCTGTATTTGTGGACCGGTTTTTTGTCTGAAATTGAATCTCATTCAATTTTCTGTAGCAAATAAAAACCGAAGCATATCCGGTACCCGCTTGGCCCACGCCCGTTCATTATGAGCAGCTCCTTCCTCAATAATAAATTTCAGATTTCGAGCTGACCACCCCTTTTCTGCTAAAGCCCGATGTAAAGCTTTTGCGTTATCTACGGCACCTTCACCCTCAGCCGTTCCCATATCCAGCCAGATATGCTGACCAGTAGTACCTGGCAATTGTTTAACTTCATCGATGATCATTCTGCCATCCCACCAAACAGAAGGAGAAACCACCAACAGCTTACTAAATACATCCGGGTGATTGAGCCCGAGATATAGTGTAATTAAGCCGCCCAAAGAAGAACCCCCTAAAGCCGTAAACTCTTTCCCCTGCTTGGTTCGGAAGTTCTGATCTATAAATGGTTTCACCTTGTTCAGAATGAATGCACCATACATATCCCCTTTACCACCTATTGACGGCTTGCTTGCAATTAGTTTATCAACCTTACCATCTGATAAAGAAAAACCAAACGTGATACCGGCCTGTGGCAGGTAGAAATTATGCCTGGCTTTGAGGATCAGAGACTGCCAAAAATCCCCGCCGGGAATCATGGCATAGAGGGTGTCTGCTTTTGTTCTGAACCGGATGGTGTCTCCTTCTGTCGATTTATAGTCTCCAGCATAGGCCCCGGGAAATGAGGGTGCTTGTGCAGGTGAAACACGCTCCAGCTCATGCCTCCACACCTGCTTGCTGGGTGTATATTCATCAATTCTGTCCTGCGTGTTACCGATGCCTACAATAATAACCGGTTCAATATCCCCTGACTGGATCAGTTCCTCTGCGGCTTCATCAACTTTCCATTCCTGTCCGATGTCCGAAGCGTCAAACAACGCTCGGCCGTCATGCATATACAACACCGGGTAGTGTTGGTCACTTTCCTCGTAGCCCGGAGGCAGGTAAATAAACAAGTCTCGCGGTAACAGGTTTTCACCCTGAAAATCCCTGACAATCTCTAGATTCCCGGTTATAGTAACCGGTGGTTGAGGAGGCCGATCTTCCCATGCGATGCTTAATTTATTTTCCATTCCTTTATAAATGGTGACATCATGATTTCGACCCGCTTGCCAGCCATCATCCGGATTGTGCGCTCCATCCACTTTTATTTTGAAGGATATCAACAGGCTGTCGGCATTAAGATTAAAAGGCACGGCGACTTCATACACACCATCCTTATCATCATCGAAAGCCGAATAAGTGGTTCCCCAGTTTAATGGAGGCTGATCACCGCGAATACCGACCATTTCTGAGTCCGGCTCGAGCCAGCCCTCAGAAATCGGGTTATTCATGTCTAAAGAAAAGAAAAGGGTATCAGACGTTTGGGCAGATGCTCCGCCCGTAATTGATAAACTTAAAAGCACGATCCCGAACTGAGCATGAATAAGAAGATAGCGCATAAATGGTTTTTACTGAGATGATAATAAACGGAGAATATACAGCATATTTCAAAATGGGTTACCTGTTTTTCCAACCAGCAATATTCAAATTCTTTCCCTTTATAACCATCTAATGGAACACGGATAATACTGATGGTACGAATGGTCACTGATTCATAAATAACAGAAAACTCACCTTCAATCAGCGATTACCGGCTCAATCCTCTCATCTGTGTTCTATCAATCGTGGGGCAGATACTTCAATGGATCTTGAGGCTCGCCATCAAGTAAAATTTCGAAATGAAGCACCGGCCCGGTCGTCTGTCCGGATTTTCCGGCTAAACCCAGCAATTGACCTTTTTCTACTTTTGATCCATTGGAAAGCTCTTTGTCAATACGGCCTAAATGAGCATAACGGGTTACAAACCCATCTGAATGCTTTACCATAATAAAGTTACCGAACTTTTCCTTCTCGCCGGCAAACAGTACAATTCCTTTTTCAGAAGCGTAAACCTTATCTCCTTCACTAACTTTGAAGTCGATACCTTTGTGCATTTTTTGTGTCCGAAGAATAGGATGAGTTCGCATTCCAAAGTTCGAAAGTACTACCGCTTTATCATTCAGGGGGTTAATGAAGGAAACACTTCCGTTATTTGCAGATTCTACAACCGCCGGATCAAAACTTAATAGCGAAAGTAGTAGCGTCAGAATAGCAACAGTTTTCATAATTAGACCCCTGGTTTATGAATAAATAATTAACTGAAATAGCGAAATAAACCAATATAAAGCAAACCCAATCAGATCAAGTCATCAAGGTATTCCCTCAATCAGGTAAATCAGGGTTCAAAATAATGTTAACCTACGATTTAATGGAACACGGATAGTACTGATGCTACGGATAGTCACTGTTTGACAAACAACAGAAAACACACCTCCAATCAGTGGTCATCAGCTCAATCCGCCTCATCCGTGTTCCATTTCTTTCATTCATGTTCCATCACCCCTTTCCATGGATGGCGTTGTAATCTTTAATCACGGTTTGCAGGAATTCATCCCCGCTCATTCCATGATCTTCCACCCCCAAGCGGTCTTCAATTTTCTTGCGGGTTTTTTGGAGCATCAGGAACCAGTTGTCATAATCGTAATGAGAACGGGAATCGAGTACTTCCCGGATAATGCGGATGTCTTTATCTGTAAGTTCAGCTACTTGCTGAAACCGGGGTTCGTAAGCATCAGCTACTTTGGAGTACAGTGTATTATCCAGGTTCACTTTCTTACGCTCTTTGATTACGCAGGTCTTACCAAGTATATCGCCGATGCGTTGTCCCTTCCCATTCAGCAAAATAGCCACAAAAGCCAGCACGCCACTGGTCATTGAAATTTCCACCAGCCGAAACATCCACCGAACCAGGTACCCTCCAAGATTGGCTCGCGTTCCGTCTACCTTAACCACCCGGATTCCCACAATCTTCTTTCCCAGACTGTAGCCGTTGGATACCAACTCTGATACCAGGTGATAGAGCATAAGCGGGAGAACCAGTACGATGTAAAGCACCCATATGGAATCCTCAAAACTCCCGGCCGAGGAAGGGCCGATATCATTTACATACCCCCAAATCCATATCACCACCAGGTAATAAATCCCGATAAAAAAAGCGTCCAGGAAAAAGGCCAGGATGCGTTCTCCCACTCCGGCCGGCTCATAGCTGAGTTTTACATGTTGTGAGGTTTCTATACCTACCATAATGCTGATTTATTGGGATTTCTGTGGTTTCGTATTGGTTTTGATTTGTTATCTTCTTGCACACAAACGAGCGCCAAGTTAGGCTCATGTATGTTAAAACGAAAGTGATTTTACGGAATGAGAGAAGTTGCCTTTTTACGGAAGAATGCAGACAAATGGAAGGAGTTTGAGAGTCTGCTGAAGGATAAATCTCAGGATGACCCGGATAAACTCGCTGATTTATACATTGAGCTTAGTGCAGACCTGGCTTATGCTCAGGCCAACTACCCCGGCAGTAAAACCGAAGAATATCTGAACCAGCTTTCGGTTGCCGTTCATGATGAAATCTATCGTTCCAAAAAAGAAGAGACCAATCGTCTGATTACGTTTTGGACGGTGGAACTGCCCCTGCTTTTTGCAAGCAAACAAAAAGAATTACTCTATAGCTTTATTGTTTTTAGCGTTGCTATCGGCATTGGCGTGGTGTCTTCTATGAACGACCCTTCTTTTGTGAGATACATTATGGGTGATGCCTACGTGAACATGACCATCAGCAATATTGACCGGGGTGATCCGCTGGCGGTGTACAAAGAAGCAGAAGAGATGAACATGTTTTTTGCCATCACCGTGAATAATGTCCGCGTTTCTTTTTATGCTTTTGCAAGTGGCTTGCTTACATCGCTCGGGGTGGGAATGGTGCTTTTGAATAATGGCGTAATGGTTGGGGCTTTCATCCACTTTTTTGCCAAATACGGATTGGTAGCCGAGGCCCTGCGGGTAATTTTCATTCATGGTACACTCGAGCTTTCCGCCATTGTGATTGCAGGTGCTGCCGGCTTTGTAGTTGGCAATGGATTTCTATTCCCCGGCACCCGTTCCCGTAAACATTCCTTTATAAAAGCCGGGCGCGAGGGGTTGAAAATGATTATTGGCTTAGTCCCCGTTTTTGTAGCGGCCGGTTTGTTAGAGTCATTTGTAACCCGCTATACGGAAATGCCGGTCTGGTTGAGCTTATTCATAATTTTGGGTTCCTTAGCTTTCATTCTCTGGTACTTTGTTTATTTACCATACACTCTAAAAAAGAAACAATGAGCGACTTCAAACTTCAAAAATATCGCGACCTCGGGGGCATATTAACCGATTCTTTTACCTACATCCGGGTGCACTACAAAAGCCTGGGCAAGGCGTTGGGACTTTTGGTTCTGCCTTTTTACATCATCTCCGGTCTTTTGGTTGGCAGCGGATACTCCAGCTTTTTCACTGCCGTGATGGATAATCCTGATGCTTCTGCTGAGGCACTTTTCAGCGGAGACTTTCTGATAGGAATGCTGCTTCTTGCCTTTTCATCCGGAGCGCTTCTTACCGTTTCTTTAACCCATATCAACCTTGCCCGGAATACAAGTGAAGTTCGGTTTGAAGATATCTTCAATAATTTCGGACGGAACTTTTTTACGCTTCTGGGCCTCTACCTACTGATCATAATCATTGTCTTCTTCGGGTTTATGTTTTTCATCATACCGGGCATCTATATCGGGATAAAACTTTTTGTAGCGCCGGCAGTTGCTGTAATAGAACAGCGAAACCCTTTTGATTCAATCAGCCGTTCATGGGACTTGGTACAAGGCCATTGGTGGTTTACATTTGCCACGTATCTGGTCATGAACATCATCACCTCATTCATGTCGTATGTGCTTATTATTCCGATGTCTATACTATTTGGCTTTCTGGCAGCCTCAGGAGCCGGCGACTCCGCCCTCATCGGAACCGGAGTGGGACTTTTTTACGGGTTACTTATTGTAGTCGCTTCGCTGTTTTCCGTACTTATGCTGATTGCCATGGCCCTGCAGTATTTCAATCTCATTGAGCGAAAAGAAGGAAAAGGATTACGCGCACAAATTGAGGAGTTGGGTTGATCCGCAGACTGCTGCTTATATTTCTCTTCCTGATTCCTGCTGCTGCAACAGCTCAGGACGATTCTACCACGGTTCAAAGCTTTGAACCGGACAGCAGTGAAGTATACGTGAGAACCGTTAGTCCATCCACGCTCGACAGTTTAACCGCTGATGATGAATTTGCTTACAACGAAGAAGCCGAAAACCCGGAAACTCTGTTAAGTCGAATTCAGCGGTGGTTTGTTCAGCTACTTCAGTGGATATTCAGCAGCCCCTGGGCTTCCATCACCGTAAGAGTCATCTTTTTTGCCATATTTGGAGCCGTTCTTTTTGCCCTTATAAATCATATGCTGGGCGGGAATCTCACCTCCTCCTTCTCCAGAAAAAAATCGGGGCAAACTCTGGCAATGAACATCGGTGAAACGGAGCTTTCCAAAACCAATTACGAGGAAATGCTACAAGCAGCACTCAATGAAAACCGCTACCGGGATGCTGTTCGAATTCTATACCTGAAAGCACTTCAACAGCTTAATGAAAATGAACTTATTAACTGGAAACCCGACAAAACCAACCATGACTACTTGCAGGAGTTGGGAAATCACCCGGCCGGCAATTTCTTCAATAAGCTTACTACCTATTATGAATATGTAGAGTACGGTGATTTTAAGATTGAAAAACCCGGATTTGAGACCATTCAGGATGTTTACGAAAAGTTTAAAACCCAGGCCGGCTCGTAGTGTTTAAAAAAGAACGAACATATTATTTCATTCTGGGCGGACTGATCGTCATATATATTCTCACTCAAATTCTGCGTCCCAAACCTTTAGACTGGACCGAAAGCTTTTCTGCTGACGACAAAATTCCGTACGGCGGCTATTTAATCCATGCCTTGCTTCCAGCTGCCTTTCCTGATGATGAAATCAGTATAAACCAATCACCTATTTTTGAATATGCCGATACTTCAAATCCCCAAAAAAACTGGGTTTTCATTAATAAGAGCTTTGGCATCGACCGATGGGAAACGGATATTTTATTATCTCAGGTTGAGCAGGGAGCCAGTGTATTTATAGCTGCCCGCACTTTTGAACAAGCCTTCAAAGACAGTCTTAAGATTGGCACGTACTTAAATAATCCTTTTTTGTCGGGAGGATCTATTTTGGATGACGACACCGTCCGGGTCAATTTCACTAACCCTCAATTAAAGAAAGAATCCGGCTTCCCTTACTATCGAAGCACTACCGAAACCTATTTCTATACGGCTGATTCTACCCTGGGCGTTACGTCACTGGGGATAAATGAAGAAGGAAACCCCAATTTCATCCGGATACAGTTTGGAGAGGGAGAAATACTTCTTCACTCCAATCCTACCCTTTTTACCAATTATTTTGTGCGGGATGAATCCGGTGCCGATTACGCCCTTAAAGCTCTGTCGTACCTTCCCGAAAGGGAAACCATTTGGGATGAATATTACAAAGATGTCCGCCTGGGCGGTGGGAGTGTAGTCCGGTATGTTGTTTCAGAAGAACATCTGAGCTGGGCCTGGTTCATTAGTTTAAGTGGAGTGTTACTGTTTATGATATTCCGCGCCAAACGGAAGCAGCGGATTATTCCAACAATCGAACCGCCTAAAAACTCCAGCATCGAATTTGCACGAACCATCGGAAGTCTCTATCTCGAAAAAGGTGATCACAAGCTTATTGCCGATAAGAAAATCCGGTTCTTCTTTGATTATATTCGATCCAACCTCGGGCTGGATACTTCCGCCATTGATAATGAACTAAAGCATGATGCAGCCCTGCGATCAGGAATTGAGGAGACCGAAATACAGGCACTTTTTGATCTGGTTGATAATATCTCAGGGAAGGACCACATCACCCAAAAAGAATTAAAACTGTTAACCGAACGAATTGACCAATTCTATAACGAGAGTCAACGATGAGCACTGAAAAAAAAGACCCCAAAAACGAACAGCCTACGCAAGAAAAACCCCCATTTGAAAGCCGTACTGATTTATCAGGCGTGGAAAAACTGGTAAGAAGTATCCGGGAAGAAATAGGAAAAATTATTGTAGGGCAGCAGCGGATGGTTGACTTGCTGATTGCCGCTCTTCTAGCCGATGGACATGTATTAATTGAAGGCGTTCCCGGTGTGGCCAAAACCCTGACCACCAAACTGCTCGCTCAAACCATCAGCGCAGATTTTTCCCGTATTCAGTTTACTCCCGACCTGATGCCTGCTGACGTAATCGGAACTTCGGTTTTCAACCCAAAAACCACGGACTTTGAGTTTAAGGAGGGACCGATTTTTTCGAATCTTGTACTGATTGATGAGATTAACCGCTCGCCGGCAAAAACACAGGCAGCCCTTTTTGAGGTGATGGAAGAACGTCAAATCACCGAAGATGGTAAAACCTATTTTATGGAGCCACCCTTTATGGTCATCGCCACGCAAAACCCGATTGAGCATGAAGGAACCTATCGGTTACCCGAAGCTCAACTCGATCGCTTTCTGTTCCGGATTGATGTCCCCTACCCTTCTTTGGAAGAAGAAGTGGAGATTTTATCCGGCAGCTATTCCCGTAAGAATAAGCTGGACATCAGCTCGCTGGATAAAGTGATTTCGGCTGAAGAAATCGCCAAGCAGCGGAATGTAGCAGCATCGGTTCACGTAGAGCCCGAGTTGATGAATTACATTGCTCAAATTATTCAGAATACCCGAAACAGCAGTTCGGTTTCTATAGGTGCTTCTCCACGAGCATCCGTTTTTGTAATGAAAGCAGCACAAGCCTGGGCTGCCATGAACGGGCGGGATTTTATTACACCAGAAGATGTGAAGGAAGTCATTAATCCTGTACTCCGGCACCGAATCACACTTACCCCTGAGAAAGAAATGGAAGGAATGAAACCCGACCAGGTAATACAAATTATTCTGGAGAAGGTGGAGGTGCCGAGGTAATTTTACTAAAGCCTCCTCCGGGGAGGGGATTTAGGGGCGGGTCAATGTTTGAATAGGTAATTAAGTTGACTCAAACATTGACCCTCACCTTTGTTTCCTCTCCCATGGAGAGGAAGACGCTTTATCCGAATAATTGAAGTAATAAGACGCACTATTCATAATGAACCCATTAACCATTTTAAAGCAATTGCATCTCAGTAACCTGTTTTTCCAGGTACTGGCCGGGGTGGCTCTGACTTTTCTGATTGGCTACTTTGTGCCCCCTGTCGGTGCTTTTGCTGAAATACTGTTCTTTGGGTTTGTAATTGTTTTTGGTATTGATTTGGTGCTTTTATTCAGCAGAACGGAGCCTGTTTCCGGAAGCAGGATAGTTCCACAGCGACTATCCAATGGAGATGAGAATACCATTCGCATACAGCTGACAAATCAGCTTAACTTTACAGCCTGGGCAGAAATCATTGATGAAATTCCCCATCAGTTTCAAATCAGAGACTTCAGCATTTCTACTTCCCTTCCGTCGGGAATGGAAAAAGAGTTTACTTATGAGTTGCGACCAACCGAACGGGGTGAGTTTGATTTTGGAAACATAAACGTGTTTATGAACACAAGAATCGGATTTGTAAGAAGAAAGTTTAGCATAGCGGCTTCAAAAACAGTTCCCGTTTATCCCTCCTTCATACAGATGCGCAAATTTGAGATGTACGCCATTTCAAACCGGTTAACGGACATTGGCATTAAAAAGATCCGCAGAGTCGGCCACACCATGGAATTCGACCAGATCAAGGAATATGTGCAGGGCGATGATGTGCGTTCTATCAACTGGAAAGCTACCGCCCGTGCCAACGACCTGATGGTAAACCAGTACCAGGATGAGCGATCCCAAAATGTAATCAATGTGATTGATATGGGGCGGGTGATGAAGATGCCCTTCGACGGTCTTCACCTTCTGGATTATGCCATTAATACCAGCCTCGTTATATCAAATATCGCCCTTATCAAAGAAGACAAAGCAGGGCTGGTCACGTTTTCCAATAATGACTCAGTAGTAGTAAAACCCGAGAAGAAAAGAACTCATATTCAGCGTATTCAGGAAGCTTTATATAACCTAAATACAAATTTTCTGGAATCGGATTACGAGCGGTTGGTGGTCTCACTGAGAAAGCATGTAAACCAGCGAAGCCTGGTATTGCTTTACACTAATTTTGAGACTTTCTCCTCCATGGAACGGCAGCTTCCCTATCTCCAACGAATAGCCAAAGACCATTTATTGGTTACCATCTTTTTCGAGAATACAGAAATGACCAAGCTGTTACATGAAGACTCAAAAACAATCGGGCAAATTTATACCAAAACGGTAGCTGAGAAATTCACCTTCGAGAAAAAACAAATTGTAAAGGCCTTAAATCAACGAGGCATTCAAACCATTTTAACCCCTCCAAAAGAGCTTTCAGTGAATGCGATTAATAAGTATTTAGAGTTGAAAGCGCGGGGGCTTATTTAGATTATTAAGTTTATGCTCAATAGATTAAGATTTACTCTATCAATACTTTTTCTGCTTCTTATTTCTGTATATGCAAACGCACAAGTCGATTCTACGAATGTTATTCTCAGGTTTGACACAGATGAATCATTCCTTGTAATAGATCAGGATTATTCAAATTGTATTCCCGTCAATCCTAAAGAGATAGTTGCGATCGAATCAGGCAAAAGAAACCTGACCATTGCTTCAAAATACCATTATGATGCCGTTGTTTCGCCAACTTTAAAACCTGGCGTGACCCACACAATCATGTTTAAACAAGAACGGATTAAGAACCTAAACAAAAATGCACATCAAAGTTCTTATACAGCGTGTAAATTAAAATCGAATGTGTTCTTTTTTGCAGACCATGATGCACGTGTCAGTATAAATGGGCAAAATATTAATGAAACTTCATTTCATACCACCCTGAACAATGGCACATATAAAGTTACAACCACCGTTGGAGGGGTGAAGGAAGTCTCGGAAATGAACATCAATGGTTATACTGTATTTGAAAATTACGTGCGGCCTACCAGAATGGAATTGTTCAAAAAGAGCTTTATTCCCGGAGCAGCTCAGTTTAGAAAACATGAAAAATTAAAGGGAGCATTAGTCATAAGCCTGATGAGTGGCTTCGGAATAAGCAGCGTTCTTTCGAACTTCAAATTAGCTCAGAAGAATTCAAAATATGAAAAGTTAAGACTGGAGTATCAATTTGCTACTGATCCACGTGAAGTTTTAACTATTGCAAAAAAAGCCGATAAAACTTACGATCAAATTTTAAAGTTTGAGCGTTATAGAAATGCATCCATTATAGCTTTTTCAGCTACATACTTGTTGAATATTATTGATGGAATAACCGCTCCAAAATTTGGATTGACGAATGATAAGATCATCATGAAACCATTTATTGATTTTGATTCAGATTTGATTCCGAAAGCAAAAATTGAAATCGATTTTTAATTATGACTAAGTACTTTTCATTTTTTGCATTATTGTTACTGTGCTCATGTGCTGAGGCACCTACCAAATTTGACAGAAATAACCTCAATGATCCCGAGGCACCAAAATTTGAATTGGAAGCTGTTCATAATTTTTCCACTGAGATCTTAGATAATAAAATTATAGAAATTTCATGGGTAGATACTTCAACCTTTGCTACCAATCATATTCTAAGTAAAAAAGTAAGTGCATCTAGTCAAAGTAAAGTTTTAGATACTCTAAATGCAGGTATTCAAAGCTATGTTGACCGGAGTAATGAAATTGATGAAACAACTACATATGAAATCCAAAGTTATAGAAGACAAGAAAGTGATAGTCTTATATATTCAAGAAGAGTTACTACAGGCTTAGAATTTGGTGGAATAGCTTCAAGCACAGTTCAACTTAATGCAGATTCCACAGCATTTATTTTTGAGTGGGAATTTGAAACTGAATGGCCCTTCATAGGAATTGTATTTGAATTTGATAATGATTCTGGAGAAGAACTTCCGATTGATACAGTTTTCGGTTCCGGGCAATATACTACTCCAGTATTCGAGAAAGACTTTGAAGAGAAATATTTCGAAATCAAGTTTTATACTTCTGAGGAAAGCACCTCTGATACACCTTATGAAAATATAACTGGAATCTATCAACCTCTTGACCTTACTCCTGAAATAACTACTATTGATGTACTTAATGAAGCAATGGTAGTCATCAACTGGGAAGATAATTCACACTTTGAAGAAGGTTTTCAAATACTAAGGGCACAAGGATTTAATTTAAATCAAGCCGGAGAGCCTGAAGTAATTGCGACTGTTCCACCAAATACTACTAGTTTTACCGATACATTAAATCCACTTATTGGATATGTAGAGAATGAGTTTGGAGGAAACACTTTAATAAAAACATATTATGGTATTCAGGCTCTAAAGAATGAAACCCAGATCGGCAGTTTTGGTTCAGAGGCAGAGTTTGAACCTCCAACTGTATCCCTTTATGCAGACGATTTCTCTTCTACCTCATTATCTTTGGGCTGGCAAGCGGATGATTACGATAAAGTCAATTCTTTTGAACTACAAAAAAGTACTGATGGAATTAATTTTATTGATTACAAAACCTTTGATAATCTTACCACTTCTTCTTTAGAACAAAATTTGGATAAAGACCGAATTCATTATTTTAGGCTTAGATCGAAAACCTCAGGCTTTACAGAAGTTGTTACTGTTAAATATTCAACCCCTCTCGTAATTGAAACTGAAATTGACTTTCCTGAAGCTTATCAATTAGAGTTTAGTGAATCAGGGAAGAAAATAGTTGCTTCAGCAGGGTTTGCATATAGAACTGATTCGCCAGAAGTACTAATATATGATTTAGATTTACAAAGTACCCTTTATAAAGGTATTCCTACTGGTAGTCCCATAACTGGTGTTGATATTGATGAGGGTAATAAATTGATTGCTTTAAGTTCAGGTCCAAACGATGAGTTATCAATCATAGATTATGAATCCAATACTATTGTTCTTCAAAAGACAAATATCAAAGCTTTTGATATAAAATTTTCGCCAAACAAAAACTTTGTTTTTAGCAATAGCTGTAACGGAGTAGTAAAAAAAATAAATGTAAACACTGGAGAAGAGCTTTTTTCAACAAATGATTTTAGTACATCATGTAGTACTCGTTCTTTATCAATTAGCCCTACAGGCGATTCGATTGCTTATAATTATGACGGGTTTTTTAAGCTACTTAATTCTTCAACTGCAGAGCCGATAGAATTTGATCATGTTTTGGATTATGGAGGCACTTCTCAAAATGTAAGCTTTGCTCAAAATGGTAAATATATTGCGAATGTTAGTGACTTTGATCAAGCTGAAATCCACTCTACTGAAACAAATAGCAGGTATCTGTTAACTAGAGCAAATCACATTTCAATTAGTTACGATAACTCATATTACGTAACAGGTTACAGAAACTCACTAAATCTCTATGATTTTGAGTCAAAAGAATCTGAAGCAAATGGTTTTGGTTTATTTACTGGAGATATTCTTGACCTCACATTCTCAACTGTACAAAATCAAATTGCCTTAAGTACAAAAGAAAAAATTTATATAATTAAGATATCAAATGATAAAAAATGGGGTGTTTATTCAGAGTGATCAAAGAAACTCCACCAAACATAAAACTAGTACCACTAATATACTCTGAATCAAATTAGATATAATTTTAATTGAATCAGTAGATTGCCGGGAAACGCTCCGTATCCGCCTTGTGCATAATATCATAAATAGTCTCGAATATATCCTCGGCATTGGGCTTGCTGAAATAATCTCCATCAGAGGCATAGGCCGGACGGTGGTCGTTGGCTGTCAGGCATTTCGGCTCTGAGTCGAGCTGAAAGTACCCACCTTGCTCTTCCAATACTTTATGCAGAATGTAGGCTGAAGCTCCACCGGGAACGTCTTCATCCACAATCAAAAGGCGATTGGTTTTGCTTAGTGATTGTCCAATTACATGATCCAGATCGAATGGCATGAGTGTTCTAACGTCAATCAGCTCAATAGAAATACCGGTATCCTCAAGCTGAGGAATTAGGCTTTCCACAATGTTGAAGGTAGAACCGTAAGAAACAACCGTTATATCGGTTCCTTCATTAATAATTTCCGGCTTGCCTAACGGAGTGGTAAACTCGCCAGGGTTTGTCGGCATATCTTCTTTCAGTCGATACCCATTCAAAGGCTCAACAATAATTGCAGGATCATCTCCCTGAAGCAAGGTATTGTAAAATCCGGCTGCTTCGGTCAAATTTCTGGGTACACATAAGTGCACACCCCGTGCTCCGCTGGTAATCATTCCCATAGGTGAACCTGAGTGCCAGATTCCTTCCAGTCGGTGTCCACGTGTCCGTACAATTAACGGTGCAGCCTGACCTCCCTTTGTTCGGTACCGAAGGGTTGCAAGGTCATCCGAAATTCCCTGGAAACAATAGAGCAGGTAATCCAGGTACTGGATTTCCGCTATTGGACGGAGTCCTCGGATAGACATCCCGATTCCTTGTCCCAGGATCGTAGCTTCCCGGATACCGGTATCGCTCACACGGATTTCACCGTATTTATCCTGCATGCCTTCAAGACCTTTGTTTACGTCACCGAGTTTTCCGGAATCCTCACCGAAAACCAGCGTATTCGGGTACTTTTCAAAAATGGTGTCAAAATTTTCACGAATAACCAGTCGGCCATCCACTTTTTTGGGCTTTTCGGGATACTCCGGCTTCACCTCTTCAACTTTCAACGGAGATTGGGGTGTCTGGCTGTACAAATGCGAATTATAGCGGTCCCGGTTTACTTCCCGATATTCTTTAACCCACTCAGCCAGCTTTTCGCGTGCTGGATTGGTGGTTCCTGCTGTAGCTGCCAGCGATTTCCGTGCAGCTGATAAAATGTCTTTGCGAATCGCACCCGGATAGTTTTTCAGCTTCTTCGCATACTCAGCTACCTTCTCTGAACCGCTTTCTTCCTGCAGATTGGTAAGTAGCTCAATAACCGTAGCTTTCTCCTCTTTAATAGGATCAATAAAAGCTTGCCAGGCAGCTTTCTTGGCCTCGTTAACTTCATTCTGCGCTTCTTCTTCCAGCTCGTCAAGTTTATCAGACTTCGCAATGCCGTTATCTAAAATCCACTGTCGCAGTTTTTCCAGGCAGCAGTATTCTTCTTCCCACTTCAGTCGTTCTTCCGACTTGTAACGCTCATGCGAACCGGAAGTAGAATGCCCCTGAGGCTGAGTAACTTCCTGCACATGAATCAAGACAGGAACATGCTCCTTTCGGGCAATCTCTTCTGCCTTCTGATAGGTTTCTATCAATGCCTGATAATCCCAGGCTTTAACTCTCAGAATTTCGTAGCCATCCTCGTCATCAGTTCGCTGAAAGCCTTTCAACACTTCTGAAATATTTTCTTTTGTAGTCTGATATTTCTTGGCAACTGAGATTCCAAATCCATCGTCCCAAACCGACATAATCATAGGCACCTGAAGTACACCGCCGGCATTGATGGTTTCCCAGAACACCCCTTCAGAGGTACTGGCGTCTCCGATAGTTCCAAAAGCAACTTCATTTCCTTTATTGGAGAACTTCTTCCACTCTTTCCCCTTCAGTGCTTTCTCGTTGCGGTACACTTTGGACGCCTGGGCCAGACCCAACAGGCGAGCCATTTGTCCGGCTGTAGGTGAAATATCGGAAGCGGTGTTTTTGGATTTTGTTTGATCAATCCAGTTTCCTTCCTCATCCAATAAACGAGTGGCAAAGTGTGAGTTCATTTGCCTGCCGGCTGAATTCGGATCTGCTTCCACATCAGCATGAGCATATAATTGAGCAAACAGTTCCTGAGGAGTAAGCTCCCCGATGGCCAGCATGAACGTCTGGTCGCGATAGTAACCGGACCGGAAATCACCATTCTTAAATACTTTGGCCATCGCAATCTGTGGAATCTCCTTACCGTCTCCAAATATCCCGAACTTGGCTTTTCCGGTGAGCACTTCTTTTCTACCGATTAACGACATGTGCCGGCTTACCCAACCCAGTTTGAAATCTGCAAGGATTTCCTTTTTCTGAGCAGCGGTAAACTTTTTCTTCGTCGTCTTTTCTTTTACTTGAGCCATTATACAATTTTAGTTCTGAATATTTAGGAAAGCACCCTTCCAAAAGGGGCGATATAATACGGAAAAGCGCTTTTTTATGAAACAGTCTCCAGCGCTCGTATCGTTCTTTTTCTTAAAAACTATGACGAATTTTGAGCTTATACACCAAGCCCTAAACCAACCTTTCCAGGGTTAAACTATTCTACCCATTACCAATAAGATGATTGATAACCCTGGAAGGGTTTACATCAAAATTTATTACTCGGTAAAACCGCCTTTGGTCATTTTGATGGGATCAAGAGCTTTCTCCAGTTCCTCATCCGATAAATCGGTCATCTCTTTGGCTACTTCTTTGAGTGCCCGCCCTTCAGCAAAAGCTTTCTTGGCAATTTTCGCTGCTTTATCATAGCCGATAATAGGGTTCAAGGCAGTGACCAGAATCGGGTTTTTCTCTACCATCGAGGCAATATTCTCTTTTCTAACCGATAACTTTGAAACCGAACGGTCGGCCAGGTTTCTTGCTGCATTCGCCAGTATTTCAATCGATTGCAGCAGGTTGTGTGCCACTACCGGCAGCATTACATTCAGTTCAAAGTTTCCTGCCTGTCCGCCAACAGTTACCGTGCCATCATTACCAATTACCTGTGCACAAACCATCGTAAGTGATTCTTCGATCACCGGATTCACTTTACCGGGCATAATGGATGATCCCGGCTGCAGAGCAGCAAGCTCCACCTCTCCGATTCCGCTATTAGGACCGGAATTCATCCAGCGAAGGTCATTTCCGATTTTCATCAGACTTACTGCAATGGTTTTAAGTTGTCCGCTTAGTTCAACAGGGGCGTCAACTGTAGCCTGAGCTTCAAAATGGTTTTCTGCTTCGGTGAATTTCTCTCCCGTCAACTCCGAGATTGTGGCTGCAAACTGCTTCCCGAAATCTTCATGGGTGTTAATTCCGGTTCCAACTGCGGTTCCTCCCTGCGGAAGCTCACTTACTCTTTCGAGGGCCGACTCTACCCGCTTGATCCCCAACTCTACCTGGCGTGCATAACCACCAAATTCCTGCTGGATGGTCACCGGCATGGCATCCATAAGGTGGGTTCGGCCGGTTTTAACTACATCTGCATATTCCTTTCCTTTTTCGATGAAAGTCTTATGGAGATGCTTAAGCGCCGGAATCAGATTGTTATTCACGGCTTTAACCGCAGCAACACGGATAGTGGTCGGAATTACATCGTTTGAACTCTGCCCATAATTAATATGATCGTTCGGGTGAATATCTACATCCAGGTTTTGCTTAAGCTCATTCGCGCGCCGGGCAATCACCTCGTTGGAATTCATATTGGTAGAAGTACCCGATCCGGTTTGAAAAATATCGATCACGAATTCTTTGTCATGTAGTCCGTCAATCACTTCCTGAGAAGCAGCCTGAATGGCTTTGGCAACGCCTTCATCCAAAAGACCCAATTCTGTGTTTACGGTAGCGGCCGACTTCTTCACATATCCCAGGGCCTCAATAAATTCACGGCTGAATTTTATGCCGCTGATTGGAAAATTATCGTGTGCACGCTGGGTTTGTGCTCCATATAAGGCATCTTTGGGAACTTTCACTTCACCCATGGAATCTTTTTCGATACGATATTCACTCATTCTTCTGCTTTCTTCTTTAAAGGTTGAGAATTCGTGCCCCATAATAATCTGAAAACGCTGAGCGTTCGGGGCAAACAAAAATTTTACTTTATAGCCTTAAGAAGATAAGGAAAAACTATGTAGATGTTGTGAATAGGATGTTAAAAAGAAGGGGTGCCTAAAGAAATAATGGGTATATGCTATAACTCTTTAGAATACATCCGGTAGGTTTTATCCAGTGTAGCGCCGATGCGTTCTGCCACACGAATCATTTCCGGGTTGGATTCCAGAACCCAGCTGAGTTCAGAGATAGTTTTGCCCTCCGTTTTCAGCCCGTTTTGGATAGATCGTTGATGAAGAAGAGCATCAATTCCCCTGCCCTGCCATTCCGGTAGTACACCCATTAATGCCGTTCGGAGTCCTTGCACCCTGCTTTTCCCCCATAGCAGCTTGATAAACCCAAATGGAAAAAGTTTTCCATTCATGCCTTTGAGGATTTCATTGATATTGGGAAGTCCGATTGAAAAAGCTACCGGCTCGCCCTTTATCTCTGCAATGTGTGCGTAATCTGTGTCCACAATCATTTTCAGGTCTTTGCCCGCCGCCTTAAACTCTTCTTCTGAAAGCGGAATGAACCCCCAATTGTCTTTCCAGGCTTTATTGAAGATTTCGCGGACAATCTTAATCTCGGAGTCCATTTTCTTCAGATTCACGGGGCGGATTTCGATATCAGGTAACCTCTTTTTGACAATCTCCATCGCCCGGCTCATCCGGTCTACCGCCACAGTTTCCGTATCCACGATGTAGGCATACATGTCCATCTCTTTTTGGAACCCGGCGTTCTTAATCAGCTCATCATAATAGGAAAAGTTGTAGGGCATCATGATATACGGATCTTTATCAAAGCCATTTATCAAAACGCCGATGGTATCCATCATACTCGGGCTCGCCGGGCCTACCACTTTATTCATGCCTTTATCGCGAAGCCAGTCTTCAGCCACCCGAAAAAGTAAGTTTGTGGTGTGCTGATCGTTTATGCTTTCAAAGAAACCAAAATGTCCGGTTTTTGTACCATGAAATTCATTGAAGCGGTGGTCGATAATAGCAGCGATTCGGCCTACATCTTTACCGTCTTTTTCTGCCAGAAACAGAGCTATTTCAGCATTATTAAAGAAAGGATTTTTATCGGTATCAATCAGTTTCTTCTGATCCATTCGCAAAGGAGGAACCCAATGCTCTTCACCTTCATAAAATGGGTATATGAAATTCGTAAATCGTTTCTTTTCCTCTTTAGTTGAAACGAAGGTTACCCCGGAACTATTCATACAGCCTTGATAAGGTTATGAGATTATTCAGTTGCTGAGTGACCGTTTCTGTCAATCACGCCGTGCTTCAAGCCCACTTTACGGAATGCTTCCAGAATTTGATCGAGGTGCTCATCCGTGTGGCTTGCCATATAACTTGTTCGCAGCAGCGACTGTCCCTGAGGTACAGCCGGCGGAACGACAGCATTTGTATAAACGCCTTCCTCAAACAGGTCTTTCCAGAATTTAAAACAGTCCATCATTTCTCCAATTACAACAGGAATGATTGGACTCTGACTACTCCATACATTAAAACCTAAACCCCGGAGTTCTTTACGCATATAGTTGGCAATTTCTTCCAGGCGATCGAGTCTCCACGTTTCTTCCTGAAGAATTTCCAGAACTTTAAGTACCGTAGCCACATTTGCCGGTGGCATGGATGCACTAAATATATGCGCTGGTGATTTATGACGTATGTATTCAATTACAGGTCTGTCACCAACTAAAAACCCTCCGAGGGACGCAAATGATTTTGAAAATGTTCCGCTAATCAAGTCTACTTCATCAGTTAATCCAAATACAGATGCCGAGCCTCTTCCTCCGTCACCAACTACTCCAACGGCATGGGCGTCATCAAGATATAATCGGGCGTTAAATTCTTTAGCCAACTTAACCAGTTCAGGTACTTTAGCCAGTGTTCCTGACATTGAAAACACCCCATCAGTCACAATGATTTTTCCGGCGTCAGGATCGGATCTTTCAAGGAGTTTTCGGAGCTGATCCATATCGTTGTGTTTGTAACGCATGGTCTTAGCATTCGAAACAAGGGTTCCCACTACAATACAAGCATGGTTGTCTTTATCCGAGAAAATAATATCGTTACGATCGGCAATGGTCTGAATAGCGCCTTCATTGGTTTGATAACCGGTACTGAAAAGCACACATCCTTCCTTACCCATGAACTTGGCTAACTTTTCTTCCAGTTCGAGGTGACTATCGAGTGTACCATTTAAATAGCGAGAGCCGGTACACCCTGTACCATATTTTTTCAGGGCATCCTGAGCTGCTTTAATCGTACGCTGATCATTGGTGAGGCCTAAGTAATTATTAGACCCGGCCATAATTACTTTTTTACCTTCGATTTCAACAATTGTGCCATCCGTTGCTTCGAGGGGCTTAAAGTACGGATACAGCCCCATTTCTTTGACTTCATCCGCTTTCGTAAAATTAAAAGCCTTCGAAAAAATGTCTGATTTTGTGGCGCTGGATTTTTGATCGGCCATTCGGTAATTCCTTAACAAAGATTCTAAATAAACAGCGAAATATACCCAGTATTAAATTTCTATCAAATTTTCGCTAACTCGTTGTTACGAACTGGTTGCTGTGAAATAAGTTTAAATTTCGTGCTGAAGATAAGAAATATATCGGTCTGCTACTGAATTCTAAACAGTGTAAATAACATCAAAATTCACAGAATTCAAAAACTCCGTGCTCAGCGATTATTGAACCGTATTTTTCTGTTCCACCAGCTTTTCATACTTCTCAAACAGAAGTGAAAAGTGATCATCCATCGTTCCGATGTCATCCCGGGCCGCCCGTTTGCAGGCAGCAACCAATTCCTCTCTATCTCTGGAGGTAATATCAAGGATTGCTTGTTTAAGGGATGCTGAATCTCCTGCATTGAAAGTTTCAGCGATATCAGGGTTGGCAATATCTCCGGCCCCGCCTCTTTGCGGAACAACTACCGGCAATCCACTACAAACGGCCTCGGCTACCACAATGCCATAGGTTTCTGCTGATGAGCCGTGCACAAAGTAATCACAGGATGCAAGAATGTTAGCAAGTTCGTCCCGGTTTTCGGTGAACCCCATGAGCTTCACATGAGGCGTTCGGTTTGCTTTAAAATCCACATATTTACGGATTGGCCCGTCGCCAAATACAATAAGTGCCATAGGTTCTTCTTCGGCTGCAGCATGAAAGCCCTCTATTAAAGAACCCAACCTTTTTTCGGGGTGATGGCGACTGATAGCAATCATCAGCCTTGCTGACTCAGGCAGGCTGAATTCAGAAAGCAGCTTTTTCCGGAGTTCTGAATCTCTTCGGTTGGGTGAGAAGAAGTCTTTATCAATTCCAAATGGAACAGGAATGGGGTTGTTTACTCCGTAATTATCTATTCGTTCTCCAAGCCACTCACCGCTTACAATAGTAGCATCAAAATTATTGCTGAGGCGTTGAAGGTATTTCCAGTAAAAACCGAACATCTTATCCACACGATCAAAACCCAGCATGTTTCCAAATATGGTATGCGGATAGGCCGCAACGGGATCCTGATGAAAGATAAAGGTTTTTACCGCATCGCCTTTCCAGCGCCCTGCAAACCAGCCACCGGTCCATGGAGAAGAACCTTCTACTACATCCGGCTTTTCGCGATCCAGAATTTCATGGACGGCTTTCTCCCGCCAAAGTATATAGTAGCGCCAATCGACCGGAAGGCGGGGGCCTTTTACCCAAATCACCCTTCCCCCATAGCGTTCTTCTTCACCCCAGTCTTCACCCGGAGCCACAATCACAATATCATGACCATGCTTTTTCCCGGCTTTAAGTTTCTGGTTGATGTAGGTTTTCACTCCTCCACCCTGATCGGTATAAAACTCTGCGACGTCGATGATTTTCATGGACAATAGTTTTTATAAGTAGGTTTGAGGAACAGGAAGTTCTAAGGCTTCTTTATAATTGTGCACAAGCTTTCCATTTATTTCATCCCACTCGTACTTCAATGCTTTCTCCCTGGAGGCTTTTTTCATTCGATTACGCAGGTCCTGATCAGAAACGATGATGGCTAATTTCTTGGTGAAATCCGCTTTGTTTTCAGGTTCAGCTAATCCGCCATTCACCCCGTGTTCCACCAACGACTTACTCCCTGTGGCATCAGCAACCAAGCAAGGCAAGCCGCTGCTCATAGCTTCCAATGTTACATTACCGAAAGTTTCTGTGTGCGACGGAAACAGGAAAACATCGCTGCTCGCATACGCTCTGGCCAGGTCTTCCCCATCCAGAAAACCCGTATAATGTGCCTCCGGCATCAGCTTCTGCAATTCATCCATTGCCGGGCCATCCCCTACAACCAGTGGTTTTACTTTTGAGTTTTTGGAAGCTACCTGCTGCACGCTGTGTCGAAACGTATCTAATTCCTTTTCCCATACCAGACGTGATACAAAAGTCACAACAATATCATCGTCCTTAAAACCAGCAGCTCTTCTCCATTCCATATCCCGCTTTTCAGGGGAGAAAAGTTTTGTATTCACTCCGCGTGCCCAAATCTTCATTCCTTCATTAAAACCATGGGTTTCGAGTTCGTCAATCATTGACTGAGAAGGTACATACACGTGCGTACAGGAGTTATAAAACCAGCTCAGATATCGCCAGGCCAAAAACTCAATGGGGGTAAGACCATAGTACTTAAAATAACTGGTGAAGTGGGTGTGATAGGACCCGACAACCTGAACATTGTTTTTCTGAGCCCAAAGCAAAGCTTTATATCCGGCACGATCGGGCGTTGCAATGTGTACCAGGCTTGGATTAAATTCTTTCAGTTCCCTTTTTGCCTCTTCAGAAATCCCTATGGGTACCCGATACTCTCCTCGTCCGGAGACAGGCATACGGATAGAAGGCACCGAAACCAGTCGTCCGTTGTGATCAAGAGCTGGCTCTTTTACCGTTGGCCCGAATACCAAAACCGGTATCCCCTGCTCTTCCAAAAACTTCACCAACCTGTTCAGGGTAAGTGAAACACCGTCTTTAATGTGATTGTAGTTGCCTGTAAAAAGGGCGACTCGTAATTCTTTCATAAAAATTTAAAAGCAGAGGGTAGATTTGTATCTTATTTGCTCTGCGATAATCCTCGCTGTAAACTCTTTTTTTATTCCAAACGATTCGCCAAATATAAGGAAATAAATGAAAGCCTTTGTAACCGGAGGAACAGGTTTTATAGGAAGCCATTTAGCTGAAGCTATAATCAAATCTGACGACTATGATGAAGTCCGATGCCTGGTAAGAAGTAATGAGAAGTGGCTTTCCGGCCTCGATTTCAAAAATATACCCGGAGACCTTCAAAATCTTAATGCGCTATCCAAAGGACTTGAGGGTGCCGATGTTCTGTTTCACATTGCAGCCATTGTAAAGGCCCCAACCAAAAAAGAGTTTACGCATGCTAATGTAGATGCCACTGAAAATCTTGTCCGCCTGGCACAAAAAAAGGGCGTCAGAAATATGGTGGTTTTATCTTCCCTGGCCGCAGCCGGCCCAAGTAACGGTTCACCCAAAACCGAAGGTGAGCCCATGAATCCTGTCAGTATGTACGGGGAATCAAAGAAGGAAATGGAGGCTCGTATCCAAAAGGCTGTAGGTGATCAGGATAGCATAAAAATTATACGTCCACCTGCGGTTTATGGTCCGCGAGAAGATCAGATTTTCTCGTTCTTCCAGGCATTTTCTAAAGGCATTTGCCCGATTGTGGGCGACGGGAACAATCCTCGTGTTTCTATGGTGTACGTAAGTGATTTAGTGAACGGGATTTTGAAGGCGGCTCAGAAGAATGATACAGGTGTTCACACCTATTTTATTTCCGGGGAAGGCACTCATTCCTGGAACGAAATTCGGGCGGTTACCTCCAAAGTGATGGGCAGGAAAGCAATCCCGCTAAAAATTAAACCCGGGTTGGTTAAAAAAGCAGCCAGCGTAATCGAAAACATGGCATCATTAATTGGAAAATATCCCGTTATTAACAAGGAGAAAGCAAATGAGCTGATCCTGGAATGGACCTGTTCCTCCGAGAAAGCTCACAAAGAATTAGATTACATTCCGGAAGTTTCACTTGCTGAAGGAATCTCCCGAACCATCCACTGGTACAAAATGCATAATTGGTTATAGTGATATGAAATTTATTTCAAGGATTACCCTGATACTCACCTTTCTGTTTATCTGTACTACACAGGCTATGGGGCAGCAACAATTGGTACAGGATTATGCCCGAATGATGGAAATACCTGATGTAAAGGCGATGGAAGCCTCTCCTTCTCATTTATACGTACTTTCCGAAAGTGAAGGAATGGCTGTATTCAGATCTTATCCTGATTCGCTCCAGTGGTTGTACACTTCCTCAGGAATGCAACGCAGGGGTAATACCATCATTGCTGATATCCGTTTTGCTTACCTGTTCGGAGATTCGAGACGACTGACCGTTCTTGAGCCTACATCCGTTTTAGGGGTTTATTCTTCCACCATCCTGCCGGTTCAACCCAAAGCTGCGGCCCGGCTGAATAACAGCTTATATATTGCTATGGGAAATGAAGGATTAGGGCGGGTTTCCCTCGAGTCTCCCGAATCCGTGGACACTGCTCCCGAAATTGTAGCACAGAGTCTGGTGGATGGCGCAAGCGTGATTGACCTCCGTTCTTCCAATGTAAGCAATCAGCTTTTTGTGCTTACCGCCGCTCCTTCCCTCCTCGTGTTTAATCAACAGGACAGCACCCTGCTAAACTCGGCGAACATTTCATTGCGCAGGCCTTTGGATCACATTTTTGTAGATCAGGAAAGTGTATGGGGAAGCACAGCAACCGGAGAGATTTTTGAGATAAGGTCTACCGGAATCGGGAAAAAAATTGGAGTTACAAACGAGTCCGTTGACCACATTTCACGCTGGAATGAACGGCTTTTTGTGCGAACGGTTTCGGGAAGGGTTTGGACTACTGATGAATCTGGTCTTTTAGGGTTGTGGAAAGATGATACCAATGCAGGAAATTACCTGGCTAATAGCGCCAACCGAATCTGGATTTCAGAAAATGACAACGTCTCTGAGATTATGATGCGCACTCAATCATCCACTACCAGCACTTCTGCTCCCGGAGAGTTCAGCATAAAACCGATTCCCAATCAGGTAATAACATATCCTAACCCACTTATTCAAGCTTTTGAAATGGAAGGGAATTATCCGACTGACCAGGTTGAGTTTTCTTACCGATCCAATGCACAGAATGCTAAAATCCGTAAGCAGGGTTTTTTCTGGCAGCCCACCATTAATCAGGTTGGAAATTTCTGGTTTAGTATTGTAGCTACTAATTCTGAGGGACAATCCGACAGTACCCGTTTTGTGGTGGATGTACGCTCGTTTAATGCCCCTCCCCGATTCAGCCCGGTTCGCTCCACTTCAATAGCGGTTAATGAGGAATATATCATTCAGTTTAATGCTACCGATCCTGAGAGCCCGCAAAATTCATTGGTCAGATACATTGGTGTTGATATGCCGGATGGTGCTACCATCAACGAAAAAACCGGTGAATTTAGCTGGACGCCAACCGAACGGCAGGTAGGTGAATCAACGTTTAAAGTCATTGCTACGGACAGGCTCGGCGCGGCATCTTCCATCGATGTTACTCTTAATGTGCTGGACATTTCCCGCGGCGGCGAATAATAATTTTCAGAACGCAGATTCACTTTTGACTAACGAAGAATTTTCTCATCACCTGCTAAGCTGGTACCAAGACCATAAACGCCAAATGCCCTGGCGGGGTGAAGCCGATCCCTACAAAATATGGGTATCGGAAATTATGCTGCAGCAAACGCGGGTAGAACAGGCTACTCCATACTTTCAGAACTTTATTTCTTTATTCCCTACTGTGTTTGATCTGGCAAATGCTGAACAGCAGGAAGTATTGAAAGCCTGGGAAGGACTGGGATACTACAGCCGAGCCAGAAATCTTCATTCAGCAGCAAAAACAGTTGTAGAAGACTATGATGGAAAACTCCCGGAAAGCTACGATGAAATCATAAAGCTGAAAGGGATTGGCCCTTACACAGCGGCGGCTGTTACCAGTATTGCCTTCAACAAACCGAATGCAGTAGTGGATGGTAACGTGATCCGTGTACTTACCCGATATTTTGGGATCGAGGAAGACATTCGCAGCACTAAGACAAAGAACAAAGTTCAGGATTTTGCCACTGAACTGATCGACGAAGATAATCCGGCCGATTTTAACCAGTCTATGATGGAATTGGGTTCCGTTGTTTGTAAGCCAACAAATCCTGATTGTAATAATTGCCCTGTTCAGTCCGGCTGTGTGGCTGCCAAAACCGCTAAAACGAATGTCATCCCTTATAAATCTCCGTCTAAGAAAAAACCACATCATACTATTGGTGTAGGCATAATTGAGGATGATGATGGAAAATTATTAATCGCTTTACGGCCTGAAGATTCCATGCTGGGCGGACTTTGGGAGTTCCCCGGCGGTAAGCAAAAAGAGGGAGAAGAAATTCAGGAAACCATTGAACGGGAATTACACGAAGAACTGGGAGTGAAAGTTAAAGCCTTTAAAGAATTAATGAGCCTGAAACACACCTACTCTCATTTCTCCATCACCATGCATGCGTGGATGTGTAAGCTGATTTCGGGAGATCCTCAACCAAAATCCAGCCAGGAAATACGTTGGGTAGAGCGAAATGAACTTGAAAGGTATCCCATCCCCAAAGCTAATAAAGTGTTAACCGAACGACTGATGGGTAAAGGACAGGGCGAGCTTGGGGTGTAGCTATTTAACAGCAATACCAGCTATATGAGGCCTGATGGGAACAAAAAATGTGGGAAGCTGAAACTCATCCTGCTTAATCTCACTGAATCCGGCCATCAATATAATTCTGCTGGTATCCCGGGTTACGTTACAGCCGTCAAAAAACCATTTCCATGATCTTTTTACCATTCGCTGCACTTTGCATACCCAACTGTGTTTATGTGCTCTCACATGCTCAAGGTAGATAAACTTTCCTTCCGGCTGAAGAATCCTTTTAACTTCGGACAATACTTTGGGCGGGTTTTTTACTGAACAAAGTACCAAACTGCTTATCACCATTGTTGCTGATTCATTTGAAAGTGGAATTTCCTCTGCAACCGATTCATAAATCTCCAGATTGATTCCATACCTCTCGGATTGATATTTGAGCACGTCCTGAAAACCGGCATTGGGTTCAATCACTTTAACTTTTGTTCCTTTTCTCAAGTAACGAAAATTTGCTCCATATCCTGCCCCAATCTCAACAACAACATTTGGGTGGTCATCAAATAAAATTTCTTTACGGCTACCATATTGTGAATGCATATAGTTATCCACTACGGCGAAAAATCGATTTTTGATAAACTGAATCAATTCGCTTTGTTTTTGTTTGATAGGGAAAAAGGGAACAGTTCTACTCCTTAATTATCGACCTGCATAACCAATACTTTATAATATATAATTCATAGAAGCACATTGCCCCAAAAAAGGAAAAAATTTAAAACGCTTACCCGAAAGAATTTGACTGAACTTAAGCCATTTCTTGACGATCTGGTTGGTAAAATTGAGCAGCCGGATTATATCAACGATGATCCTGTTCAGTTTATGCATGCTTTTGAGGATAGGTCTGATCAGGAACTGGCCGGCTTTTTTGCAGCAACCATGGCCTGGGGCCGCCGCGATATTGTGAATGCAAAAGTTGAAGAACTTCTTCAGCGTATGAACTTCAAACCAGCTGCGTTTATAGAGCAGTATACCGAGGCTGATTTTTCAGCTTTTGATGGTTTTAAGCATCGCACTTTTAAGCCTGTTGACATACACTGGCTAACCATAATTCTGCAAACCATACTGCTGAAGTTTGGTTCTTTCGAACGGTTTTGGAAGCATTGCTACGACGAAGCCATACGCCAGAATAGAGAGCTGGTAGCTGTGTTTCATAAGAAGTTTTTCTCATTTCACCCCGAAATGCCTCAGCGAACCCGTAAGCATGTATCCAACCCTGAGAAGAACAGTTCTGCTAAACGCCTTTATATGTACCTGAGATGGTGTATTCGTAAAAATAGTCCGGTTGATCCGGGTATTATGGATTTTATATCCCCCGCCGGGTTGAAAATTCCTCTTGATGTTCATGTAGCCCGGCAGGCACGTAAGCTCGGACTTCTCTCCAGAAAACAAAACGATTGGAAATCGGTGCTCGAGCTCAATGCACGACTAAAGTTTTTAGATCCTGAAGACCCGGCAAAATACGATTATGCACTATTCGGAATAGGTGTTTTAGGGTCTGAGATACCTGAAAAGTACATCATAAACAGAGAGGTGGATTGATATACGCAAGATACTTCCAATTCTCAGTTGGAGTATGTATATTTAATGCTCCCAATTATGGGAAACAAAATTAAACGAAAGGATGTGATACTTCATGTTAGGAGTCGAAGTTAAAGACAACGAAAGTGTTGACCGCGCAATTAATCGCTTCAAGAAACTGGTAACAAGATCACGTGTTCTTAATGAATACAAAGATCGTCAACAGTATACGAAGCCATCTGTTGAGCGACGCGAAGCTTTGAAAAAAGCGAAACGTGAACAACGACGTCGCCAGCGCGACAACTTCTAAACGAAGTGAACTCATTTAAGCCCTCTGGTTTTTAACCGAGGGCTTTTTTTATGGCCTGATGTACGTACCGAACTCCATCTCTTTCTTTGGAACCGGGTAATACAACCTGTTTATATCCTAATTTTTTAGCTTCTTTTTCCCGCTGCTCCAGGTGCGGAACCGTTCTGATTTCTCCTCCTAAACCTACCTCGCCTATAAAGGCCATATTCTGTGAGACGGCATCATCGGTTAAACTGGATACCAAAGCACAACAAACCCCTAAATCTCCTGCAGGGTCGTTGAGCCTGAATCCACCGGCAATATTCAAATACACATCGTGATTGGAGAAATTCTTGCCCACTCTCTTTTCCAGCACGGCAAGCAGTAAAGCAAGTCGGTTTCTATCAAAACCGTTGGCTGTTCGCTGGGGTGAACCATAAGACGACGGAGTCACAAGCGCCTGCACTTCAATCAATAGCGGACGGGTTCCTTCCATGGTGCATACTACAGCATTCCCGCTTACCCCGGATGTCTTGTCCGATATAAATAGTTCAGATGGATTGGATACTTCGATCAGCCCATCCGATTTCATCTCAAAAACACCCACTTCCTGCGCAGCTCCAAACCGGTTTTTCAAGCTTCGCAATAAGCGATAGGTGTACTGCTTGTCTCCTTCAAACTGAAGAACGGTATCTACCATATGCTCCAGAACTCGCGGGCCGGCTATGTCTCCTTCTTTAGTTACATGTCCGATTACCAGCGTAGTTATATCCTTTTTCTTAGCCAGCTGCTGGAACAAAGCCGCACATTCTTTTACCTGTTGAATGCTACCGGGCATACTCGAGAGTTCGGTTCGGTACACTGTTTGAATGGAATCCACAATCAATAAATCCGGCTTCATCTTTTGTGCTTCGGCAATGATATTATCAACCTGCGTTTCATTATAAACCAACAGCTTGTCTGATTTCACCCCAAGTCGCGCTGCCCGCTGTTTAATCTGTCCGGCTGATTCCTCGCCGGCACAATACAGAATGGTTAAATCCGGATTGGCTTTAGCAATTTGGAGGGTGAGAGTACTCTTCCCTACACCCGGCTCCCCCCCGATAAGAACATAAGATCCGGGTAAAAAACCTCCGCCTAATACCCGGTCGAGCTCGGTTATATTACTTTTAAAGCGGCTTTTTTCGGAGGTTTCTACCTCATCCAATTTCTGAGGGGCGGCGGATGAATCCAGTCCTTCTACTTTGGCTTTATGATTTGATGATGACTTATTCTTGCTGACCGTTTTCTCAACAAAGGTATGCCATTCTCCACAAGACGGACAGCTTCCATTCCATTTTGGTGATGTATATCCGCAGCTGGAACATTCATATTGCGTTTTCACCTTGGCCATGGATTAATCCTGTGCTTTAATTTCGACAACTTTTTGATTCACATACCAGGTGGTAGCCATCATCCCCAACCCGATGCTAATGTAGTAACTGATGATCCTCCACAGAAATACAGCAAGCCCGATAAATCCTTCCCTTGAAATAAGAGGCCCCTGAAACAGAACGAATAGTCCTTCTACCCCACCACTGCCGCCGGGAGTCGGAACAACCAAAAATGCCAGGTTCATTGCCAGGCTCCTGAGCACCGAAAGTACCTCAGGCGCAGGCAGCAGGCTCAAAACCACGATAGTAGGCAACGCAATTCTCGCCAACCATGACATGGTTGATAGGAAGAATGCCTTCAGTAAAAAACTTAAGGGTTTCTGCCCCAACTGTTGCGCATACTCTTCCAGGTTTTCCGCTTCTTCTTCCACCTTATCTCCCATTCTTCGGAGCACCGGCAGCTTGAACACAAACTTTACGACCCTTTTAATGGCAGTGGGATTGACCAAAACCCCATAGGCAAGCAAACCTGCATAGCTCAATAATCCAACATACAACAGCCCCATGGATACATCTCCAACAAGGCCAATTTCCGGTGGAACGACTTCATAAAATAAGCCCGAAACTAACAGAATGGGGATGGCAATCGCGAACCAGATTTGGTCGAGCAATACTCCATACAGAATAATAGCTCCTGAATCCCCGAGTTTAAGTCCTTCTTTGGTCATGGCATAGGTAGCCATAGGAGCACCACCGATGGTTGAAGGGGTAACTGCTGAGGTAAAATCCCAGGCCAGCACTACCCTTATTGAAGCATACCAATTCAATTTCTTTTCAGAAAGAAAACGGATTTTTGCTGCTGAAAACCAAACTCTTATCAGTGATACCACAAGAGCAATGATCAGCCCCGGAAGCCGGCTTTTGGATAGAAATTCTAATACCCCCGGAGTGTACGTCCAATAAATAACCCCTGCCATGGTAGCAAGACTCAATAATATGGAAATGATCAGGTACTTCCTGGAAATCAGGGATTGCGGCTGGCTGATATTTACGGATTCAGAACTCAATTAACAGATATTAGATAAAGATGGGCTTGAATAAAAAAAGCCTTACAGGGTAACCCTGCAAGGCCATAATTATTATGCACGATCAGGCGAGGGTGATTTCATCATTAAGGTAAACGTCCTGAATCATGTTCAGTAGTTTCACCCCTTCTTTCAGTGGTCGCTGGAATGCTTTACGTCCACTTATAAGTCCCATACCGCCGGCTCGTTTGTTGATGATGGCTGTTTTAACCGCATCAGCAAAGTCGTTTGAACCGGAAGCACCGCCTGAGTTAATCAAACCGGCACGTCCCATAAAGCAGTTCGCTACCTGGTAGCGAGTCAAATCAATAGGGTGGTCGGATGATAATTCGGAGTAGATGCGCTCATCCAGTTTACCGTAGCTGGAATCGCCGGAATTCAGCGCTTTGTAACCGCCGTTATTAGTCGGCTGCTTTTGTTTGATGATATCCGCACCTAATGTGGTACCGATGTGGTTAGCCTGACCGGTTAAGTCTGCCGAAGAATGATAGTCAACACCATCTACTTTAAAGGCTGAGTTTCGGGTATAGCACCATAATATAGTAGCCATTCCAAGTTCATGTGCATAAGCAAAAGCCTGAGCCACTTCCTGAATTTGCCGGTTGGATTCTTCAGACCCGAAATAAATGGTTGCCCCAACAGCAGCCGCGCCCATGTCGTACGCCTGATCAATGGTTCCAAACATGATCTGGTCGTAGTTGTTTGGATACGTTAATAGCTCGTTGTGATTGATTTTAACCACAAAAGGAATTTTGTGAGCGTATTTTCTGGAAACGGAAGCCAGGGCTCCAAAAGTAGAAGCGACGGCATTACATCCGGCTTCCATAGCAAGATTTACTATATGATCAGGATCAAAGTAATCGGGATTCTTTGCAAAAGAGGCGCCGGCTGAGTGCTCAATACCCTGGTCTACCGGAAGAATGGATACATATCCGGTTCCCCCTAAACGCCCATGATTTAAAAGTCTTTGAAGGTTTTGCAACACCCGGTTGTTGCGGTCAGAATGGTACCAAACATCATCAACGTAGTTGGCTGTTGGCTTTACAAGCCGATCCCTACTAATGGTCTGACATTTATGGTTAAGAAGATCCGAAGCTTCATCTCCAAGAAGTTCTTCGATACTATTAATTCCAAGTGACATATTCAGTTTTCCCTTATTAGAATTAGTTTTTTATGAGTGAGTAAGTGGGCAGAAAATATAAGCCTAAATGAGGGAAATGGCTAAAGGGAAGTTTTACGAATTCCTGACTGAAAGTCTGGTCTTTCATTTACCATCTCTACAAAATAACCTTCAATCGGGTATTGCGCTTTTGTTGATTAGATGCTCACTTATAAATCCTTTAGAAAAGCTGTATCTTTAAACTAAAATTAAGCCAAAACCTTTTTTATAGTAATGAATATCGGTCCGATAGAACTACCTGACCAACCTCTCTTTCTTGCACCTATGGAAGATGTAACAGACTCCCCATTCCGACAGCTCTGCCGGCGTAAAGGAGCCGACATCGTATTCACAGAATTTATAAGTTCTGAAGCCATCATTCGTGCATCTGATATAGCTATGCAAAAAATGGACTTCGAAGAGATGGAACGCCCTTTTGGTGTACAGATTTTTGGCGGGCGTGAAGAAGCTATGGAAGGAGCTGCCAAAGTAGCTGTTGATCAAAACCCGGACCTGGTAGACATCAACTTTGGATGCCCGGTTTATAAGATTGTTAAAAAAGGAGCCGGAGCGGGCTGCCTTAAAGACCTGGCCATGATGGAACGAATGGCCGGTACGGTGGTTGATGCCGTCCAGGACCGCCCTGTAACTGTTAAAACCCGACTTGGCTGGGACGATAGCACCATAAAAATTCAGGAAGTGGCTCTTATGCTTCAAAATCTCGGCGTTAAGGCACTTACCGTACATGCTCGTACACGTGCTCAGAAATATAAAGGGGATGCCCGTTGGGATTGGTTGAAGAAACTTAAAAACACTCCCGGACTCGAAATCCCGATTATCGGAAACGGGGATGTGACTTCTCCCGAACTCGCTAAAAAAATGTTCGAGGAGACCGGAGTTGATGGCGTGATGATTGGCCGTGGAGCTATAGGCAATCCATGGATTTTTGAACAAACCCGTCATTATCTGGAGACCGGAGAACTCCTTCCGGAACCAACCGTTCGTCAACGGGTTGAGCTTTGTGCTGAACAACTACGGCTTTCTGTTCAACAACACGGAGAACGCTATGGTGTCATCATCATGAAGAAACATTACGGACAGTACCTGAAAGGCGTTCGTAATGGAAAGAATTTACGGATGCAGCTTATGGAGCACGATGAGATGGATCCCATTCTGGAACTTCTGCACAACTTTGACGAGACCGAGATTCATGCGGTAGCTTAAGTGATAAGTGAAAGGTGATAAAGTGATAGAGTGATTTTTAGAAAGAAATTTTCACCATATCACTCTATCACTTTATCACCCTATCACCCTATCACCCTTCATTAATACTTTGAATCTTTTTGATATCCCGGGCGTACTGTTGCGCACCCCGAATAAATTTTACTTTACATGTTAGCACGATTGGCCAGACTTTTTAAATCATTGCTTGGAGCTTCCGCCGTAGCAGCCTCCCCTCTTAAAGCCATTACCGGTATCGTTATTAGTGTTATTCTGCCCTATTTACTGTATGCATTCCTCGGAGGATTTGGGATTGCATTAGCTCTGGTAGGTTTGGTATGGGGAATCGTTTGGTTGTCCCAAAAAAACAACAAGTAGAGAACCTGCTTCCTAACTTCTCTACAAATAATCCCTTCCAATAAACGGCTTAAGTACCTCCGGTACTTTGACTTTCCCATTCTCTTCCTGATATGCTTCCAAAATTGCTGAAACCACGCGCGGTAATGCCAACCCAGATCCGTTTAATGTATGTAATGTCTCAATATCCTTTTCATCCTTTCGGTAGCGGAGTTGCATCCGGCGGGCCTGAAAACTTTCAAAATTGGAGCATGAGCTTACTTCCAGCCAGCGCTGTTGCCCCGGACTCCATACCTCAAGATCATATTTTTTGCTCTGGGTAAAGCCCATATCCCCGGTACACATTAACAAGGTTCGGTACGGTAGATCCAGTGCTTCGAGTAGCTTTTCTGCATGTTCGCGCAGGCTTTCCAACTCATCGTAAGAATCTTCCGGCTTTACTATTTTCACCAGTTCTACTTTATCAAACTGATGCAGCCTGTTCAATCCACGAACATCTTTTCCGTATGAACCGGCTTCCCGTCTCCAACAGGGAGTGTGGCAAACATATTTTAACGGCAGCTCTTTTAACTCAATAATTTCATCTCGATGGAAGTTCGTAACCGGCACCTCAGCTGTAGGGATTGTAAAAAACTCATCCCGCGGAATTTCATACATCATATCTTCCTTATCCGGAATCTGCCCCGTTCCCCGCGCTGAATCTTCATTTACAAAATATGGAGCCTGAAGCTCGGTATATCCAGCCTTCCCTGCTTCATTAATAAAATAGTTAAGCAGTGCCCTTTGCAGTTGAGCAACCCCACCTACATAAAAAGGAAATCCGGCTCCGGTTACTTTCACCCCTCTCTCAAAATCTACCCATCCATGACGTTCGGTTAACTCCCAGTGCGGCTTTCTCCAGTCCTCATCGTTGGGCTGGCCCCAGGTTTTGAACGTCTCGTTATCATCTTCCGTGGCACCAACCGGAACGCTCGGGTGAGGAACATTCGGGATGCGAAGCAGCATGTCATCCCTTGTTTCACGAAGCTCTTTCACCTCTTCTTCAATTTCCTTGATGCGCTCCTTCATTTCAGAGGTTTTCTTTATAATCTCCTGAGCTTCTTCCTTCTTTCCCTGCCCCATCAGTTTGCCAATTTCCTTGGCTTTGGTATTGCTTTCGCTTCGGAGTAAATCACCCTCATGCACTTTCGACCTCCAGTCTTCATCCACGGCCAGCACTTTTTCTACTACAGAAGTATCCTTCTCCCCCTTATTGATAATCGCCTTTTCTACCAATTTGCGGTTTTCTTTGATGAAGTTGATGTCGAGCATGTTTCAGTACGATAAATTTCTTTTGATTTAAGCATCAAAGATAAGAGGTATTCGACTTTTTGTTACACCTTTTTTGAACCTAATAATTTCAGTTAAACAGCTCTGCTGGAAGCGCTTTTTATATTGATTACCTAAATAATTAAGGCTATCATCCAACAATCAAAGAATTTTTAGGGAATTTAAGGTAAAACATGAGTCATTTATTAGACGATACCGACCTGGCTATTTTAAACCACCTTCAGGAGCATGGCCGGGCACAGCGAAACACTATTGCTGAATTGGTAAACTTATCAGTCCCTTCGGTTTCCGAACGAATGAAAAAGCTGGAAGAACGCGGTCTTATCGAAGGGTATAAAGCCATCCTTAACAGTAAGAAATTTCACTTCGATATTACGGCCTTTATTTTTGTACAGGTTGACGGCTCGGAGAACTACCAAGATTTTGTAGAGAGAGCTGCTGAAGAAAGAGAAATTTTGGAATGCCATTCCATTACCGGAGACGGTTCACATTTTCTGAAAGTCCGAACAAAAAACACGGGATCTTTTGAGAGCCTGCTTTCCAGAATACAGGCTTGGCAAGGTGTAAGCAAAACCCGCTCGAACCTTGTACTATCCAGCTTTAAAGAAACAAGGTCGCTACCTGTAGAACATGCTGTGGAGCTTATAAAGAAATAGAAGAGCTCTAATTTCCCTTTACATTTCATTTACTTACTTAAGCAGGAATCGTTAACTTACGTCATTCTGACAGTATGTAATTCAAAAGGTATCAGTACTATCTATGCAGTTTGCCTGACACTGAGCTGATACTTTAATTCTATTTTCTTTATGGATCGAGAAGTATTTCAAGAACAGTTTGGTTTACTTGGTAAATCAGAAGCCATGCGACAGGTTATCGACAAGATTATGCAGGTCGCTAAAACTGATATCACCGTAACTTTACAGGGCGAAAGCGGGGTCGGTAAAGATGTTACCGCCCGGGCCATCCATGCCATGAGCGACCGCAGCCGTAACAACCTGGTTATTGTAAACTGTGGAGCCATCCCGGAAGGAATTATTGAAAGTGAATTATTTGGCCACGAAAAAGGGGCATTTACCGGTGCCGAAACTTCCCGGGAAGGATACTTTGAAAAAGCTAACGGCGGCACGATTTTCCTTGATGAAATTGGTGATACCCCAAAGAACGTACAGGTAAAATTACTTCGTGTACTTGAAAACGGGGAATTTTTCCGGGTGGGTTCCAGTAAAGTTCAAACCACTGATGTACGTGTTATTGCTGCAACCAACCAGAACTTATGGCAAATGGTACAGGATGGTTCTTTCAGAGAAGACCTTTACTACCGTCTGGATACCGTACAGATTAAACTCCCCCCTTTGCGAGACCGGCAGGAAGATATCATCCCTATTTTTCGAAAGTTTGTCGAAGAATATTCATCCCGGTATGACTCTGTTTTTAAGGGGTTTTCTGATGAAGCCCGGGAATTGCTGATATCCTACCGATGGCCGGGAAATATCAGAGAATTAAGAAATGTAGCCGAACAATTGGTTGTGCTTGAAAAATCTCAGTTCATCGATCAAGACAAACTTCAAAAGTACCTTAAAGGCCGGCAGCGACAGGGCAGAACAGATAACCTCCCAATGGTAGCTGATGATGCCTATCAAAAGCAGAACAGGGAGGGTGGCAGTGATTTTGAAAGAAAAGACCGTGAACTCGTTTACAGGGCTTTGGTTGAGCTAAGAAATGATATTGCTGATGTTAAAAAGATGTTTGCCAACTTTCTTTACTCCACTTTTTCAAATAAAAACCTGAAAGCTTTACCTGCCTCGGTGAGAGATGAAATGGATAAATCAGAAATTTCAGGTGTGAATGTTGATCTTGGAGATCATGCCACTCTGGGTCTGCAATCCATGCCCGATCAACCCGATTTAGACGAAGATGAAGAAACAGAGCTCGTTGATTTCCTCCAAAATAATGAGATCCCCTCAATAGAGGATGCTGAAAAATTTCTTATACAACAAGCCCTCAAACGCTTTGATGGAAACCGCAGAAAAGCATCAGAAACCCTGGGTGTAAGTGAACGAACCTTATACCGCAAACTGGATCAGTATGGCCTGGAATAGAATTCTCCTTTTATTGACGGTCACCTTCTGCCTGAGCTTCAGCAGCTGCCTGCGATATAGCTTTACCGGAGCCTCTATTCCACCGGGCGTTAATACGATTTTCATTCCTTTCTTTCCGGATCAATCGAATAGCGGACTTGGAGATTTAAGCAATCGGCTGAATGAAGCGCTGATAAACAGGTTCGTAAATCAAAGCAAACTACAACTGGCAAATAATGAAAGTGATGCTGATGCCGTACTGGACGGGGTAATAACCGGGTACACCAACCGCCCCTTCAGTATAGGAGGTGATGAACAGTCTGACCAAAATGAGGTTACAATTACCGTTCGGGCAACCTTTAAATATGCATCAAAAGAGGAACCGGAATGGACCAATACCTTTTCCGGAAAGTTTACCTACGATCCTACTGACGACCCCATCAACGGAGAAAACCAAGCCGCAAACAGTGCCCTCGAACAAGCAGCAAATAATATGTTCAATGATGCGGTAAGTAACTGGTAATTAGCTTTGATTGTAACCCTACTTCACTTTATTATAGTTCAGTCTTAATACAGCCCATGCAACAACTGCCATTCAACATACCAAAGTCATTGTCTTCCTATGTAGAGAAGTTTGAGGAAAACCCGGAAGAGGTTACCCATAAACTCAGGAAGCACTTGAAGAAACGAGGCCCTGATGCGGTTGGTCATTTTTTATTATCATGGTTCTACCACCTTCAGGATAATAAACAGGATGCTATTAAAGAGGCTTTGAAAGCAAAAACGTATGCACCCGGTAGCCCGTTGATGGAACACTTACATTATTTCCTGGTACACCCCGAAAAATTCGAAGCTGCTATTCCTACTACTTCTTACACCTCCTCTAAACTTAAATTACAGCAGGGCTCACGTACTTCACCGGTATTGGACCTGGACAGACTCATTGGAATGCTGGAAGCGGTTGAATCAAAACGTATTCAGATCCCTGTCGATGATGAGGATTTTGATGATTCCGACCTGAGTAAGGAATCCGAAGAAATTGATGATGTGGTTACCGAAACGCTGGCCAAAATTCATTCAAAGCAAGGCCGGAAATCAGAAGCTATTAAAATGTACGAACGGCTCATCGATAAGGATCAGGATAAGGCAGAGCATTATCAAAAGCAGATTGATAAGCTCAAGAGCAAGCAGGAATCTACCGATTGATCAAGCCTTACTTCCTACTTCACAAAAGGATTATGCTGTTTCTCGTGAGCGATTGTAGTCTCAGGACCGTGCCCCGGGAAAACGGTAGTGTTTTCAGGTAAGGTGTATAGCTTCTCTTTGATACTTTTTGCCAGCAATTCAAAATTCCCCTTATATAAATCCGTGCGGCCAATGCTTTCTTTGAACAAGGCATCTCCGGCTATCACCAACTCTTCGTCCCGAAAATAGAGAGAGATATGATCGGGGGAATGTCCGGGTGTGTATAAACAGTCAAACTCAAAATCTCCGATAGAGAATGAGCCTTCATTTGGCAAATCATCCGGTTCAAACCCAAACCCTGTTTGACTGATCCCAAACATCTGAGCTTGACTACCGAAATTTCCCCATAGAAAACGATCTTCTGAACACAAATAAACCGGTACATCAAAGTCGTTTCTCAGTCGGCTTATTCCCAACACATGATCAACATGAGCATGGGTAAGCACAACCGCCTTCAGTTCACCGTTCATTTGTTCCTTCAGCCTTTGATACTCGGTCTCATTTGAGAAACCGGGGTCAATAATCAGGTGCTGCCCGTTCTTTGTGAGCAGATAAGTGTTTTCGAGGAAAGGGCCGACTTCAAATTTTTGAATTTCCATAGGCTGCATAAAAAAAGGATGCACCTTTACAGATACATCCTTCTTAAAAAACGATTGCTAAAATTACTTGTCGTCGCCTTTACCGTATCGACGCTTAAAGCGGTCAACACGTCCGGCTGTAGACGTAAAAGTGTTACTCTTGGTATAGAATGGATGGTTTTTAGAGTCAACCTCACTGCGATACACTCCGTCTTTGGTATCCATAGTGCTGCGGGTTTTTACCTCGGTACCATCGCTCATCACTACCGTAATTTCTTTGTAATCTGGATGAATTCCTTTTTTCATGGTCTTATACTTGCTTGAAATTTGCAAAGGCTTTAAATATAAGGCTAACAAAAACTGAATTCAATCTAATTATCACTCAAATTCATCGTAGCCTTCTTCGTCAATATCTCCCAGCGAGGAAAACATAGAACCCAACATATCGGTGTATAATGTTTGGTCGTCCAGATCTTGTTTGCTAAGCATCGAATTCTGATGCAGCGCTTCCAGCACAAAGTCCATCCAGATTAATGTTTCGGATGAACCGGCATCGGTAACCTGAGACTTTACCAACTCCTTCAGCCCTTTCACTCTGTTCAGCGACTTCTCATATTCTTTGTTTGAAAGGGTGTCCGAAATACTGATTTCATTCCCGTCAGCAAACCAATCCATAATCTCTTTATAGGAAGATTTCTGATCTTCGGCTTTAGACTGAGGATCCGGAAAATGTATTTTAAACATCTTACTGATCGCCTTCCCTAATATATGTTTGGCCACACTAATGGCCCCTTCCTGCTCACCTTCATACACCAGTTCAATTTTACCCGTGAGAGCAGGAACCATGTGATATAAATCAGCTACTCTAACAGATGTTTCCTTCTCTTCATTAAGAATTGCCCGACGTTCAGCAGACGATACCACCTGTTCCAGGGCAGTGATTGTCATTCGGGTAGAAACTCCACTTTTTTGATCAACATACTCAGACTCACGCGCTTCGAAAGCGGCTTTTTCAATTACTTCACGATATAAGTCGGGGATGTGAATCTTGATTCCACTTTCCCGTTCCTGCCAGGCTTCCTGCCTGGTTATATCTATTCCCACGCCCAGCTCTTTCGGATAGTGAGTAATAATCTGAGAGTCGATTCGGTCTTTGAGCGGAGTAATTATATTCCCCCGATTGGTGTAATCCTCCGGGTTTGCAGAAAAAGCCATCGATACATCCAGCGGAATACGGACATTAAAGCCCCTGATCTGAATATCCCTCTCCTGCATAATATTCAACAAAGCCACCTGTATTCGGGGTTGAAGATCAGGCAGCTCATTAATTACAAAAATTCCCCGATTGGTTCGGGGTATCAGCCCGAAATTGATCACATTCTGATCTGCCAGCGTCAGTTTTTTGGTAGCAGCTTTAATCGGGTCAATATCCCCGATCAAATCAGCCACTGTTGTATCCGGAGTAGCCAGTTTCTCACCATAACGGTAAGAGCGGTGAAGCCAGTCAATAGGTGTATCATCCCCCTTTTCCTCTACCAGTTCTTTGGCGTATTTCGACAACGGATTAAGCGGATCGTCATTAATTTCTGAACCTTTAATAATGGGGATATACTCATCCAGAAAATTAACCAGCAGCCTTAACATTCGGGTTTTTGCCTGCCCACGCAGTCCAAGGAGAATCATATCGTGTCTGGAAAGCAACGCATGCTGAACTTGGGGAATTACGGTTTTATCGTATCCGAGGATACCGGGAAAAAGTTCCTCACCGGACCTCATCTTCCTGATTAAATTCTTTCGTATCTCTTCCTTAACCGATATTGATTCCCAACCACTTTCCTTTAGTTCACCTAATGTACTCGCCTTCATTCTGATCCTTCGATGTGATGTAATTTTAACTTCTGTTTTTCATAACCCACATTAAAGAGTCTTCATTCAGCTTCCTCCAAATTCTCAAGAATCGTTGTAATCGCCCGGGCTTTAATCAGCGTTTCCTCCCATTCCGCCATCGGGTCCGAATCGCTGGTGATTGCCCCGCCTACCGGATATACCAGCTTTTCACCCTCCGAAATGGCCGTTCTGATGATCACATTAAAATCGAAATCACCTTCGGGGGTTATATATCCCATTGCCCCGGAATAGATTCCGCGTTTATAATCTTCGTACTTCTCGATGGCCTCCATAGAAGCGATCTTCGGGGCACCTGTCATAGACCCCATAGGAAAGCAATGCTTTATGATTTCGATGCTATCGGTTTGATCAGGCACGGTACACTCTACCGTAGATACCATTTGATGAACCGTCTCAAAGCTCTGGATCTCAAACAAGTTGGATACTTTCACGCTTTGGAGTTCTGCCACCCGGCTGAGATCATTTCTCACCAGGTCAACAATCATCAGGTTCTCAGCCCTTTCTTTTTCCGATTGTCTAAGTTTTTCGATATCAACCAGTACCTTTTTTCCTGCTTTGCGTGATGCGGTTCCTTTTATCGGTTGCGACCACACACGGTTACCGGACCTTGCCAAAAATCGCTCGGGAGATGAACAGCAAATAGACAAATGACCGATATTTGCATAGCCACCAAAAGGAACCGGCCCTGCTGTTTTCATTGCTTCGTACAAATCCCAGCTATCCCCTTTTATTTCAAATTCCAGGGGATGAGACAAATTAATTTCGTAATACCTGCCTTCATAAATATCCTTCTTCGCCTGTTTTACCTTTCGGATATATTCGGACTCTGAAATCTGATTTTTCAGGGTGATGGATATTTCTCCGGATTCCTTCCCTTTTTTCAACGTCTGGTTAGGCTCACCCTTTATATATTTGACCTTGCCGGTTGCATCAACCTCAACTAAGATCTCCGGAACCATGAAGTATAAATCAGGTGCGTTTATCAGCTCTTTATTATTGGACTTCAGGTTCTCAATATGGTTTTTCAGATCATATCCCAGATAGCCAAACAACCATTCGTTATGCTCTTTTTTGAACCGGCTCAGATAATCCCAGGGATCGCCTGTAAATACTTGTACCGACTCTCCGTCCCATATCTCGGTTTCGTTGCCCCTGGCTTTTATATAAGCCGCAGGCTGCATTGCCAGATAGCTTTTTGTGCTTGCCGGATGACCGGTCATTTGTGATTCAAGCAGAATAACATCCCCCGCATCCCGTGATTCGCGCACTAAAGTCGATATGTGTTGTTCTGCTTTATTCATATAAAATAGGCGACCGATTATAAGGCTTCTTTCACTCTTTTTGAACGTTTTTTCGTATCATTGTGCCAATGATTTACAAAAAGCTTCTCAAACCCCTTTTATTTAAAACAGATGCAGAAAAAGCTCACGAGTGGGCCCTCTCTATTGCATCCAAAACCAATAACTCTCCACTGCTGCAAACATTGGCAGCAACCCTGTATAACGAAACCCGCCCGGAATTAGAACAGGAAATTTTTGGCCTCACGTTTCCCAACCCTGTTGGACTTGCAGCCGGGTTTGATAAAAATGGAACCACTCCCAAGGCAATGCAAGCTCTTGGTTTCGGATTTGTGGAAGTGGGGAGTATTACTGCACAACCTTCTGAGGGAAACCCAAAGCCCCGCGCCTTCAGGCTTCCCGATGATCACTCGTTAATCAACCGAATGGGATTGAATAACGAAGGAGCTGATGCAGTCAGTGAACGGCTTTCTTCTTTGAATTTGGATATTCCACTGGGCGTGAACATTGCAAAAACAAACGATGTATCCATTCATGGCGATGCAGCCCTTCAGGATTATTTACACAGCTATGAAAAGGCCCAAAAGATAGCCGATTATATAACCATCAACATTTCCTGCCCCAATACCGGAGAGGGTAAAACCTTTGAAGACCCGGCCGCGCTTCGGGATTTACTTGCTGCTCTCGAGCCCGAAAAAGAAGGGCGAAAACCATCTTTGGTCAAATTCACGGTAGATATCGAGAAAGAAAGTTTGGAAAATCTGGTCAGGATTTGTGAGGATTTTGGTGTGGCCGGCTATGTGGCTACCAATACTTCTTCTGTTCGGGATCAATTAGCTACCGATGAATCTGTGTTAAATAAAATCGGCAATGGCGGATTAAGCGGAAGGGCCATTCATCAAAGGAGTACACAGGTTGTAAAGTGGCTGGCTGAGATCACCCGGAATGAGAAGCCGATTATCGGCGTTGGCGGAATTGACAGCCCACGCGCTGCTATCGAGAAAATCGAAGCCGGAGCTTGCCTGATTCAGGTTTATACCGGACTGGTTTATGAGGGTCCCGGATTGGTGAAAAAGATTAAAAGACAGCTTTAAACCCAACTGATTAATTATTGACCGGAAATGTAAGCCTGCATTCCACCGAGACAGCCTGTCCTTGGCTCATAACCGGCTCAAAACTTAATTCTGACTCTATCCCCTGCTCTATCACTGAAGTGAGCTCAGCCGGCGCATTTTCGGTCTCCAGTACGAAATTATCCACAATACCCCGCCTATTCACCCGGAATAAGTAGGTTAACTCATTAACCTCAATATCTTTCGGGATGGTCAGGTTACTCATGAACGACTGCAGCCCACCCCGTACCCTTAGCTCTGCTCCGATATCTTCGCAACGTGTATAACCTTCGGCCGATGATGTATCCTCTTCAGCTGTAATTTCAGGTTGCTCTGCCGGTTGAATCTTTTCTTCAACAACAGGTACAGCAAGTTCTTCCTTTATTCTGCTCACTTTTCCTACATAGTCCGACTCTGTAAACATATTTAAGAAAGCTTCTGTCACTGTCCGGGCACTGTCCCACATCGCTCCTTCATAGGGAAACGAATCTTCGAATACCGGTTTTGCCAAAGAAGAATCAACCAAGGCCTGCAGCTCCTGGCGTGATTTTTCCGTAATGGTAGTGTCATTCAGGGTAGCCTGTGCAGAATCCTGTTTCATTTGGAAAGCCGTTAGCCTTTGCTCCCACCTTTCATTTCGTTCAACCCAATCCGATATATTAGATTGATAGTCAGGAGCTTCTTTCCCGGCCAACATATAAGACTGAATAGCCTCATAAAGTGCCTTGGGAGCCATCCGGTGTGTTGGTCTACTGAGTGATAACTGTTTCAACCTGTTCGCTTTTTCGGAATGTGACAACGAGTCTTCTGAGTTGATTTCATTATACACTTCGAAAGGACTCTTTGTGTTTTCCTTCTCCCGGATTGTGAAAGGGATTCCAAATTTCTCGGATACCCGGCGGGCATATTCCGTTTCAGGATAATCTTCAATGAGACGGCGGGCATAATATCGAGCTTCTTCTTCGTTTTCCTGGATAGAATAAAGCTCAGAAAGTGAATAAAGAGAAACCGTATTGATACTCACTTTAGAAGGATTCTCTATCGCCTTCTGGAAATAATAGATGGCACTGTCTGGTGAGTTTAGCGATAGAAAAAACAAGTTCCCCAATTGATACTGATAAGACGCAACAAGTTCCTGTACTGAATCCTGCTCCTGGGGTGTAAATGGAATCGCACTTAAATCGATTTTTACGTTAACCTGCTGTTGATTTAATGCACCTCCTGATCCAGCCACAGTACCATCTGCTTCGTTCGAAATAGCTGAATAATCAATCATACTTTCAACCCGCCAGTTATCAGCTAAAGGCCGATCGCCCCAGATAGCATAGAACTGTTGCTGCTGATTTTCCTGAACAACCGGGTTATTGGAGTTCAGAAATCCGTTACTCATATTGTTGGTAGCGTCCGATTCATCCTCGTTCCTGTTTACTGTTACCAGTTGGTTCTGCTGCTGTTCCTGCTGTTCTCGAAGCCTTTCCATTTCAGCGATTTTGTTCTTTCTCAATTCCACTAAAACAGAATCGAAGGCTTCCGGAGAAAGGCGCCCAAGACGAAGCAGACTGTCTTGCAGAGCTATTTGTGATTTAAACCGGGCATAGTTACCAAACGATTCCGCCAGCTCTTTTGCCTGAAACCCTTCCGGTAGTTTTTCAGCTGCTACATTCTTTTGGGCAGCGGAATCATAATAAGCGGCGGCTTTCTCAAAATTGTCATAAGAAAAACGGTAAATCTCGGCCAGACCATAATAAGCCCGGGCTGTAATATCCGGGGCAGGCTGACGAAGATTATTGTGAAGCACATTGTTGTACAGCTTTTCTGCACGCTTGTAATTATTGCGTTCGTGTTCTGTTCGGGCCAGTTCGAAATCGAGTTCAGCTTTATATTCAAGATTTTTGTCATCCCGAACCATATCGTCGAAAATCTGGAAGGCAACTTCATTTCGGCCAAGAGCCCGTGCAACCTCCGCTTTTTTACGCTGAGACAAATACTGGATGCGGTATTCCACATAATGATTCTGAACTTTGTTATACGCATCAAAAGCATCTTCGGGGTTGCCTAAGCGTTCGTAAACCTGCCCAAGTAAAAAGTAGCCTCTCTCCCGGTATTCTTTCTTTTCAAGTATAGGAAGAGCCTCAGAAAGTACGTTAGCCGCAACCTGCCAATTCTCTACCTTAACATGATGCTGGGCAAGCAACGTCTTTACTTCTGCACGATAGCCTTCATTCCATTCCCCTTCAAGAAGTGTTAGCTGTTCAGACAGAAAGGCGATTCCTTCACTGTACAGCTCCATATCAAGCAGTACTCTACCCTGCCATAAAATCGACTTCTGCTGCATGTCAGGGTTTTTGGTAGTTACGAACAGCTCTTTAAACTTCTGATCTGCTGAGAAATATTCCTGCCTGAAATAATACGACTTACCAATTAAACCGATGGCATCATCTACCCATTTTGTGTCTTCATAGCGCCGAAGTACATCCGCTCCTTTTTGAATGGCTTTATCAAAATCCGAAGCACCGGCGTTTACCGGTTTGGGGTGAATTCTGATGGGCTGAAGAGGATTATACTCACGCTGCTGATCCAGGTTCTTTCGGAGCCCTGACTGATAGCTCTTCTGAGCATTATAATAGGTGTTATAATAAGCGTTGAAATTTTTCCATTTTGACTGAAATGAGGTTTTACAACCTGTCAATAGAATCAAAACAAAAGAAAATAGAAGGAGTCTCCGCATTATCATATCGTTGCTTTAACGCACTGCTTTATTCAATCGTACTTACTTTGATCATGTTTGTGCGACCACGTTTGGCAATAGGCATACCTGTTGCAACAATCACACGATCACCATTTTTGACCATGCCGTTTTCGTGGAGGTAATTTTCCATCATTCGAACGCTTCTGTCTGTATCAAACAGTTCATCCAGGCGTACCGAATATACACCCCACACAAGATTTAGCTGGCGGCGTACTTTCTGGCTTTCAGTAAAAGCAACTATGGGTACCCTGGGACGAAATTTAGCAATTCGACGCGCTGTGTTTCCGGAATGAGTGATCGTGCTAATGGCTTTAGCCTCCACATTATCAGCAATGGTAACGCAGGAATAGGCCAAAGATTCTATCACCTGTTTTTCCTTCCATTCCGGTTTTCGATAACCCAGGCTGTTGTATATTTGCGGACGCTTCTCCTCTACCGATCGGCAGATCCGGTCCATCACATTCACAGCTTCCATCGGGTATTTACCGGCTGCTGTTTCTCCGGACAGCATTACGGCATCAGTACCATCCAGTACCGCATTGGCAACGTCGGAGCTCTCAGCTCGGGTTGGACGTGGATTATTGATCATCGAATCCAACATTTGTGTAGCTGTAATTACCGGCTTACCTGCCATCCGGCACTTCTCAATAATCATTTTTTGAACGATGGGAACCTGCTCGGTGGGTATCTCAATTCCCAAATCGCCCCGGGCAACCATGATGCCGTCAGCTTCCTCAATAATCTCATCGATTACATCCAGAGCTTCCGGTTTTTCAATTTTTGCAATAATAGCTGCCTGACTTCCCGCGGCCCGAACTCTCGAAATTATATCACGAACATCTTTGGCTGATCTTACAAATGACAGCGCTATCAAATCCACGTCCTGTTCTATCCCGAATTCAAGATCCTTAAGATCTTTTTCGGTTAAGGAAGGTATTGAAATTCGCACATTCGGCAGATTGACTCCTTTCCGGGATTTAAGTTCACCACCAATAACTACCTTCGCCTGAAGAGAATCCGGCTTTTTCTCAATAACCTTAAATTCAAGCAGGCCATCGTCGAGCAGAATGGAGTTGCCCACCTCAGCTTCGTGCAACAGGTTTTTATAGTCGATGGGAATCACCGAACTGTCTCCGGTTACATCTTCACCGGTAATTTTTACAACAGAGCCGGTCTCTAATTCAACTCCACCTCCTTTCATCTGGCCCACTCTGATTTTAGGACCTTGCAAATCCATCAAAACCGGGACGCTATACTCATATTTCTTTGCTGTTTTCCGGATATGCTTAATTACTTTTGCATGATCTTCGTGGGTTCCGTGCGAAAAGTTCACACGGGCTACGTTCATACCATGTAATAAAAGTTCTTCTATCTTGTTAAGTGTATTACAGCTGGGGCCAATGGTACATACAATTTTTGTTCGGCGCCTTGCAGATATCATATAGAGTGTTTATTTAAAGTGAGCAAGTGTTTTAACATAGCTAAGATAGGTTAAATGTTACAATCATTGTGAATTGTTTTTCTAAAAAAAGAGGCCTCGCCATGAAATTACTTCCCAGAGATTTTTTTTATACCCTTTCCTTTATCTGTTTACTTATTGTGGTCTCAGGTTGCAACAGCTCATACATAGAGGATGTAAAAAGAGGTTCTGATTATGCATACCAACCCGGGCACCCTGAACTAAGAACTGAAATTGCCGGTGTGATCAGCTCCAACCAACAGCTCAAATTGTTAATTTCAGGGAGCATCCCAAAGAACAGCCTTATATTCAAAAAAGAAGAGGACAACTTACGAGCTAATGTTAGCATTGAAATTGAAATTAGAAATAAAGATCAGAATAAGGCTGAGACTTTCAACTACCCCGTCAAATTAGACCGGAGTTTGGCATCCAGCGGCTTTGAAGACGATATTTATTTGTTTAACAAAGAGTACAATGTGTCCCCAGGAAACTACTCCGTTATTGTCTCAGCTACCGACAAGGCTACCGGGAAAACAACTTTAAGAAGCGACGATGTTAACCTGCCTGACTTAGGAGAAGATGTAACGAACATCACCAACATCCGGATTTTTGCTAAAGCGGAGGAGCTAAATGATAATTTTTTCCCTGTTACCACCTACGATGTGAGCCTGGCGGCTGATAGCTTAAAATTCGAGTTTCAGTTTTTCAATTCTACCCCCGACCCGGTTACCTTACAGGCCCGGTTAATAAAATTCCGGTCAGACAGCTCTTACTCTTCCCCCATGAGCTTTGTAAACAGGTCTTCTTCAAGCATTAAGTATAAAGGCATTGACTATCGCAACTTTGAAGTTATACAAAGTACTCAGCGGCAGCTCAATCAACCCGGAAATGTAACCATCGAATTTGCCTTCGAAAATCTTTCAAGAGGTAATTATCGGTTTGAAGTGAGTCCAAACCTCAATGATAAAGAAACCCTGTACAAAGCCAGGGATTTTTCCATCAAAAGTAACAACTATCCAGCTGTGAAATCGGCCGAAGAACTTGCTGCCCCTTTAATTTACCTGATGACGGACAAGGAATACGCAGAACTGATGACCATTGATGATTCAGACTCATTAAAAGCAGCTATCGATCGTTTTTGGCTTAGTAATATTCAAAATGCGGCACTTACCAGAAATATAATCTCCCTTTACTACCAGAGAGTAGAGGAAGCAAATAAGCTTTTTTCTAATTTTAAAGAAGGATGGAAAACAGATATGGGCATGGTTTACATTTTGCTGGGCCCCCCACTTTACCAAAATCGAAGCCTAAATGAGATACAGTGGTCCTACAATTATAATGCGAGCTTACCTGAGTACACGTTTTATTTTAAGCGGAGCAAATCTAAATCCGATTTCTATCCTTTCGACCATTACATCCTGCAAAGAGATAACACCTATTTTCAAATAGAATACAGAGTGAAGGAACTCTGGTTGTCTGGAAACATCTTAAATTCCAGTATTTGATCTATTTCAAGGTTTAAGCAGTCGAGCTCAACTCGCCCATCGCTTTGCACTTGTAAGGGATGGGAAATTTAAATTTTGCCCTTCTAAAAATAAGGCGAGCATTCTTTCTGGCCTGAATGATGATTTTAATAACTCCTCCTCTTCATACCCTTCATAATACTTAGTCAGCCATCTGGAACGTTGTATAGCAGAATTATAAATAGACTGTAAAGACTCTGATATTGCATATCATACTCTATATCCTTCCTTTCATTGATGACATATCGAATGGAATTGAAAAGCAAGACAGTAATAAGAGGTTCTATTTATTGACCAACCCGCAGGCATAGAATCCATTATCAGTATCCTCAGGTGCTTGTTGGAATCTTTTGAGCTTTAGATCTTATCCCAGAGCCCTCTTAGTAAATCCTGATTAGATATCAGGCATAAAAAAAGAGCCACTTTCGCAAGAAAGTGGCTCTTCAATTTTAATCGAAATGATTAATTAAGGACTATTGATCCCACCAAACATTAGTTGTAGGGGCATCAGGTCCCTGAGCATCTACAGCTGCTTCGTAGTTCTCCGTATTGTTAGTCGCCTCAGAAGATGGGTACGTAAAACGTACAGGTATTTGATTTAATACCCCCCACTCATTAGGCTCTAAATCCGGATAACCCAAGCGTCTCCACTCAGACCATGCTTCATAACCATTAGGGAACAGAGCCAGCCATCTTTGATAACCAATCTGCTCTTCCCATGTATTAGTGTCATAAGTAACTTCTGGATTAGCAAGGTAAGCGGTGAAATTAGCTTGATCGAATACACCCCATTGGTTCCATGAAGCTTCGATACCTGCGTTATAGTGATCAGCAGCCACTCCGGCAATCCAACCTCGCTCAACGGCTTCTGCTTGCGCAAACTCCATTTCAGCTAAGGTAATAATCGGAAGGGGAGCATCTTGCTGGCCTACACTAGGACCACCGGCACCTATTGCCGATCCTGGGAATGAAATCTCAGAGTTAGGTATATCACCCGCGTTTTCAGCAAACGGTATTCCTACAATCTCATTGAAGGTCACTTCACTGTCTCCGTTGTCTTGATCCGGTGCAGGGTTAGCATATACCAGAATTCGGTAGTCATTCAGGGTTTTCATGGTATCCGCTATCGTTTTATGGATAGCATAGTCAGTTCGTGTACGGAACCGGCTGTACCATGGGTTTTCATTATCCGCGTTACTTAAGTACGGATACATAACATCTTCCTGAATGATGCCATCGTTTACAGCATCTGCGAATTCTGTTGAACCCAATGATGCATTTGCCTCAGACAAGCGAAGTGCAGCTCGTGCACGCAGGCTGTTGGCAAAAGCTGCCCACTGATCCATATCACCCTCAAAGAGGATATCTCCCACAACAGCTGCGGAAGAAGGATCAATCTGCTCGGCGGCTGCTTTCAACTCCGCAATAAGGTCGGAGTAGATAGCTGACTGAGCGTCATATGCTGGCTGAAGGTTTTCTCTACCCTGAAGAGCTTCAGAGTAAGGAACCATTCCCCAACGATCAGTGATCATCATGTAGAAATAGGCCTTCAGAATACGGGCAACCGCGATCTGATTCTCATTGCTACCACCTGAAAGTACATCACCGGCTGTTTCCGGATTAGAGTTCAGGTCAATAATGGTCTGCAGGTCTTGCAATTCACCCGTGTACCATCCATTGAAGTTAGCATTCACGTTTCGGTACTCCTGGTCATCGGTATACTGGGTTTCCCCCATATACTGAATCCAAAGAGTTCCCATTACGGCACCCACCTTATCGCCCATACCTTTCTGGGCATTGGTGAGTAATAACTCAGTTCTTACCTGAGATGGATTATTTGGATCCGTATTGATGTTTCCAAAGTCATCGCAGCTTGCAAATAGAACGGTCACTAATGTAACTAGAACTATGCTTTTTACAGCTTTCATATAATTGTTGTTTAAAAAGTTCATAATAATCTGTCTCCTATGATTTAAAATCCTACGTTGATATTAAATCCGAAGGAGCGGGTACCCGGCAGGGTTCCACCTTCCCAGAATCCGAATCCATTCGCGTTGTTCTGGATCGCAGAAGGATCAACACCGTCAACGCTTGAATAGATCAAGAGTGGATTCATGGCTACAAGCGAAACGCTTGCACGAGACAGAGGGAGTCGCTCGATAGTACTTACCGGAATATTGTAGGTAAGTGATACTTCTCTAAGCTTGATGTAGCTTGCATCTTCCAGCCACTCTTCTTTGTTGTAGAACTTGTTCACCCAGTAAGTAGGTGCATTTACCAGGTAAGCAACATCGTTACCGTTGGCATCAACACCTTCAAGAAGCATTCCACCGGAAGCAGAATTTGCACTTCCTACTGGTACGGAAACTACTTCATTTCCATTAGAGTCAAGAACAGGGTCTCGAACAGGGTTACCCAACGAGTTGTTTCCAACTGTTTCTTGGGTCAGACCTGAGTAAGCACCAAACATTCTTGAAATAGAATAGAACTTCCCGCCTTTCTGGAACTGTACAAATGTTCCTAATGAGAAGTTTTTGTAGTTCACGTCAAGGTTAAAACCACCATTCCAGTCCGGAAGGATGTTTCCTAAGTCTTTGTTGTATTCCAGCTCATAAGCAGTACCGGAAGCATTAACAATGGGCTTACCATTTTCGTGGTATGACGTTCCGCCATATCCACCGGAAGTAATAGCTCTACCCCACTCTTTACCTTCCTCAGCATATAACTGAAGGCCAAAGAATGCACTTTCAAGCAAGCGGGTGTCAATACCCTCTGCCAGTTCATTTACTTTGGAGGTACTTGCAGACCAGTTCACCGTCATATCTACAGACAGATCTCTGGATTCAATTGGAGTGGCTCCAACTGCAACTTCCCAACCGGTAGTTTCAAACTCTCCGGCATTAACTAAAGTAGCACTATAACCACTTGATCCCGGAGCATCCAGCTGGATGATTTCATCTTCTCGTACAGAGTTATAGTAGTTAACGTCTGTGCGCAGTTTTCCGTTAAAGAAACGTAAGTCAACACCAAACTCGTAGTCGGAAGAAATTGCCGGCTTCAGGTCAGGGTTAGAAAGAACGTTAGGAATAGACTGTGTAGGCTGGCTTCCATAAGGCGTACCACTGTTAAATGTCTGAAGGATACGATATGGATCCAGGTCACTACCTACCTGTGCAATAGAAGCTCTCAGCTTACCAAAGCTCAGGATATCCTGATTATCGAACATGCTAAATTCAGTGAAGATTAAACTTCCTGACAGTCCATAATACAGGTATGAATTATTGTCTTCCGGCAGTGCAGAGGACCAGTCATTTCTCAGAGAACCTTCAACATAGATAAAGTCTCTGTAACCAAGAGTAGCTGTACCAAATAAACTACGTACTTCTTTCTGCTCTTTATAACTGGTTACAGCTGGTCGGTTTACCGAAGCATCAATATTAAAGAAGTTCGGAGTGGAAAGACCACCAACCGTTTGCTGGATTACAGAACTGTAGTCCTGAGTAAGAATATTTGATCCTGCATAACCTGAAACTGAGATATCTTCGAAGTCCTGGTTAAAACGAGCACCAAACTCATAGTTCACCTCTCGGCGGGAACGCTGAGCAATGTAATACCAGTCTTCTTCAAGACCTCCACTGCCAATCCGATCTTCTACAGTAAATGAATATTGGTCAAGGTGTAATTTACCAAGCAGTTCAATGTTTTCATTTACGTTATAGGAAAGATTGTAGTTTCCATAAACACGGTCCCTATCATCCTGCTGTACATTTTCATATACAGAGAAATATGGGCTATCCCAGTAAAGCGGGCGGGTGTTGGTGTTGGAACGAATATTCCAGGACATTTTAGTCCCGTTATCCTGCTCGTACTGCTTCAGGTAATCCATTCGAAGCTGACGCTGGAACCACTGATTCATAGACTGTGCAGGGTTACCCTGAGCAGCTGAATATCCGGTTGCAGGTCGTCCTTTACCCTGAGTGTTCACATAGTTAAATGCAATACTTGAAGTCAGCTTATTATTGTGATTCAATGAACCATTGAAGTTAATAGCTGTCTTATCAAGATCGGAGTTCGGATATACACCGGTTTGGTTCGTGTTATTCACACCAGCGCGATACGCTGCGTTACTTGAACCACCGGAGATAGAAAGTTTATTTGAAATACGAACACCGGTATCGTAGAAGTTACGAATGTTGTCCGGGTTGGCTTCCATTGGAATTTCTGTTCCATAGTCGCTTTGTCCGTCACCATCAAAGTCATGATCAAACCAAGACCACCATGGGCGATACATCGTTCCGTCCATTTTTGGACCCCAGCTCTCATCAGCCGCATAGTTCAAACCATTATAAGTTTGGCCATCCGCCGGATCTGTATACTGTAAGAAATCCTGTGTATAACCACCACCATATTGGTTTTGGTAATCAGGGAGAATGTATACGTTCTCAAAGTGTGTACTGTTAGAAAAGTCGATGCGTACCGGCTGGTCAGCACCCATTTGTCCGTTCTTGGTAGTAATAAGAATCACACCATTAGCAGCTCGGTTACCGTAAAGTGCAGATGCCGCAGCACCTTTAAGTACGGAAACGTTTTGGACACTGCTCAGATCAATATCAGATGCAAGGTTACCAAGGTCACGACCTCGGGCAGACCCACCACCAGATACTAAGAATGAACTATTGTCAACAGGTGTACCATCTACAACGAATAATGGCTGACCATCAGAAAGGCCGTTAACACCACGGATTCGGATACGCTCAGATCCACCCATAGTCGGGCTTCCAACAACCTGAACACCGGCAACTTTACCGCCAAGAGCGCCAACAACGCTGTTTTGATCAACTTGTGCAAGTTGCTCAGCGTCAACGTCCTGAACGGAATAACCGATAGATTTCTGCTCACGGCTTACACCAAAAGCAGTTACAACAACATCTTCAAGTAGCTGAAGATCTTGTGCCAGTTCAAAATCGAATGTGTTATTGTTTGCATTGACGGTCATTTCTTGTTCAATGGTAATGAAACCTACCGAACTCACACGAAATGTGTAGGTTCCGTAATCAACATCACTTATTGAATATTCACCATCAATATTTGTAGCAGCACCAGTAGCCAAATCCACAATGTATATCGCAACCTGTGGAAGAGGATCGCCAGTTTCTGCATCAGTTACTGTCCCGGTTATGGTTGTCGATTGCGCAAAGGCGGCCGACATAAAAACCATGGACATAATCGTACTGAAAAGTAGCTTTTTCAACATATTATACCTCTATTGTAATGTTTCTGTTAAAGAATGTAAGCGATGATAACCAAATGACGTCCTTGATTCAACCCTAATTTACATTCTTAGTTGCTAACAATAATTAGCCTGTATGATTAGCTCATTGTTCTGTAGTCTTTTAGGAAAAAAATATTGTGAATGAAATATATTCTCGCCTATATAGGTTATGATAAATGATGCCTTGTAATTACTTTTATACCTTCTTTGAAGACTTCTGCTACTATTTAGAACAAATTTATAATTGAGTAAATACCCCATGATTCGTTTATATAGAGTTACCCTCTTTGTTCTTAGTTTTCTCATACTTTTGATTTTTCAGGGTTGTTCAAATCAATATGTTGACGATATTGACCGGGGATCCGGATATAATTATCAGCCGGGATTGCCCGAACTGAGATTGGCTACTACCGGTCAAATCACTGAATCAAACACCCCCAGAATCATTGTTTCCGGAAACGTGGTATTTGGAAGCCTGGTCTATTCCCAGAGAGATAGTGTATTTGAGGCAAGCATCCTTGTGGAAATAATCATCAGAAGTACTTCCGATGAAAATGAACTTCCTAAAAGAAGAGAATTTGTTCAAACTGTAAGAAGAGCCGATCAAAGTATTATTAATAATCAGGAAGTCTTTCGTTTTGAAGAGTCATTCACTGTTTCTCCAGGCGCATACGAAATTCAAACCATAGTGACTGATCAAAAAACCGGAAAGAGTACTATACGAACAAGCAGAACCGAACTACCTGATCCATCTGATAATGTTTCCCATATCACAGAGATCAGAATTTTGGGTAAAAATACGGGCAGCTCACAACGCAGCTTTAATCAGGCAACTACCTATGATATTCCATCGAAAATAGATTCTTTGAAATTTGTTTTCCAGGTTACCAACAATAAACCCGATGACCCTCTTGAAATAGAATCACGCCTTATCAAATTCGAAACGGACACTTCAATTGCCCGGCCCATGCACTTCAATAACTATTCGCCGTCCAGCATTCAGTATCGGGGTATCGAGTATGATGATTATCAGGTCATTCAAACCTCAACCCGAACACTAAACCAAACCGGCAGTGTGCTAATAGAGTTCGAGTTTGCCAATCTGAAACGGGGAAATTACCGGCTTGAAGTAACTTCAAATAAAGGGGAAGAAAATGAACTTTATAAAGCAAGAGATTTTGGCATCAAGAGCCCCAACTACCCTTCTTTAAAAACGGCTAAAGAGCTGGCGCGGCCCCTTGCCTATTTAATGGAGGAGAATGAGTATGAAAAACTAATGGGCATCGAAGATCCGGAAAAAATGAAAAAAGCTATCGATCGGTTCTGGCTTTCTAATATTCAGAATTCCAACATGGCCCGAAATGTTATCTCTCTTTACTACGAACGTGTGGAAGAGGCCAATAAACAGTTCTCTAATTTTAAGGAAGGCTGGAAAACAGACCCCGGAATGATCTATATTTTATTTGGCCCGCCATGGTATAGTGATAGTTTTTCGGATCAGATGGTTTGGTCTTATTCTTATAACCAAAACGATCCGGAAAAAACTTTTCTTTTTAACCAGTCCAAACTGAAATCAAAGTATTATCCGTTCTTCAATTACCTGCTTCAGCGAAATGGCTTTTATCATCAGATACAATATCAACAGATTAACCGGTGGCTTAACGGGAGTATTTTGACCCGAAACCTATAATTGCATTAAGAGACAATAAATAATATCGAAATAAGCTTACTAAAGTAAATTTGAAGCAAAGGCTTCAAGAGCTATAGAGCTTTCTATGTTCTCAATGATTTGCGAGCTGTTCTCAGAATTGGTAGGGTCAATCAAATTATCATTCTCGTCGTAAAACACGTCTTTCAAGTCTACTGACTTAATGATTACAATAGTTTCATCATCATCATTAACCTTTACATCTTCAAAGAATAACTCCTTTGTAAAATTCGTCCGAGTTCGGAAATTAAAGTTCTTTCCGTTATATACACCCTTCACAATAATAGAATAGTTCCCGTTCGAACTTCTAAAGTCATCATCAATTACGTTAGAGCCTTCCGCAACAGGACGTAAAAACATGGTATATCTATTAAAAGTAGCATTATCCGCAATGGATAAGCCTACACTAATAACCAATCGCTCTTGGGTAGCATTTTTATCGAAACCAAATATAAAGGATCGAATACTATTTGAGCTTCCCAGTTCAATATCATTTCCTGCCAGATTAAACTGACCTATGGAAAATTTGAACTCATCAACTCTGAGTGTGTCCTGTCCTGCCTGCAGGGTATCAGCAATTTCATCAACTTCAAAAAATAAAGCCACACGTTTCTCAACCTGTATATCGGGGTTAAAAATGCTGCAAGATGAAATAACTAATGCCAGAACAAAACTAAGTAACAGGGCGGTTTTACTGAATTTCATGGTGTACAAACTTCTATGAATTAAAAAAAGTCATGCTCCTCGCGGAGCATGACTTTAAGTATAACGAATTGGATCTTAATTAAGAACCAAAGATAAAGGTAGTAGACTGATCCAAGTTAGGAGCAGCGGTTACATCACCGGCATCTTCCAGGTTCAGAATTAACGTTACTTCTTCTCCTGCAGCCAGGTTCCCATCAATCAGGTCAATCGTCACTGAAACAGTGCTGGTACCTGAAGCGATAGTAGCTGAGGTTGAAGAAATATTGTAGTGGGTTCCTTCAACAGCTGTTGAAGAACCATCTACATTAAAGCTAACCGGAAGATCAGATCCTCTCTGCTTACCGATCAGTTGAATTGCTACGTCAAATGAACCGCTGTTTTGATTTGCTTCTTGTTGAAGAGGCTTGAACTCAATTTGAGCAGGTCCATTGAACTTTCCTTCTACATCACCTTTGTCGAAGAGGCTGTCGCAGCTTACGAACAAAAGCGGTATAAGTACAAGTATTAGTGCTTTAAGTTTCATTGGATAAAATATTTTATGTGAAAATTTCTGTAGGCTGATTATTCGTCGTAACCTGGATTCTCTTCCAATAGATCGTTTACGTTTCTCAATCCTGAACCGATTTCTGCAAGAATTCGGTAAGAATCGGCACGCATCTTAATAGATCCATCCGGATTTCGAACATCACGAGCTAAACGCTTCAGGTCCCAGAAACGGTGTCCTTCAACTCCCAGTTCACGCATTCTCTCATCCAGAATATAATCTTCAAAAGAAGTCATATCAGTAAGAGCTGAAGCAGGAACGGTACCTGCGTTACGAGCAGTCATCAGAGTCTGAAGTGGTGTAACACCAGCTGCAGGACTGTTAGCATCTTTAGCCAACGCTTCTGCGCGAATAAGATACATTTCTGCAAGTCTTATCATTGGCATGTCATCTACAGAGTTTCCTTTCTCTCCGCCAAACTTAACACTTACCAAACCATTGGTGTTAACACCAGTACAGTTTGTTGGCTGAGTTAACGGGTTCAACTGAGTAGTAGTACAGTCCTGGTACCAACCTAATCGATAGTCAGCAGCATCGTACTTGTCTAACAGGAATTGTGTAGGCAGTTGAGCCAGGAATCCGTCAGCTGTATAAGTAGCCGGACCGTTGTTAGCAAAAGAACCACCACCTGTTGAATTCTCGGTATCGCTGTTTACAACGATTTTGAAGATAGCTTCAGGGTGGTTTCCGGAACGTTCGTCGAACATTTCCGCAACACCGGTTTGAGTATCAACCAAGGTTCCCGGGAAATTGTCGATAGCATCCTGTGCAGCAGAAGCAGCATCAGCCCAGTTTCCGGCATAAAGATTTACGCGGGCACTTAGTGCATCTACAAAAGCTTCTGTAACATATCTGTTATCAGCATTTTCTCCAGCTAATAAGGTTCTGGCATCACTCAGGTCACTTAATATTTGAGTGTACACATCACCAACGGTGCTTCTGGCACGGGTATCAGCATCTGCAAGATCCAATACAGGCTCTGTACGGATTACAATACCGGCATTCCAGTTGGCTTGCGGGCCTACTGAAAAGTTACCGGGCTCATATCCATACACACGAACCATGGTATGCATCGCAAAAGCTCTAAGAGCTAAAGCTTCTCCCCGATACAGATCAAGGGTAGCCGGATCTTCGAATACTGAAGGTTCCACTGCTCCAATAATCAGGTTTGCATCCTGAATGATTTCATACAGGCCCCAATTGTTAAGGTGAGCTGTACCACCGCTTGTACCGGTAGCTACAGTTAGTGCCTGATACCGGGTTGAACCGGGTCGGTTACGGGTTTCATCAGCAAAAGCACTTGGGCCGATGAAATATTCTGTCGTAAATCCGAAATTTTCACGGATTTTTGAGTACATGGAAGCTCTCAGAGCGTCCACTCCTTCTTCACTTGTAAGCACTACTTCAGAAGAAACAGAAGTAGAAGGCTCTACATCGTCCAAGAGGCTGTCGCAGCTGGTAAAACCTACCATCAGCGCTGCAACAAGAACGTATTTTAGTGTTTTTAAATTATTCATATGTCTATCTAATTTTTTGATTAAAACTGGATTTCAATCCCTGCATTCACCTGTCGCTCAGTCGGGTAAGAAGCGTAAACTTCGTTTCCGTAGATGTCGTCGGTGTCAGCAGCTACTTCCGGATCGTACCATGGCCATGCGGTCCATGTTACCAGGTTAACTGCAGAAGCAAACAAGCGTACGTTGTTCAATCCTAAGCTCTGAGTAAATCTGTCAGGCAGATCGTAGTTCAGAGATACATTCTTCAGACGAATGTAACTGGTATTGTAGATTGAACCAGTACTTAGCTGGGTACGGTAGTTTGCAGTTTCTGCAAAGTCGGTACCAGCTTCCATAGCTCGTGGGTAGTGAGTAATGTCACCTGGAGCTGTCCAGCGCTTATTAACTTCAGTAGTCAGGTTCATCAAGAAATCAGGTGTTCTTGTAAAGTAGTAGTCGGTTCCAGGGAAAGCCCACTGGCCAAAGCTGAATTGTAGGAACGCATCAGCACTGAATCCTTTGTAGCTGATTGTGTTTCCAAAACCACCGGTTACATTGGCTACACCATCTTTGTACTCAACCGCGTCCACAGAGTTGGTTGGGGTGTAGGTAATGTTTCCGTCAGCATCGTACCACATAGGACGACCATCAGCAGGGTTTACACCCGCCCATCGTACTACCTGAATTAAACCGATTGGCTTTCCTTCCTGAAGACTTTCAAACAAATCATCTTCATCAATTGGTGTTCCATTTGGAAGTTCAAGGATTTCATTGTCAGTAAATGCAACGTTAAAGCGTGACTGCCATCTGAAACCGGCAGCAGCTACGTTCACTGTATTGATTTCAAACTCAATACCTGTGTTTCTAACTTCACCAATATTCTCAGTAATGTCACCGTATCCACTGCTTGAAGGAAGCGGACGGTCGAATAACAGCTGAGTATTATCTTTTTGGTAAGCATCAACAGAACCAAAGATTCGGCCTTCAAATAATTCATAGTCAAGACCGATATTGATTTCCTGAGCTTCTTCCCAACCTAAGTTGGCATTAGCAAGCTGAGTTGGTCGCAAGCCTGTTGAGCCAAGGTATGAACCTGAAGCAGAATACAAGCCACGGGAAGCAAAGTTACCAATCGCAGAGTTACCGGTAGTACCGTATCCGGCACGCAGTTTCAGCTGATCGATAGCTTCAATGTCTAAGAAATCTTCTTCAGAGATAATCCAACCCAAAGAAACAGATGGGAAGAATCCCCAGCGAGTCTCTTCACCAAATCGGGAGTTACCATCGTATCGGGCAACAACGTTAAGGATGTATTTCTCATCGTAGGTATACTTGGCATTACCAAAGTAACTGGCTTGTTTCCACTGGCTGTTAATACCTGCAGCTGAAGTAGGTGTGGAAGTAGCACTTAATACAGTGAAGAATGGTCCCGGAAGTCCGTCGCCACGAGTAACCTGGCTTTCGGAATAATCTGAACGGAACTCAGTTCCAACGAAACCGGAAACAGCATGAACACCGTCAAAGGTACGGGTAGCATTAGCCACCAGGTTACCCTGATAGTTTTCTACGTTTCGGTTTGCAAAGCTGATCCAACCATTTTGGGCCGGAGCTGCAACAGCAGAACGGTATTGCTCATCCTGTGTATTTCGGTAATCAATGTTAGCACTACCACTGAAAGATAACCAGTCGTTAGCTTGGTACTGCAGCTTTAAAGCACTTAATACCTGAGTAACTGTATTATTACGGTCAACTTCGTTTTTCACAACAGCAGGGTTTGTAGATAGCCCAAAACGAGTGTTAGGGTTGTAAGAACCATCAGCAAGGTATGGGAAACTCATTGGAGCTTCGAACATAGCCTGAGATGGAGGACAGTTAATAAAGTTACCATCCTGACATACACCGGTTTGGGTAGCACGAGAAATATTCAAACGAACACTGGCACGCAGCTTGTCTGTCATGTCGTGATCAATATTGGTACGTAAGTTCAGACGGGTAAAGTCACTACCAAAAGCTGTTCCTTCAGTATCTTCATATCCACCGGAAAGCAGGAAATTGGTTGTTGAGTTACCACCTGAAGCAGAAACATTGTACTTCTGAGTTACACCTTCAGAGAAGATGAAATCCTGCCAGTCAGTGTTTGTCAGCTGAGGATCATTCGGGTCAGAATCAGGATCTGCGCCAAAGAAACCTAAGAAGAAGTTTCTGTAAGTATCTTCGTAAGAAGAAATGTCAGCACCATCGGCACTTACGTCACTCACTCCACTATTAAGGGCAAATCCTTCACCCATGTAACGTACGTATTCCTCAGAAGAGATATAGTCAACGTTACGGGCCAGAGAACGAACACCGGTTTCAGCTCTTGCAGTAATTCGGGTTGGTCCTGCACTACCATTCTTAGTGGTAATGATTACTACACCGGCAGCAGCCTGAGCACCATAAATAGCCGCAGAAGCTGCATCTTTAAGTACCTCAATAGACTCAATGTCGCCTGGGTTAATAGCATTCAGTGGAGTAGTACTGGCTTGTGAAGAAGTTTGAGCAAAAGAAATTTGCACTCCATCCACAATGTAAAGAGGCTCAGTAGCCGCGTTAATAGAACCATTACCACGGATATTCACTTTGAATGCACCACCCGGGTTACCGGAAGTAGTGGTAATGTTTACACCAGCAGCACGACCCTGAAGAAGAGCTTCTGTACTTTGCAGTGAAACATTTTCAAATTCATCGGAAGAAATGGTTGAAATAGAACCGGTGATTTCCCGTTTTTGCTGTACAGCATAACCGGAAACAACTAATTCGTCCAGACCAACAACATCCACACTTAATTGAATATCAAGTGTTACGGTACCGGAGCCGATTTCTACACTTCTTGTAACCGTTTCGTATCCAACGTATCGGTAGGACACAGTGTAAGCACCGGCGTCGATTCCGGAAATCGTGTAATTTCCGTCAATATCAGACTGGGCACCTTTGTTAAGCGATTCAATATAAACAGTCGCACCAATTAATGGCTCACCTGTTTCAGCATCTGTAACTTGCCCTGTCAGTGATCCGCTCTGTGCAAACGCACTCGCTGATAATAACAAAGCAAATACTGTAAATAGTAGCTTTTTAAACATAGTAGCTTTGATTTAAGTTATAGGTTTTACATAGCACGTTATAGTAGCTATAAAGGCAATGAGTGATAATATTAGATTAACATTAAAATACAAAACCAATAATACCCGAATTTTCATACTCACGAATAAGTGATAGTTAGAAAATCAGGGAGTACAGGTATTTTATACCTACTTATTAATTATTACGAGAAAAGTATTTTCTGTTAACCTAAATGTTTTTCATTGCTGGGTCGCAGAAATTTATTATGTCCTGCCATACCCTGTAATATAATCAGATTTCAGATAGTGCCAACCGAAACGGGTAAAAAAAATTAAGAAAAAGGACTTTTTTGAATGATTTTCTCCAACACATCACCCAGTAAGTTTCTGTAAACCTGATCCCCGTCCATTACAGAGTATTTTTTTACTGAATTGACTTTACCCCAGGCGGCGGCTTTTTTCAAGTCATTATCCCAGATCAGATATTTGGTTTCAAACTTAAGCCGTGTTTCTTTTTGCATTTCGTGACCAGCGTAATTCCCACCCCCTGTTTCAATGGTATACATTTGATAATTGTACTGATCCAGGATAAGAGTAAAACGGCTATTTATAGCTTCCATAGCTACCGCCGTTTCCTCTTTGGGGCCAATGATTTGCATTTTTTCATCCGTACCCAGATTCAACACTTTCATTTCAAAAGCAGAACCATTCAGTGAATCTCCTTTGAATATAGAAGTCACATCAGCATCTGTATTCCTTTCTATATAGAATGGCAGGTAATAATCAAAGATATGAGACTCGTTTGGCCTTAATTCTCCGTATACATAATTAGGAAATAAATTAAAGAAGTATTCTGCTTCTACCGGTAAAATGGTTATGGTAGAATTTCTTACAGTGTTTTCTTTTGAATAGTCCGGAGCTAAAAATTGAGAACTGTTAGTTGTTGAACAAGAAGCCGTAAATAATAATATAGTGGCAACTACAGCTAATAATTTGTATTTCATTAGTTATTAAAAAATGTTAAATGATATTTTTTCAGAGCAGACCTTAGTTAATACTTAGTCTGAAATTGCAGCCTAACAATACTACTTAATACGTAACTGAAATTTTAAAATTTATTAAATAATTTACTTTTTAAGATGTGATTTCATTGTACTTCTTCACAGCCTTATTGATATGATCAGGATTTGATAGATCCAGGTCGTTCTCTTTGATATAATTGTTTACTTGTTTATTACCCTCAAAATGCTTCACTACCCGGCGATGTCTTAACCGTCTCAGTTCATGCACTTCGCCATCCTTTTCAATATAGTAGCGTTTGTTTTTTGAATAGACTTCTTCTTTTGATGCCGAGCCATACCCTGCGCTGGAGTTTTCGGAGTAATTAACCTCCTGCTTTACCAAAAAGCTCATTGCCCCGTCTGCCTTCACTTCAACAAAATGGTTGGCATCCAGCCTTCTTGACTCAAACCCTTTTCTGTACACACGTTCCTCTCCGTTCAGTTTTACAACAAACTCTTTAACGTCATCAGCGGAAACAGCATATACCTGGTTACCATCAACAATTTCTATTCTGTTCTCATAGATATTGTAATTCATTTCCAGGTTCTCGGTCTTCGCTCCACTGTACAGCTCAAAAGAGCCCGTTACAAAGTTATCGGCGATGTATGGGTTCCCTTTTACATTGGTTGTTTGAAAAGTAGGAATCAGGTTAAAGCTCACCATTTCACGTATGTCATCCGTAGTAACATTAGTTTGTGCAGATAACGGAAGGGCAAATAAAGCTGCTAAAGTAAAAAGTAAAGTGCTCTTGATTTGTTTTGATAGTATCATGATATCGGATTTTAAATTATAGCGTTAAAGATCTGCTGTAAGGATATTACCGGTTCTCCAGCGTTGTATTTGTCTGTATTCCAGATTGTGGTATAAAATATTACGGTCTAAAATGTAATTGTCAAAGGGGAAGTATTTACTTTTTAAATCAGATACTCTGAATAAAAAGCCTCGTTCAGGATCATCCAGATTATTGGTATAGTACCAAATCATACGAGAGTTAAATACATCATCAACACTCCATGGCGGGCCGAAAAGAATATAAACCATTCCGGGATCGGTCTTCCACCCTTCTTTAAAATTTGAAAACTGTTTGTTGGCTTCTTCAACCCGGTTATAATACATGGAGATGGCCTCTTTGGCTAAAGCAGCGTTTCCTATATTCCTGAGCCAAAACCGGTCGATCGCACTTTTCAGCGAATCGGTGTTTTCGATCTCCATCAATGCCTCGTATTCATCTTCCTCCATAATATAAAAGAGCGACTCCGCCATTTTTCGAGCCGTTTTCACCGCGGGATAGAAAGGAGGCTTAATTCCAAACTCCCGCCCCGATATGGTTTCAACCTCATTCCCATCGGTTATCTCAACTTCCAGGCGATAGTTCCCCTTAGGCAGGTCTTCGTAAGCATATTCAATAAAAATATTTCCCTGCTGCTGTAAAGTCCGGCTTCCGGACTGAAGAATGTCAAATTCATCGTACTCAATTCCCTGGTACCTTATATTGGATCGGGGGTAGTCCTGAATACTTCATGGGCCAGGCTATAGAAGTATCGGCCCGGAATTTCTTAAGGCGTGAGTTAACGGTAATATCATTGTTGGTGCTGTTGGTAATCTGAACCACGAACTTTAATGAGTCGAGCTGACCGGGAACATCATAGGTGGTAACAGGGACAAAGTCAGTATTTCTCAGCGTATTGTTTTTCCCGAAGATCTGGATTTCAGATATAGCCGCAATCCGATCAGCATAATCAGGAATGGTTACCTTGTTATTTTGAGTGGTTTGTTTGCCTGATTTTTCGTCTGTCAGTACAATTTCAACATCAAAGGCACCCGGCCTCACTTCAAAGAGTTTAGTAAACCGATGCACATTTTGACTGAAGATGACGCTATTGTTATCGCTGACCAGTGAATCCGAAATCGTTTCGCGGGCTACAAAATCTCCGCTTTCCTGATCGGTGATGTTAATATCTATAGAAACATCTGCCTGAAGATCCCCTTGTTCATTTTCGGCATAAATCAAACCCGCATACACAATATCTCCGGATACATCTATCACGGGTGTGCCTTCTATATTATAATAACCAGCGGTGGAAACCCTTAACTCAGGAAAACCAAACTCGTAATTGTATCCGCCGCCTCTTTCAATATCATCTATATAATAATCGGAACAATTGGTGAGAACGCTCCCCGCAAAAAGCACCAACAAGAAAAGCTTTAAATGTCTAATAGCTGCCTGCATCAAGAATTGAACGGTATCCGTTTAGTTTAATTTTAAGCCGAATTATAAGATAAGCTTCCAACAATTCCATTCAATAACCAACAAACGCTTTTTTTATTATGGAACTATCTAAATAACATATCTATGATAACAAACAAGATGAGACGGGTGAAAATAAAAAAAGCCTTCTGATAAAATCAGAAGGCTTAAGTAGTGGCGGGGGCAGGATTCGAACCTGCGACCTTCGGGTTATGAGCCCGACGAGCTACCAGCTGCTCCACCCCGCGGTGAAGGCTTACAATATACGACTTTTACCCAACCGATATCAAGAGATTTTTTAGATTTCTTACTAATCTTTGAGTGTTTGATTTAGTAATTTTGAGAAAATTTGAATTAAAGAGTTTTATGATCGACAGTAAGCAAGCCATCGCGTTAGAAAATGAATACGGAGCCCATAATTATCATCCCCTGCCGGTAGTATTATCGAAAGGAAAAGGCGTGCATGTTTGGGACCCCGAGGGAAATAAGTATTTTGATTTTTTATCGGCCTATTCTGCTGTCAATCAGGGGCACAGCCACCCGAAAATAATTCAGGCGTTAACGGAACAGGCAAACACGCTTAGCCTTACCTCCCGCGCGTTCTACAACAATGTGCTAGGTGAGTACGAGAAGTACATCACCGATTATTTCGGCTTCGACAAAGTGCTTCCCATGAACACCGGAGCTGAAGGGGTTGAAACCGCCATCAAAATTTGCCGGAAGTGGGCGTATGAGAAAAAGGGCATTCCTGAGCAGGAAGCTCAAATTATCGTACTGGAGAACAACTTCCACGGGCGTACCACCACGGTAATCTCATTCTCCAATGATCCGGATGCCCGAAAGAATTTCGGACCTTATACCCCCGGCTTCATTAAGATTCCATATAACGATATTGATTCACTTGAGGAAGCATTAAATCAACCGAATATAGCGGGTGTTTTGGCCGAACCTATACAGGGTGAAGCCGGAGTGGTAGTGCCTGATGATGACTACATCCCAAAAGCAGCTGCCCTTTGTAAAAGAAAACAACGTGCTTTTTATAGCTGACGAGATCCAAACCGGTATTGCCCGAACGGGTAGTTTACTGGCCGTTTGCGGAGATTGCACCTGCGCCGGTCATTGTGAGCGACAATCTACCTACACCAAACCCGATATGCTTATTTTAGGAAAGGCATTGTCGGGCGGTGCATATCCGGTTTCAGCGGTGTTAGCTGACGGTCATATTATGGAAGTCATCCAACCCGGGCAGCATGGCTCCACTTATGGTGGTAACCCGCTGGCATGTAAAGTTGCCATAGCCGCTTTGGATGTAGTGCAGGAAGAAAAGCTGGCTCAAAATGCCCGTAAGCTGGGTGAAATATTCCGGGACGAAATGAATAAACTGGTTGAAGAATATGACCTGTTCGTGAAGGTGCGCGGAAAAGGATTACTGAATGCCGTTATCATCAACGATTCTCCGGAGAGTGATACCGCCTGGAGATTTTGTGTGGCTCTGAAAGACAATGGATTACTCGCAAAACCCACTCACGGAAATATCATTCGTTTCGCTCCTCCCCTTGTTATGACGGAAGAAGAGCTAATGGATTGTGTGAGTATCATCCGAAGAACAGTGAATCAATTTTAGGTGCACGTAAACACCATAATTCCATTCTACTCCGGATCATGGTGTATTTCACATGAAAGAGGATCACCATCAAATTCACAGGGATGAATTTGTATTTCCGTTTCACCTGAGTACTTGCTGAGTACGATTTGTTTATCCGGGGCCGGCTGTATTCGATTTTCATCCCTCTCGTCAGACTGTTCGTCACCCTCAATATAGCCGATATGGGTAAACCTAAACCGGACTTTTTCACTGGAGAATTCATCACAGTATAAGGCATCAAATGGTCCGAATACGAATTCAGAAATGCTGTAGGGAGTCCACGACAAAATGAGGTTTTCTGTATCCTCATCATGTACCCTCCCCATTTCCCTGGGAGTCCATAGCCATTGCTGACCAACCTTAATTGCCACTTCAGCATCCAGGCGTTCTCCTGCTTCTAAATCAATGTTTGTTAGCCGGATTCTAAATGGAGATATGCAGGTCACACTATCCTTTAATACGGTAAGTGCCGTTTCTTTGGTAGTTACCGAGGTTATATCATAACTAACCCCTTTCTCATCTTGCATACTTATCCGGTACCGCTGGTCGAACTGAACAGGCATGTTTATTTCGAAGTTGTGGGTATAGACATTGTCAAATTCTACCATACTATCTTCCAACACTTCCATCTCTCCGGAGCTTAAATTGGTGAAGGTCATCTCCACATCGAGTGGATAAGTACTTTCCTCGCTCAATAATGCTTTGTTGTCATGAACCCGGATGTAGTTGGGTGCTTCATTGATGTTCAAAGGCCCATAGATAGAGTATGTCCTGTTTCCCTCTGTTATTGGTTCGATGGATGATTCACATCCTTGAAGAAAGCTTCCAACTATTACTAATAAGAATGTACCTAAGAGATGTTTATATCTGTTCATTGTATTTATGTATCTCTCAAATTAATTAAAACTACAGGCCACCGGACTGCTTTCATTTAAACACGGGTTTATCTGAATCTCTGCCTCATCAGAATATTTACTAAGCACGATCTTTTTATTGGCAGAATTCCCGTTGTATTCTGACGAATCCGGCAAAGAGGCATCCTCATTTCCTTCAACGTAGCCAATATGAGTAAACCGGAATTGAATTTTCTTACTGGTAAATTCGCAGCACTCAAGAAAATCTAACGGCCCCATTATATAACTGGAAATTTCATTTGGAGTCCAGGACAGAATCAGCGTCTTGGCCTCATCATCATAAACCCTGTTTACAATTCTGGGTGTCCACCTCCAATCATCTCCGATCTTCACAGCTACTTCAGTATCAAGGCGTTCACCGGCCTCTAAATCTATATTGGACAATTGAATTCTGAATGGGGAATTACAACCCACGCTATCCTCAAGAATCGTAATCTCAGATTGCTTGGTTGTCACAGTTACCAGACTTGATGTGACGCCGGTCTCTAAATCCTCAAGCTCAACCCTATAGCGGGTATCGAACTCTATAGGCATATCAATTCTGAAATTATGGGTATAGATACCCCTGAATTGAACCAGCCTGTCATCCAGTATTTCAGCAAATCCGGAATTCAGGTTGGTAATCTCCATAGTCACATTCAATGGTAATGTGGCATCGGCATTCAACACAGCCTTACTGTTATGAACACGAATATAATTCGGAGATTCGGCAATATTGAGTGGGCCGTAAATAGAATATTGTTGATCTCCGCCTGTGATGGGTACGATAGAAGTATCACATGAAAGAGATAAGATCAGCAGCACAAGCAGCAGACAAGTATTTTTAACAGCGTTCATTCTTTCACCCATCAGTTAAAGTTTACGCTCAGGGATAAATAAGGCAGCACACCGGTTTGGTTTACCACCTCATATTCCACTATATCCACATAAAAAATATTGTCCTGATCGTAGGCATTAATAGCCCCAATTTCGCTGCCCAGCCTAACCGATGGGGACAGATCGAAATATTTTTTTAATGAAACGTCCAGACGATGGTAAACAGGAAGTCGTTTTCCGTAGGGTTTATCGTAATAGGCTGCACCTAAACCGGGTGTTTTGGTGGGGTCATCATATGGAACATCAAGCCGCAGGTCTGTAGCATAAATTTGTGTGTAGGGAAACCCGCTTCCAAATTCCCAGTTAAAGCTTAAGTCAAAGCCTTTGAACTTATAATTAATCAGTGTATTAACTTTATGCCGCTGATCATGACCCGGATTATAACTCTGTAATTCCTCTCCCAGCCATCTTTCCAAATCGGCACCCTGAGCTGTGTACTCCACCTCCCCAAATCCGTATCCTACATACCAGAATATGGGACCATTGCTATACTCCAGCCTGAAATCGGCACCGTAGGTATTTCCCTCGGCCCGAACCGTTTCTGTTTCCAGGCCTACTGTTTGTGACCAGCGCGGAACCGGTATGTTGGTGTGTTTTTTATAATACACTTCCATGTTTGTGGTCCAGTTTCGGCCAAAACGATTTCTCCAGGAAAAAATACTGTGAAAGGCCTTTTGCAGAGGATCATTATACCCTGTGGGTGAATACAAGGTGAAGGTGGAGCCCGCGTCCCGGGGATCTGTTATGCCTTCCAGTGTCTGAGAATATAAACCCGTTGCTATACTAAACTCTGTTCGGTTATTATTGAACGGATTGTATTGCACCCTTAAGCGGGGCTCCAGCCCGGATGAATAATTCAGCGTGATCTGAGTGCCGGCCCCGGGCTCTAAAATCAGGCGGGGCGTAACCTGCCATTTGGTTTTCAGGTAAAGCTGTATGATTGCCGAAATGCCTTCAATTCCCTCATCAAAGGAAGTAAAGAGTTCGTTTGCCTGCCCGCTAAAGCTTTGATACCAGACATTCACTCCATAATCAAAAGTCAGGTTTGCCACTTCCTCTTGCATGTCGACCCGAAGGTACCCCTGATCAACTCTTGAATTTCGTTCAATTCCGGATTCATTACCCTCCGTATTCGAAAATCCTGAATATCCCAGAGAGACTTCAAAAGGATGGGCAAACATTTCATCGAAGCCAAAACAGCGGATACCCGCTCCGGTATTTGTCCATCCCAGCCGGGTATTACGACGGGTGTTAATCCGTCCCTCATCTTCGGTATAAATAGCGCTCAAACTGCAGTTAAATTTTTTACCCTGAAGGGTGTACCTGGAAATGATATCGTAGAACTGCATGTCTTTTTCATCGGATCCCAAATACCCGGAAAACTGATTTATAGTTGAGGCCCGGCCACTTACAAATAACGAAGACACTCCTTTTTGCAGTGGGGTTTCAATAAACACGGTTGATAAATACGGGCTTAACGAAGCACTGCCTGCGAACCTTTGAAGGTTCCCGGTTTTCAGGTTTACATCAATAACGGCAGAGGTGCTGTTCATGTAGCTGTTGTCAAAACCACCGGCCATCACCGACACATTATTAACGGCTTTTTCAGGAAAGGCAGAGAATAAGTTCGAAATATGGAAGGGCTTTACCAGCGGTATATTATCTACCAAAACAAGGTTCTGTGAGGGGGTTCCTCCCCTGATGTATAAATCCCCTCCCTGGTCGCCGGTACTCACCACTCCGGGCATGGTTTCGATATATGCCATTAAATCACCTTCAAGGCTGGCCGACGGAACTCTCGAAATATCTTCTGCACGGATGCGGGTTATCCCTGCCATTCCCGTCTTCGCACCCTTTTCGACCACTTCAAGCTCCTGCAATTCACCGATGCTTTCCTCCATGGAAATACGATGAATGGCCGTCTCTCCTTCTTCTACTTCAAAAAACTCCTCAAAGGTTTTAAAACCGACAAAGGAAATTTCGATTCTGTACCGTCCTGCTTTAAGGCCCCGAAATTCTACAAACCCATCACGGCTGGTAACGCCATAGTCGGTGTAGTCTTCTTCCTCAGCTTCAAACAACAAGACGTTTGCACTTACAATAGGCTGGCCGCTCTCTTCCTGAACAATGAAACGCAAAATGGAGTCGGGCTGTGCGTACAGGAATGGGGAGCTCAGTAAACTAAATAAAATGAAAAACAGAATACCTGAAGTAAATCTCATAATACTAACCACCTCTTTGAATACCGGACTTATATATACTGTAATAATTTCAAAGTTTATGCCGGCAAGGGTTAAGGAAATGTAAAAAACACATTGTTACAAATATGAGTAATATCAGATCAGGCTTAACAGCGTATCATATAAAAAAAGATAAGTGACTTTCCGGCTTTTTAGTGGTAGCTACACCCCGAGCCACTCTTTTAGCTCAGGTGTTTTATTTCGGCTGATGATGATTTCGTCTTCTACCGGAGGGGTAAGGTTTACCGTAACTTGTCCTTTGAAGTAAGGTTCCAGGTCTTTTACTGAATTGATGTGCGCGATAAACTGCCGGTTCAGCCTGAAAAACAGTTCAGGATTCAGCATTTCTTCAAGCTCGGTTAGGGTAAAATTGATGATATATTTTTTCTTCTCATTCGTGACCAGCCAAACCAACTTATCACTGGCCATAAAATAGGCAATGTCGTTGACCCGCAATGGAAACAGCTTCCTTCCCAGCTTCACCAGGAACCGGTCTTTGTAGTTATTTTCAGTCAGTATTTCTTTGGTGAAGGTAAAAGCCGGGCCTTCCTCAAATGTCTTTTTTACCCGCTTATATTTTTCAAATCCCCTGGCTACATCATCCCGCGAAATAGGCTTTACCAGGTACTCAATACTGTTCAGCTTAAATGCTTTCAGTGCATATTCATCGTAGGCCGTAGTGAATATGATGGGGGTATTAATCTCGATCTTATCCAGCGTCTCGAAGCAGGGGCCGTCTGCCAGTTCCACATCCATAAAGATTAAATCCAACTCATGCTTTCTGATTGCGGATAACGCTTCTTCGCCTGTTTCTACAGCAGCGACGATCTCTGCATCTTCGTGTACGGCCTTTATATGTTTTGAAATCTGCTTGCTGGCAGGTGCTTCATCCTCACAAATAAGAATCTTCATCACGCATTCATTTTTAGTATGGGTATCTGAACCACAAACTCATGCTCATTTTTCTCAATATGCACCGGTTTGTTCGTAAAGTATTTATACCTGTCCGAAATATTTTTCAATCCTACTTCGGTGCTTTTAACGGAACTCTTTTTGGGTTGAAGATTATTTCGAACCTCAAGCTGTTCATCATCCTTTACCTTGATTGAAATCTCCAAAGGATGACGGGAAGAAATCTCGTTGTGTTTTACCGCATTTTCAACCAAAATCTGAAGCGTGGCCGATGGTACCCTGTAATCGCCGTGCCCGTTTACGGAAATCGTGCAAGTAAGCTTTTCATTAAACCGAATTCGGAGCAGGAACAGATATTTTTTAATGAACTCAATTTCATCCTGCAATAAAACAAGCTCTTCATTTTTTTGATTCAGTACATACCGGTAAATATCGCTGAGCGCATCCAGGTATTTTTGAGCCAATTTCGGATCTTCGTCAATTAAGGCGTTCAGTACGTTGAAGTTATTGAATAAAAAATGAGGACTTATCTGCGCCTGAAGTACACTTAACCTTGCTTTTGCATTTTCCTTTTCAAGGATCTCATTTTCCAATAACGATTTCTTCCACTCCTTTATAATCACATCCGCATTTACAAAGGCCCCGATAGAAAGCGAGAAACTAAGGGCAAAGAGATTGTACTCTATCATCCCGGGAAACCAAACGCTCATATCCCACAGGGTTTGATACAACAGCACCATAACAGGGGTTACAATTGCCGGTGTTAATAGGGCTGTTAATGCAATTTCAGACCACAATCGCTGTGGAATTTTTTGCTGCCAGGGCAGCCAAGCTTCCAGCCGGTGGCTTTTCAGGGTATGCACTTCAAAAAGGGCAATCAGTATGATAAAAACAGCAATGGAATACTCCACATGCGAATACAGGGTCATATCTGCAAAGTCATACCCCCTTATCAAATACAAGAAGGTGTACGACGGCATCGCCAGCACAAAGGAAATGATAAGTCTGTTTTTCAGGGTGTTAAACCTCATGGGCTTGCCGGCTGTGTTTTAAGTTTGAATATTTTGAGTATCGGCCATTTATCCAGTACAGGATTTCTGTCTTCACCGTAGTACCCCCAGGGGCTGTTCCCAATATAGTACAAATCATTATTTACCCAAGTGCCCAGCGTTGGCTCATTGATATCTTCCCGGGCTTGATCTGGGAAAACCAGGGTCTCAGCCATTGCCTTTCCCTTGTCATCCAACCGAATCTGAGCCACTCTTTTTGGCGTAGTCCCATTTTGAAGAACAGTTAGCAACCCGCCTTTTTGGTAAATGCCATCTCCTCCCCTCAGCCATTCATTTTCATCCATTATCGGCCGAATTGTTCCTGAGCTTATTTCAATGCTGTACACTCCGGTGATGTAATCCGACAGGTATAAAAATTTCTCGTCATCGGAGAAGGCCAACCCCTGCAGGTTCCACCATCCTTCATGTTGATACACTACTTTCAATGCGTCATTACTGTCAATGGTAAATACCTCAGGGTTTCTACTATCTGATATATATACAATACCATCGTCAGTGATGGTCAGGTCACCAAAAATCCGCTCGCCTTTCGGTTGAAAACTTTTGATTACCTGCCCGGTTTTTTTGTTGATTTTCAACACGGCAGACTTCCCGTCAATCTCCTCATGGTAGTCAGAAAATTGGGGCATTACAGAAGAAGTAACCCAGAGTATGTCAGAATCAACCGGATCGATGGCAACTCCCAATGCCGACCAATATCCCGATTCTTTCAAATCCACGAACAACCCAAGTTCTTCCACTTTTGGATTGAACCTGTAAATCAATCCTTCTCTTATGTCTGTCAGGTAAAAATCTCCGGTTTCCCCATCATAGGCTATTCCTTCAGGATGAAAACCCGGCTTATCAAATTCAAAGGCTACCTCACTGGTGATAGTGGTTCTTTGTTTTTCCGATGCGGCTTTTGACAGTTCCTCCCACTCAGGTAAAATTTTAAGAATGCTGAACTCTGACGTATCTAATATTGACGGAGAAGCATAGAAATGTATCAACACTTCAAGGGTTTGAAAAGCTTGCCGGTTCTCATTGTTCAACATGTGCCCTTTGGCAAGGTTGTACATGATAACCGGATGATTTGGGCGAAGCTTGTTGGCGCGCACCATACGTTCTCTGAATGTTTGAACATCCCCGTTCTTTAGAGCTTCCTGCCCTTCATTATAAATTTCTACATAAGATTGAGCGGTTACATTCACCGATACTAGTAAAAAGGTGATGAGCGTAAAGAGCTTTAGTGATTGAGTCATCGCAACTGGTCTGTATAATTTTTCGGTAAGTTAATGGTCCCCGGCTATACTTCTCTATTTTTCAGGATGAACGTTCACCTTCCTATGATGAAGTTATGGGCCTGATAAGTATAATCGTTAGCTTTTCTGCGATGGTGCATTTCTTCTTCATGAATCCCTTTTCATCCACAAAAAATGTCACTCCATTTTTAGCCCTGAGCTAAGCAACCATGGGTTCATTACCATGTAAACCGAATACACTGATTTTCGTTAACCTCAAACCGATACTGCCATGCTGATTAGACATTTATGTTTAATATTACTAGTCCTTTGTTTCTCGGGTATCACATTGGGGTGTTCAACCCCGGCTTCAACTGATAGAAACGAACAACCGGGCACATCATGGGATAAGAAGTTTCGCCTGAGTAATGGAATGATCATCGAGGTTTTTATTCCTGAAGATTATGATCCGGATACTCCCTACCCTTTACTTTTACTAAATGATGGGGAAGACATGTTCGGTGGGGGCTCCTGGAATATGGACCGGGTGTTACAAGATCTGATATCGGATCAAAAAATCAGGCCGGTTGTTGCCGCAGCCATCTACAATCAGGGGCAGCGAATGAATTGGTACATTCCCTATGATGACCGGTGGATTACCACAAACTGGGGGCCATATACTCCTGATGCCTCTGAATATGCACAAGGCATATTTGATTATGTGATTCCTTACATGGACGAAAATTATTCCATCGATACCACTGAAGTTGCCATCTTGGGAGCTTCATTAGGCGGACTAATCTCAACCTGGATGGGGCTTACATTCCCTGATAAAATAAAATATTCAGCCGGACTTTCCGGTTCACTGTGGGTAGCTGATTACAGCATCTTTTCCGAGGTTGAAGGGTCTTATGATTCAGAACAAAAATTCTGGTTCGACATCGGCACCAATGAATGGAATTACTATGTTCCTCTGTATAGAGAACTCGATCAACACGGTGTTACTCCCGGGCAAAACAATTTTTACTATGAAGTTCCAAGTGGAGCACATATTCAGTCCGACTGGCTTCAGCGAATACATCTGCCTTTAGCGGCTTTCTTTAGCCCCATGAAAAACCCTGAGCCGGAATCCATGGAAGTAGTCCTTGAATGTATTCCCAGCCAATCTACCCGGGGGTTATACTTCAGAAGACTTAACCCCATTGTCACTCTCAGTAATGGAGTAAAATACTCACTGGCACACACTGCCACATACTCAGTAGTGAATGGCGAAGCTGAGCTTGGCACAGAAGGGGGCTTTAAAAATAACCCTCAAACTGAGGTTCAGATATTAGTTGAGCATCGAACACTTTCAGAAACTGTACAGGTGCCGATGGGCTGGTGTCCTTAATTTTAAAAATGATCCTGAGAGCACCCTGTATTTAATATTTTATTAAACAGGAGTAATCATTCATATATATGTAGAGGAAAAGAAGCCAAAACCTGCAGTCTCCAATACGGCATATGTTGAATAGCTACATTCACGTACTAAGTATTTTAGTCAATACTGAATACTACAGAGTTTTGGCAATTCTTTATAGGAAGGAGTTTTGTTATTTAACCTTTCTTCAGAATAAGCACCCCAAATTTTTACCGATTGTAAAAAAGAAGATTAGCCTCCTGCTTCGTGCACCGTCATCAGCCATACAATGGGCATTTCTAACTTTAGTGTATTTAAAAGCTATTGAGGCAAAACGCTCTATTTGGTAGCTTCCAAGAAACGTGAAATTTACAGCAGGAGCTAACAATGCGAGATAGTATGACAATCACCCCTGATCAGGTTCGATCCGTGTTAAGTAAACATATGCTTACCGATGGTTACGAAATGGTACTTGACCTTGAGGAAAGCGAAGGACCTTATCTGTACGATTCCAAATCAGGGAAGCGCTATCTTGATTTCTTTACATTCTTTGCTTCCAATCCTTTAGGGATGAACCACCCCAAACTGGCTCAGGATGATGATTTTTTAGCCAAATTGGGACGCGTCGCCATCAATAAACCTTCCAATTCCGACATCTACACACAGGATATGGCCGAGTTTATGGAATCTTTTGACCGCGTCGGAATTCCCGATTACATGCCCTACTCCTTTTTCATATCCGGTGGAGCGTTAGCTGTTGAAAACGCCATGAAAGTTGCCTTCGACTGGAAAGTGCAGAAGAATTTTGAAAAGGGATACCGGGAAGAAAAAGGGCATAAAGTACTTCACTTTGAAAAAGCGTTTCACGGCCGCTCCGGCTATACCCTTTCGGTAACAAATACGGTTCCCAACAAAGTTAAGTATTTCCCAAAATTCGACTGGCCGCGGGTTATCAGTCCTGCTATGACCTATCCTGCCACCAAAGAAAATATACAGCATACCGCTTCTCAGGAAGACTTAGCCATCGCTCAGGCCGAACGTTATTTTGAGCAGTTCAAAGATGACATTGCCTGCATTTTAATTGAACCGATTCAGGGAGAGGGCGGCGATCGTCATTTCCGTCCGGAATTCCACCAGGCGCTTCGGGATTTGGCTGACAAACATGAAGCCCTGCTCATCTACGATGAAGTACAAACCGGGGTTGGCATGACCGGAAAATTCTGGGCTCACGAGCATTACGTGAAACCCGACATCCTTGCTTTTGGAAAGAAAGCCCAGGTGTGCGGTATTCTTGCCGGAAAACGAGTGGATGAAGTTGAAACCAACTGCTTTCATGTTTCATCCCGGATTAATTCTACATGGGGCGGTAACCTGGTGGATATGGTTCGCTTCGGGCGCATTCTGGATGTAATAGAAGAAGAGAATCTGGTTGATAATGCAGCCACCGTCGGTAATTATCTGCAAACCCGACTGGAGGCCCTTGCCGACCAGCACGAGCATTTTACCAATCCACGCGGAAAAGGACTATTCTGCGCCGTTGACCTGCCGGATGGTCACTCCCGCGATGCAGTAATCAAAGAATGTGTAAACAACGGCTTGATGATCCTTTCCTGTGGATCCAATACCGTACGTTTCCGTCCGCCACTTACGATCACCCAAGACCAGATTGATGAAGGACTGGATATACTTGAGAAGGCTTATAAAACCTCACTGGATAAATGTCCGGTTGCTGATTAACAGCATAGTGACATCTCTTTTATTTGATGGTAAGTACTTTACTGCCATTGAGCAGCAAGTATAAAGAACCGAGAAGCATCACCAGGGCAGGAAACATTCCGGGATAGCTATCACCGATGTGTACCATCAGTATAGCAACGGTGAAATTGAATACCATGACCAGTGCCGCTATCCGAATGTGAAACCCGATTATGTACATAATACCACTTAGGAATTGGGCATAAACGGATACTACATCCGAAAGCAGCGGTACCGGAAAGCCAAAACTGGCCAGGAACTCAGAAAATTCCAGCATTCGGTCCCAGGAAAATACATTGTCTTGTGTTCCATATATGAGGTGGAAACCCAGCATGATGCGTATGAATACCTCGCCGTAGCTTGAATACTTTTCTAAAAACTTGTTCAGCTTATTCATTTATTTGAAATTAAGTGAGCGTAAATAGTACTCAATACAGTCCACTTGTCTTGTATCCTGATTTCACTATTGACTACAAGAATTAATATAGTACAGCAACATATATAAGATCAGAAGAGCTGTAGTCTGATTCAACATTACTGTATTCTTAGGTTTTAACCTATTTAGTACTGAGCAGATGTTGAAAGAATTCACTTATATAAAGTGATCGTTCAGCTTTATAAATCAGCTTTTGATTTCTACGAACGTGCCTGAATTACCTTATCACACTAACTGGTGTGATTCCGGTTGAATTACCACCTCGTTCATAACCGAACCGGAGGGTTGATTTACGGCATAGAACACCGCTTCAGCTACTTCATCGGGGGTGAGCATCATGTCTTTTCTGACTTTCATATTTACCCTCTCATCGTCCCAAAAAGGCGTATCTACTCCGCCAAGATATAATAGAGAAAATTTTGTATTTCCTCTTCGCTGCTCCTCAACCAAAGCTTTGGTGAACCCCTGTATGGCAAATTTAGATGCGGCGTAAACAGATGCATTTTTCATGACATATTTCCCCATGGTGCCGGGAAACATGACGACCGATGTCGGTTCATCCTGGTTCATATTTTTCATGACCGTTTGGGTAACCAGGTAGGTACCGTATACGTTGGTGTCGATTATTTCTTTGGCATCAGCAGGATTGATATCCGGAAAAGGCTGTATAATTCCCTGCCCGAATGCGTTAATAAGTACATCGATTTTACCCAACTGATTGGTAATTTCATCAGCCATGCGTTGTACTGAGCCTTCGTTGGTAGCATCCACTTCGATTGCAAAGGCTTCTCCACCGTTATCATTAATATTTTGGGCTACTTTTTCGACGTTGGCTTTGTTACGTGAGGCCAGAACTACCTTGGCACCTTCATTCGCAAATCGCTTTGCCGTTGCACTTCCAATACCACCTGATCCGCCTACGATGAGTACAATTTTGTTTTCCATAATGTGATAATCTTTCTTGATAAATAGTCATCATGGAAAAGTGGAATACACGAATATTCGTTCCGTTAATTATCGGACGGCTCCTTCAAGATCACATCGCTCCCTCTGTATTCCCCGCTCTCCATATGATACCAGTGCCGGAACCTCGGGATCGTGATTTCACCAAGCTTATACTCCCCGTCAAACATGATGATTTCATCCGGGCGGTTTGAATCTTCAGAGTGATCAAATTTCAGGGCAGCAAGGGAATACTTGTTCTTATCAAAATAAAGTACCCAGTGCTTGCTTATCATCGCTTGCTTCAGCTCGAGCCTCACTTTATAAACTTCCTGTCCTTCCAGGGATAATAGTTCTGCATCTTCAATACTTGCCCACATCTCTTCAGTCACTGACATCGGCAATCCATACATTAATTCATAAAACGAACGGTAGCCTGCATTTCGATCTTCTCCCAAGCGGTATTCATTTACTGTATCTTCAACTATCTGGGTTGAACCGTTTAGCAAAACCTTTGGGTTTCCTTCTTCATCGATAATACGTTCAACCTTTCCAACCTCAGAATCCCGAATAAAACTGAAATACCCTGTCTTGTTATTTAATGTCAGAATGGAATAGCGCTGAGGGTTCTGCAACCTGGGTTCCTGAATGTGAATATTTAAGATGGCACCTGCCCATTCATTGTTCGGATCGTGAGCATTCTGGCTTTGCCTGAGTAAGTAACTACTATTCTCACAGAAAGCATCCGGGGTATCGCTGCTGATAGGGAACAAGCCAATGATTGTTATCAGTAAAATTAAAGTATGATTCATAGTACAAGCAAGTAATCGTTGATTTTACATTAACATATTCTGTCAGTTATTATAGCCCGTAGTTTCTGAAATGAAATCCAGAATTACATTCCAGCTCTCTTCTACATCGTGCCCAACCCTTTTTTGTACCAGCAATGAAGACCCATGAACTCCATTTTCAGCCAGGTAAAACTGATGTCCACTTTCATTAACTATTCTTAATTGATCCTTAACACTTTCAATTTCTGCTTCACTTTTTGGTCTCACCACCAATACAGGCATTTCCATATTTTTCAAATATTCATCCGGCTTACAGGGTGCCATCGGTCCTCCCGAAGCCGGCGAGAATGCAATGACTCCTTTAATGAGTGAATCGTTTTTGGCTCCTAACTGAATAGCCAATGTACCACTGTAACTGCTTCCCCATGCAATGATATCACCTGAAAATTGCGAGCTACTTTTTACATAATTAAGTGCAGCTTCAAGATCTTTATACGCATCACAGTAGGTGTGGGGGTTAGTTTTAAACTTGGCTATGGTTCGGTTGTACATACCATATGTTTGTCCGCCCAATCGCTGGTCTATTGCCAGGATGTTATAGCCTTCCTTGTGTAACTTAGGGATGATTGGATTATACTCTGCTCTTGAATTCGATCCACCTTGATGAAATAATAAAATCAATGGAGAACCTGAGTTTTCTATATAAAGGTTACCGAATATTTTGACTGAGTCAGAAGTTAAAAAACTTACTTCTTTGAGCTTTTTTTCATCTCCCTGCTTAACTGTGCAGCTAAAAATTAGTACAACAAGCAATGCTTGAGTTACTATTTTGAATGTTTTTCTGTTCATTTCACCCGTTGATAAAATATTCTCCAGTTGAGCGACCAGCTCTCTCCTCCATCCTGAGATGATTCCCAATCCCAGGTAAAAGAATCTTTATTGATATCATAAAATACCATTCGGTTAATGATGGTACCTCCCTGTGGTCCCGGTCGTTCGGCTGTTTGAAATATTCGTTGATTGCCATCAACCGATCCCTTTAGGTCAATATAACCACCCTGATTATCTACCCAGGCCTGATGCCAGGATTGTCGCTGCGGGTTATAAACCGATACACTCCGGCCTTTATATCCTTCAAGGGCACCTTCTGTAGCCATAAAGTTTTCCTGAATAACCACTCCGTCCAATATTCTCTCGATGGTGTTGGTTCCGGCCCCTTCCTTTCCCTGATTATCAGTCCACGACAGTTCCCATTCCCCCACCCAGAAATCAAAGTATGCTTCCAGTTCCTGTACACTTGTTTGTGCAAATGAATTACCGGTAATTGCCAAAATCATAATTATAAGAGTCAGTAATATTTTCATAGCAGAATCATTATTTGAAAGTTGGCACTATCATACACAAACTGTTTAGTAATACCCTTGTAAAAAAGACGAATTTCTCGCTAACATTCACTATTGTTTTGCGTTGAAATACACGAACAACATAGGAGGAGTCACATTTTATGGATTATGTTGAATATGCCGCGCCGGCTTCTGTCAGCTATCTTGTGGAATCTTATTGGGTAAGTACACTCCATCCACATGACTTTGAGCAGGATTTCGATTTCATCATTCCCGATGGTAACACGGATGCTATCTTTATGCTGAACGGTAATTACCTGCGGGACGATGAAGAGAACCGTGAAAAGCATTTAGTTGAATATTGTAGCTTGGTTCCGGCATTCAGAAAAGCAGTAAAGGTGTATCAAAGACCATTCACAAAATGTTTGGGTATGCGGTTCAAACCGGGAGCCATTCAACAGTTGACAGGAATTAGCCTGCAAGAATTGAGTGAAGTCGGATACCCCCTGCAGCAGCTAATGCCGGAATTGGCTGACCTTGCCATGGATGAAGCTTTAAAGAATACATCTGCTCCCAAAATTATTGAGAAGATAAACTCTTGGCTTGTCAGTCAGGTTAAAGAGCCAAAGCAAGATCACATTATTTCAGCTTTTATTGCCGAGGTGATAAAAAGACAAGGTGGGGTTACTATCTCAAAATTCTGTGACTCTTTCGGGATGCATAAATCTACCCTCGAGAAGAATTTCAAGCATGCTACCGGACTTTCCCCCAAACAATATGCCAACCTGATCCGCTTTAATTACCTACTCAATCAGTTAATTTTTTCCGGCTCAAGCCTCACGGAAATGGGATATGATTTGGGCTATTTTGACCAGAGCCATATGATCAAAGATTTCAAGAAAGTAATCGGGATCACCCCAAAAGAATTCCTTGATATGAACTTTACCGTACCTAAGCTCGCGGCTCTATCTATTTCTAACAAAAGAGCTCATTTCCGGTCAGCTTAACCTTATGTTTTATCAGGCTTCCATTGCTTCAGGAATAACGCTTTCATAGGTCTTCTCGGCAGCCGCTACATCTAACGAAACCAGATCTTTGATTTCCAGCTTGTTCCCTTTAACCACACCTAATTCAAACATAGGTACGTTTGCTTTCTCAAAGTGATGTTTAGCGGTTTGCAATTCGGCAGCCGGAATGGTTATAACCACTCCTGATTGTGCTTCACTGAATAGAATTTCATGCGTTGAGCCTTTCATGGTTTCCACTGAAACTTCGGCACCTCTCTTCCCGAAAATAGCCATCTCAGCCAGAGCAATTGCCAGCCCGCCATCGGATACGTCGTGAGCAGCTGTAACCAGTCCGGTTTGAATAGCCGTCAATAATGCTTGTTGCAAGTTCACTTCAAAATCCAGGTCAATTTCCGGGGCATCGCCGGTGGTGAGCTCATGGATGGTTTTAAGATATTCACTTCCACCCAGTCCTTTTCGGTCGGCTCCGATATAGAGAACGACATCTCCTTCTTTTTTGAAGCCGGGAGTCATTACATGTTTTTCCACGTCTTCAATTACTCCTAACATCCCGATGATGGGTGAAGGGAAAATCGCGCTGTTAGGATTTTCATTGTAGAAACTTACATTTCCACCGGTTACCGGGGTGTTGAGAGTACGACAAGCATCTGCCATCCCACCCAATGCTTCCTTAAAGGTCCAGTACACTTCCGGCTTATAGGGATTTCCAAAATTCAGGCAGTTGGTGATGGCCATGGGTTTGGCGCCGGAACAGACTACATTCCGTGCCGATTCTGCCACGGCAATCTGTCCTCCTTTACGTGGATTCAGATATACATACCGCCCGTTACAGTCGGTTTTGGCTACCAAACCTTTTTTACTGCCCTTGATGCGAATCACTCCCGAGTCTGAAGCTCCGGGCCCGGTTACCGTGTTGGTCCGAACCATGGTGTCATACTGCTCGTGTACCCACCGTTTGGATGCAATATTAGGCGAACCAAGCAGTCGGGTTACGGTTTCGGAATAATTGTCATGATGATCCAGTGAGTCGATATCAAAGTTCTGTACTTCGTCCAGGTAAGCCGGTTTTTTCGTCTCACGGATATACCGGGGAGCTCCTCCGCCTAGTACCAGATGGTCGGCCGGGATATCGGCTTTGATCTCGCCGCCTTTCCAGTACGTTACATTTTCGGTATCTACCACTTCCCCAATAACCACACCATGCAGGTCCCACTTTTCATACACGTCAATCACTTCCTGCTCGCGGCCTTTTTCAGCCACAATCAGCATGCGCTCCTGACTTTCAGACAGCAGCAGTTCATAGGCAGTCATCCCGTCTTCACGAGCCGGCACTTTATCCAAATCAATTTTCATCCCCTGCCCGCCTTTGGCCGTCATCTCAGAGGTAGAGCAGGCAATACCGGCCGCTCCCATATCCTGCATGCCAATTACTGCGCCGGTTTTTAATACTTCGAGGCTGGCTTCAAGCAGCAACTTTTCGGTAAACGGATCTCCAACCTGAACACTCGGTCGCTTGGCTTCACTTTCTTCACTGATTTCTTCCGAAGCAAAAGTAGCTCCGTGAATTCCATCCCGGCCTGTGCTTGCCCCTACAATAATCACAGGGTTCCCAATTCCTTTGGAAATGGCTGAAGCGGTCTCGCCTTCTTTCACCAGTCCGATACTCATGGCATTAACCAAAGGATTGCCTTCGTAACTTTCATCAAAGCAAACTTCTCCGGCAATTACAGGTACTCCGAATGAGTTTCCATAATCTCCGATACCCCGAACCACACCGTCCAGCAGATAGCGGACGCGCGGGTTATCCATCGAGCCGAATCGCAGAGAATTCAAACTTGCCACCGGGCGGGCTCCCATGGTAAAAATATCGCGATGAATACCACCCACTCCTGTTGCCGCACCCTGGTAAGGTTCAATAGCTGAAGGGTGGTTATGACTTTCAATTTTGAAAGCACATCCGAGTCCGTCACCTAAATCAACCAACCCGGCATTTTCTTCACCGGCTCCCACCAATAAATTTTCTCCTTCAGAAGGAAGCTTTTTGAGTTCTACAATGGAGTTTTTGTACGAGCAATGCTCACTCCACATCACGGAATAAACGCCCAGTTCGGTGAAGGTTGGCACCCGACCTAATCGGGATTTAATCATTTCATATTCTTCAGCATTCAGGCCGTGTTCTTCGGCCAGTTCGAGCGTTACTTCCGGTTCTTGAATCGTTGTTTGCGACATTCCGATGGAGTGATTGAAGCGTTAGGGTTTCAGAAAGTCCAAAGGTACGATTATTTAAGAAAAGGCTCTAACTCACTTGCGGCCTTTCTATTTTTTATTGAACCTTACATGTATCGCTTCCTCTAACGCTTCGCGGTGATCAGGGTGTGCAATTCCGGTCAGAGCTTTTGCCCGCTGACATAAGTTTTTACCGTATAAATTAGCCACTCCATATTCAGTCACAACGTAATGAACGTGAGCACGAGTAGTTACCACACCGGCCCCCTGTTTCAGGAATGGCACTATTCTGCTGATTCCTTTATTGGTTGTTGAAGGCAGTGCGATGATGGGCTTACCTCCCGGCGAAAGCGAAGCTCCCCGAATGAAATCCATTTGCCCGCCAACCCCTGAATAATGATATGTACCAATGGAATCGGCACAAACCTGGCCTGTCAAATCTACTTCCACAGCACTATTAATGGCCGTTACTTTTGGGTTACGTCGTATCACGGCTGTGTCGTTGATATAAGCGATATCGAGCATGGCCACGGCCGGGTTATCGTCTATAAAATCATAGGTCTTCTTTGATCCCATCACAAATCCGCTTACGATTTTGCCAGGGTGAATTTTCTTCTTTCGCCCGTTAATCACTCCCTTTTCAACCAGCTCAATCACTCCGTCTGAAAACATTTCGGTGTGTACGCCCAGATCTTTATGGTTCGTCAGGCTTGTTAAAACCGCGTTGGGTATAGCCCCGATTCCCATTTGCATGGTTGCACCGTCATCAATCAGTTCTGCACAATACTTCCCGATTTTAAGTTCGGCCTCGTTGGGTTCAGGAGCAACCTGTTCGGGCAAAGGCTCGTTGGCTTCAACCAGGGCATCAATTTCGTTGACATGGATGAGTCCATCCCCATGCGTACGCGGCATATTAGGGTTAACCTGTGCAATTACATACCCGGCTGATTGTACAGCGGCCAAAGCTGCATCCACAGAAACACCCAGCGAGCAGTAGCCATGGTTATCGGGTGGGGAAACATGAACCAGTGCCACATCAAGGGATAGAATATTATTTCGGAACAGGTAGGGAACTTCACTCAGGAAAACCGGGACGTAATCACCCCGCCCTTCATTTACCGCTTTCCTTACGTTAGCTCCTACAAAAAGAGCATTTACAAAAAAGCTGTCTTTGAATTCAGGATCGGCATATGGGGCCGGACCTTCAGTATGCAAATGAATGACTTCCACATCTTTTAGTTCTGAATGACGGTTTGTCATTGCCTTTACAAGGGGAATCGGAGTGGCCGAAACGCCATGAATAAATACCCGGTCTCCTGATTTAATAGCCTTTACTGCCTCTTCTGCTGTCTGATATTCGATCATAGGATGTATCTTTGATTTTGATTTCGCAAATGATATATATCAATTGTGAATATATTTTTAAGACAGCCCCAATATTTAGAAAAATTCTAAATGTCTAAAATTATCCCTCCTTCTGTTGATCGGAATTATAAATCTTCTTAAAATCTAATATTGATATTAGAATATGAATATTTATTTATCGATTGCCTATGCGGTTAATATCACAAGGGGCTCAATACGCCATTTCTGCCATTATTGCTATCTCCAAGAGTGCGGATGATGGAGCTGTTTCGGCCTCACAGTTATCAAAATCGTTGAATTGCCCAACAGCTTATCTATCTCAGATACTGGCTAAGCTAAAAGAACCGGGCATCCTTAAATCCCGTAGAGGACTTAATGGTGGGGTTTACCTTGCCAAGTCGGTTGACCAAGTCAGTCTGATGGATGTAATCGCTGCTATTGATGGCGTTGAGTTCTTTAATAAGTGTTTTATGGGCATTGAGGGTTGCGGACATATCGAACCGTGCCCCTTTCACCAGTTTTGGTCTGTAGAACGAAAGAAGATTGAACAATGGCTTAAAGACACTACATTTGATCAGGTTGATAAACGTATGTCTCAGAAATGGTTCGACTTACGTTTGCAATTCTCAAATGGAGTCCCTTCATTCAACCAATGACCAACCCGGGGGCAACCATATCAACAGAAGTATGCTACCACTGTGGCGAAGTATGTCAGGAATCCACTGTACACTTTCAGAAAAAGTCTTTTTGTTGTACCGGATGCCAAACGGCTTATCAGATTCTGGATGAAAGCGGCCTTTGCTCTTACTACGACCTGGAAAGCAATCCCGGCATCAACCTCAGAAATACCCGCTCCCGCACCCGGTTCGATTACCTGGAAGATGAAGAGGTAATTTCACGGATAGCCGATTTTCAAAACCAGCAGCAGCTCTCTGTTTCTTTATACATTCCGAATATTCACTGTACCTCCTGTGTTTGGCTGCTTGAAAATCTACAGAGACTGGATTCCGGCATTCTGCAAACCAAAGTCAATTTTCTAAAGCGTGAACTGGATGTACTTATTGATACCGAATCTACGTCCCTGCGCAAAGTTGTTGAGCAATTAACCACTATTGGGTACGAGCCGGAAATCCGGCTCGACAAGCTGGATGCCACAACCTCCAAATCTCACCAAAACCGATCTCTTTGGCTAAAACTTGGCGTTGCTGGTTTTGCTTTTGGAAATATCATGTTATTCAGTTTTCCTGATTATCTGGATACTGGTAACAGTGGACTCGGCGGACAGTTTCACATTTTCTTCGGAGTCCTGAATATCGTGCTTGCCCTTCCGGTGCTTATTTATAGCAGCAGCGATTACCTGAAATCCGCATTTGCGGCTTTGAGTCAGCGAGGGGTGAACCTGGACGTTCCCATTTCCATTGGTATCCTCGCTCTTTTTGGAAGAAGTTTTTATGAAATCGTGAGCGGAACCGGAACCGGATATATGGATTCCTTTACCGGGCTCATTTTCTTTTTGCTGATTGGAAAACTGGTTCAGCAGAAAACATTCAACCGCCTTTCTTTTAACCGCGACTACAAATCATATCTACCCATTGCCATTAATGTGAGTGAGAATTCCGGTGCTGAAAAATCTGTTTCCTTGGATAAGCTGGTTCCGGGAATGGAAATCAGGCTCCGCAATCAGGAAATGGTTCCCTGCGATTCCACCCTTCTTACTGAGAAAGCATTTGTAGATTACAGTTTTATTACCGGTGAATCTGACCCGGTTGAAGTCTCTAGAGGTGAGCTCATTTATGCCGGAGCAAAATTGATCGGGGCTTCTGCTTCTTTTAAAACAGAAGAAGAAGTTGAAAACAGTTATCTCACCAAACTTTGGAATCACGAGGCATTCACCAATAATGATAAAGAGCTGAAACTGACCAGCTTTGCCGATCGAATCAGTCCATTCTTCACAGTAGCTGTTTTAGGAATTTCTGCCCTTGCGGGTATGTATTGGTTGCAAACGGCCGGTATGGAAATGGCCTTATCAGTTTTTACAGCCGTGCTTATTATTGCCTGCCCTTGTGCTCTTGCTCTTTCAACTCCCTTCACATTAGGATCTGCATTAAACGTATTATCGCTGAACGGACTGTTCGTCAAGAATCACCTGCTTCTCGAAAACTTATCAAAAGCATCCGCTGTGGTTTTTGACAAAACCGGCACCTTAACAAATAAGGAAGAAGCCACAGTTATCTTTAAAGGCATTGCTTTATCTGGAGAGGAAAAATCTCTCATTTACTCTGCCTGCGCCCAATCCGTTCATCCCATAAGCCGGAAAATTGCCGCCTTCATTCAGGATCATGGTTATGGCAAACATTCACCGGACAGTTTTTATGAAGTATCCGGAAAAGGAATTTTTGCTTCTTTTGATGGATGTTTTGTCTGTGTTGGTTCCCGGACCTTTTTGGCTGAACAAACTAAAACTCCTCTTTCAGAAGTAGCTGAATCAGATTATAACGGTTCCGTTGCACATGTATCCATTAACGGTGAATACCTTGGATACTTCGGCATTAAAGCAGGGCTCCGCAATGGGGTTTCTGATCTTCTTCAGTCCCTTAAAACAAGCGTTCTCACCTATCTTATTTCCGGGGATAATGAATCGCAGAAAGAAGAGCTGGAAGGATATTTTGCACATCAGCAATCCCTGTTATTCAATAAATCACCGGAAGAAAAACTGGAGTTTTTAAAGGAGCTTCAGAAAGAACATCAAAAGGTGGTAATGATCGGGGATGGATTAAATGATGCCGGAGCTTTAAAGCAAAGTGATTTTGGGATTGCCCTGTCTGACGATATCAGTTCCTTCTCTCCGGCCTGCGATGCCATTCTGGAAGGAAAATCACTTAAAAAACTGAAGAACTTCATCGAATTTTCACAGGGAAGCATGAATATCATCATCATGAGTTTTGTGCTTTCCCTTTTATATAACACGGTTGGATTAGGCTTTGCCATTACCGGACACCTCTCCCCACTGGTAGCAGCCATTCTGATGCCGCTCAGTTCTATCAGTGTGATGGTATTTACCTTTTTAACCACGCGCTATAAAGCGCGAAAACTGGGGTTGGCTATATGGAAGTAATTTACCTGCTTATTGCCTTCAGTTTAATGGTCGCTTTAATCTTCCTCGGATTGTTTTTCTGGGCAGTTAAAAGCGGGCAGTTCGACGATCAGTACACACCATCTATGCGGGTACTTTTTGACGATACAAATTCAAACAAAAAATCAACTAACCACAAAAATCGGGATGAGTAATGTCATCATTAGAAACCTTTCATTACGATAACGAAATCGTCCGGAAATTCGGGATAGCCACTATCATCTGGGGCTTAATCGGATTTATCGTTGGGCTCACTATAGCTTTAAAACTGATCTATCCAGACTTTCTTGGATTTATACCGGAACTATCTTACGGACGGCTTAGACCACTGCATACCAATGCCGTGATCTTCGCCTTTGCCGGAAATGCCATATTCTACGGGGTCTACTATTCACTTCCACGGCTTTGTAAAGCCTCTATGTGGAGTGAGAAACTCAGCAATATTCACTTTTGGGGCTGGCAGGCTATTATTGTCTCGGCCGTATTAACCCTGCCTTTTGGGATTAACACCAGTAAGGAATATGCAGAACTGGAATGGCCTATTGATATCGCTATAACTCTGATCTGGGTGATTTTCGGTATCAACATGATCATGACCATCCTCAAGCGTCGTGAAAAACACCTGTACGTAGCCATTTGGTTCTATATCGCTACTTTTATCACCGTGGCTGTACTCCACGTAGTTAACTCTTTTGAGATGCCGGCTACTTTCCTGAAAAGTTATCCGATTTACGCCGGTGTTCAGGATGCTCTGGTTCAATGGTGGTACGGGCACAATGCCGTGGCCTTTTTCCTAACCACACCCTTTTTGGGAATTATGTATTACTTCATCCCGAAGGCAGCTAACCGGCCTATTTTTTCTTACCGGTTATCCATTGTCCACTTCTGGTCGCTGATTTTCATTTACATCTGGGCCGGACCTCATCACCTGCTTTATACTGCACTGCCGGGATGGGCGCAGGCCTTGGGTACGGTTTTCAGCTTAATGCTTATTGCGCCCAGTTGGGGTGGTATGCTGAACGGACTGCTAACCCTTCGTGGTGCCTGGGATCGGGTACGAGAAGACCCTGTACTAAAATTCCTGGTTGTAGGGGTAACCGCTTACGGGATGGTAACTTTTGAAGGACCTATGCTTTCCATTGCCAACGTAAATGCTATTGCCCACTACTCCGATTACATTATCGGTCACGTGCATAACGGTGCCCTGCTCTGGAATGGGGGTTTAACCTTTGCGATGCTGTATTACATCACACCGAAGATCTATAAAACCAAGCTGTATTCCGTGAAGCTGGCTAACGTCCACTTCTGGTTTGCAACCCTTGGCGCCATCTTCTATGTGATTCCCATGTATTGGGGTGGAATCACTCAGAGTTTGATGTGGAAACAATTCACTGCCGAAGGTCTTCTTCAGTATCCAAACTTTCTGGAAACCGTAACTCAGATCATACCCATGTATGCACTGCGTGCGGTAGGTGGAACGCTCTTCATTATTGGAGCAGCTACCGGAAGCTATAACATCTTTAAAACTGCCCGCCAGGGTTCTTTGGAGAAATCTGAAGCGGATGAAGCTCAGGCGATCATTAACCCTGCAGAGGGACATAAAGAAAGCTGGCACCGACGCCTTGAATCCCGCCCGCTCCAAATGACTGTATTGGTATTGGTCGTAATTTTGATTGGGGGTATTGTGGAATACGTACCAACGGCTCTTGTGAAATCAAATGTCCCTACCATTGAAAGCGTGAAGCCTTACACTCCGCTGGAAATTGAAGGCCGCGATATTTACATCGCCGAAGGTTGTAATAACTGCCACTCGCAGATGATTCGGCCTTTCCGCTCCGAAACCGAACGTTATGGCGAATATTCCAAAGCCGGTGAGTTTGTTTACGATCACCCGCACTTATGGGGATCAAAACGTACCGGCCCCGACCTGCACCGGTTAGGCGGCAAGTATCCGGATTCCTGGCACGTGCGTCACATGTATGATCCGACATCCACTTCACCGGGCTCCATCATGCCGGCGTATCCATGGCTCTTCACTCAGGATATGGACAAAGAATCCATTCCGGCCCGTATTAATGCGCTCAGAAGTGTAGGCGTACCTTATGTGGAAGGCTATGAAGAAATTGCCATTCGCGACCTGGACGCACAGGCTCAGGAAATAACCCAAGGGTTGAAAGAAAATGGCTTTGATCAGATTGAAGGAATTCAGATTACTTCTGACAAGAAAATTATCGCCATTATTGCCTACATGCAGCGACTGGGAGTTGACATTAAAGGGGAAGAAAACCCCTGGGAGTCACTTCCATCCAGCGATCGCATCCAGGCTAACTTCAAACCGCAAAAGGAGGAGTAATCATGTACAAGAATGTATTACGTGCGATCGAAGATATTGGGATTTACCCGAGCATATCCCTCATTCTTTTTTTCACCTTTTTTGTGGTCATGTTGATTTATCTGATCAAAAAAGGAAAACATCATTGGGATGATGCCGCACGCCTCCCCCTCGAAGACGACAAGATGAACTATAACCAATCAGAGCAATGAAAATATTAGACGACGAAAAAGATCTGCTTCTCGACCACGAGTACGATGGAATCCGTGAACTGGATAATCATATGCCTGTTTGGTGGTTATGGTTGTTCTACTTCACCATTGCGTGGGGTGTTGGATACATGGTGTATTATTATATGCTGGGTGGACCCTCTCAGGAAGAACTCTACGAGATGGAAATGGCTGCCGCTGAGGAAAAGTATAATCTGGACAGTGGCGGAGGTACAGAACCACAGGGTGAATCTGATTTCACCTGGGCATACCTCAATGAAGAAGCCAGAATTGAGGAAGGAAAGGAAATCTTCATGAGCAATAACAACCTTTGCTATACCTGCCACGGCAGCAATGGCGAAGGTCTTGTTGGCCCTAACCTTACTGATGACCTCTGGATTCACGGTTGTTCTGCTGAAGAAATGGCTGCAAGCATAACCGAAGGTTTCCCAGATAAGGGGATGATTGCCTACGGAAGTGGCGCACCCATGTCGAATGAAAAGGTTCAAAGCCTAATCAGCTATATTGCCTCTATACAGGGAACTGACCCTGCCGGTGCAAAAGCCGCTGACATGAGCCGCGCACAACCCTGCACAATCGAGTAATTTCAGTGATGAAGTAATAAATGAAGCATGCGGAAAATAGCGCAAACGGATGCTTCACTTATCACTTTATCACATTCATAAAATCATCACAAAAGAAAAATAAATTAGGGAATTATTTGAGGTCGTATAAACGAGAGTAAACCACATGGCATCGTTAGAGGAACAAAGAAGGATTGATAAGAAACAGTTTCGTGATCACCTCGCTACCGTTAGTGAGGAAGGCAAGAGGAACTGGATTTTCCCCAAAAAACCAAGCGGCAGGCATTACAAAGCCCGCAATGTGGTGGCTGTACTTTTACTCGTCTTTTTCTTCTCCGGGCCCTTTATCACCATTAACGGGAATCCTTTGCTGCTTCTGAACATTATAGAGCGGAAGTTTGTGATCTTTGGTGTCGCTTTCTGGCCTCAGGATCTGCACCTTCTCGTTTTTGGAATGCTGGCCTTTATTCTGTTTGTGGTTCTGTTTACCACCATTTTCGGCCGACTATGGTGTGGATGGGCCTGCCCTCAAACCATTTTCATGGAAATGGTTTTCCGACGAATTGAATACTGGATTGAAGGAGATGCAGCTGATCAAATCCGGCTTAACAAAAAGCCCTGGAATTTTGAGAAAATCTGGAAGAAGACCTTAAAACACGGTGTATTCTTCGGCATCGCCTTTCTCATTTCAAATATGTTTCTGGCCTATATTATTGGTCCGGATCAGTTATTTGAAATCATCACCGATCCACCTTCTGAACACCTTGCCGGTTTAAGCTCCATGATTATTTTCAGCGGGGTCTTTTACGGCGTATTTGCCTTTATGAGAGAACAGGTTTGTCATTTTGTATGCCCGTATGGACGAATGCAGTCCGTAATGCTCGACAATAATTCCATCAACGTGATGTACGACTACAAACGTGGAGAAACCAGGGCCAGTGTCAAAGACAGGTATCAGCTGGAAAACCGAAAAGCCACACTCGAAGATTTAGGCTTCAGCGCCAATGAAACTTTTGGTGATTGTATTGACTGTTACCAATGTGTGAAGGTTTGCCCGATGGGAATCGACATCCGTAACGGAACTCAACTTGAGTGTGTGCATTGTACAGCATGTATTGATGCCTGTGATTCTGTAATGGAGAAGATTGATAAGCCCCTGGGACTTATCCGGTACTCTTCGGAGAACGCAATCAAAGAAGGAGAACAAAAAGTTCTTACCCCCCGGGTTGCCGGTTATTCAGGCATTCTGATTGTTCTGTTAGCCACCTTTATCACTTTACTTACACTACGACCCGATACAGAAACGTCTATTTTGAGAGAACCGGGCACGTTATATCAGGAACTTCCCAACAACATGTTCAGCAATATTTATAACCTGAAGGTGCTGAATAAAACCTTTGAAGATATTGACTTTGAGCTACGATTGGAAAGCCCCGAAGGTGAAATTGTATCACTTGGAAACGTGGATATTATTCCTTCCCAAAATTCTGCCGAAGGGCGTTTTTTAGTGAAACTACCGGTGAGTGAACTAACCGGATTACAAACCGAACTTACCTTTGGTGTATATTCGAATGGCGAAAAACTTGAAACTATAACTTCCGGATTTTTGGGTCCGGCCAGCAACGACAATAATTAAACCATGAAAAAATTTAACTGGGGAACCGGAATTATATTGGCGGTTACCTTATTTGTGATTGCCACTTTGAGTGTGGTAAGCTACCTGATCTCGTTAGACTTTTACCTTGTATCCAATGATCATTACCAGGAAGGCGTTGAGTACCAGCAAACCATCGATAAAAAGCAGCGGGCAGAAAACCTTGAAAATCCGGTAGTGGTACTCTTCGATGAACCCACGGTCTCCATAAAGCTGATGTTCCCAAAAGAAATTCTAACGGATTCACTCTCCGGTAACGTCACTTTCTATCGCCCTAATAATCCCGAGTTGGATAAAAGATTTAAGCTTGACCTTGATCAGGAAGGCCGGCAATCAATCCCTGTTGGGGAATTTGAGGAAGGCCGGTGGAAATTGACCGTGGAGTGGGAATCGGACTCTCTGCTGTACATCGAAGAGAAGAATATTTTCATATAACTGAAAAATGGAACTCTGGACCGGTTTTACTTTGGGGCTTTTAGGTAGTTTTCACTGTATTGGAATGTGCGGTCCCATTGCGTTGGCTATTCCCGGTAACAATCAGTCCCGGATTTCCATGTTCTTTCGCGGGCTGCTTTACAATTCCGGCCGCATTATCACCTATGCCCTCATTGGATTTGTGCCTGGCGTTCTCGGGATGGGTGTTACCGTCATCGGATACCAAAATGTACTCTCCATTGTATTAGGCTTCACTATTATACTTTTTGCCCTTTTTCCTCATATTAAACTTCCCGGTAAAGCAAACTCGTTGTATAAAAAATTTACCGGAGAACTGACCAAACACATATCCAGTCTTTATAAAAGTGATTCGAAGTTTTCATCCCTGTTTATTGGATTGCTGAACGGCTTCCTCCCCTGTGGATTTGTGGTGACCGCCTTGGCTGCGGCTTTAATTACCTCATCTACGTTTCACAGTGCAATCTATATGGCACTATTTGGCCTGGGCACACTACCAGTAATGCTGATGATGAACATGGCACCGGGATTTATCACGCCAAAATTACGTATCAAACTCCGACCCTTTTCTTCTTATTTCGCCATCATCATAGGTTTATTGTTAATCTGGCGAGGGTATTCGATGATGAACGGCGGATATGGCATGATGCATTAAGGCTACTGTCAGATCTCCAACTTTTTCAGCAGCTCATCAAAATCATCGAAAATTAAGTCGGCCAATTTATAGCCCTGCTCAATTGGGTTTTTGGTGTACCAGGCAACTTTCCAGCTGGCTTTGGAACCTCCAACCACATCCGAAGTGAAGGAATCACCCACGTAAAGAATGTCTTCCCGGTTCACCCCGGCTAAACTTGTAGAATGATCAAAAATTTTCGGATCGGGTTTCATCACGCCCACATCTTCTGAAATGACAATTTGACTGGCTGTATCTCTCAACTTGAACTGATCAATTTTTAGTCGTTGGGTTTCTGCAAAGCCATTGGTGATGATGCCTACTTCAAACTTCCCGGCTATAGCTTCATAGGCTTCTTTTGCACCTTCAATCCATTCCCAGTGGTTCCGGTAATAATTCATATACACTTTTCCGGCTTCTTCATGCATGTCTTTATCCAAACCAAGCTCCTGAAATGTTTCGGAAAAGCGGCGCCGGTGCAATTCATGCCGGTCAATATCTCCACGCCCGTATTCTTCCCACAGTCCTTTATTTATATGATGATAGGTTTCCAGAAGGTTATCTTCCGAAATTCCATTAAACATATCAAAGTGATTATGAACATCCCGCAGTCCGGCTTGTTCTGCCTTTTTGTGATCAAGGAGAGTGTCATCTAAGTCAAAATAAATGAATTTGGGATTCAGTTGTGACAATGGAACAGTTTTTGATTATTGTTTGAATGAAATTTTAGATCTTTGAACCTTAATAAAATTCAGCTCGTAGCAGGGCGATAAATAAACAACTAAATCACTACTCATGAAAGGTAAATTTTGGATTATTCTCGGAGTCATTGCACTCTTCGTTTTTTATGGAATCACTGTAAACAACAGCCTCGTTTCTCAGGAAGAAAATGTAAACAGCGCCTGGGCACAAGTTGAAAATCAGTATCAGCGGCGTGCCGACCTTATCCCTAATTTGGTAAATACGGTTCGCGGAGCGGCAGACTTTGAATCAGAAACGCTAACCGAAGTTATTGAAGCACGAAGCCGAGCCACATCCGTTAATATTGACGCCAACGACCTGAACAATCCACAGGCTTTCCAGCAGTTTCAGGAAGCCCAGAGCCAGTTAAGCGGAGCTTTGTCCCGTCTGTTAGTAACCGTTGAGCGGTACCCGGAATTACAAGCTAATCAAAACTTCCGAGACCTACAGTCTCAACTGGAAGGCACCGAAAACCGGATTGCCACCGAACGCCGCCGGTTTAACCAGGCTGCACAGGCTTACAACACCAAAGTACGCCGCTTCCCTGCCAGCCTGATTGCCTCCATTACCGGTTTTGAGCAGAAGGAATACTTCCAGGCCGATGAAGGTGCTCAGGAAGCCCCAACTGTGGATTTCAGCAATTAAAACAGACTTCAGATAAAAGACATAAGATTTAAGATAATGGAGTAGTCTTAATTCTTATGTCTAAATCTCCAATACTAAAAAACCAATGGCCAAATTTCTTACCGAAGAACAGGAACAGTCAATTGTGGAATCCATTAAGGAGGCTGAGAAGGAAACCTCCGGCGAAATCAGGGTTCACATCGAAAAAAAATGCAAAGCGGATTCTCCCTTGCAGCGGGCTCAGGAAGTTTTTACTGAACTGAAGATGCATGAGACTGAATTACGAAATGGAGTGATCGTGTATGTAGCATGGAAGGATCATAAAGTTGCCATTTGGGGAGATGAAGGTATTCACGAAAAAGTAGGGCAGGAATTTTGGGAAGAAGAGCTTAAACTGATTCTCGACTACTTCAAAAAAGAAGACTATGAAACCGGGTTAAGTGAAGTAATCCTGCAAATCGGCCAAAAACTCAAAGAACATTTCCCATATCAACCCGATGATGTGAATGAGCTTTCAAATCAGATCAGCTACAATAAGGACGAACAACAAAGCGAGAGTGATGCGTAAACTTCTAACCCTGTTTTTGTTTTTTAGTGTAACTGTAAGCGCATTCGGGCAGGACTTTCTCCCCGACCGCCCCACCGGTATGGTAAACGACTTCGCCGATATGCTCACCTCTTCTGAAGAAAGGCGGCTGGAAAATAAACTACGTAGTTATCGGGATACTACCACCAATGCTTTTGTGATTGCAACCATCGAAAGCCTGCAGAATTACCCTATTGAAGATGTAGCAACAAATCTTTTCAACACCTGGGATATTCAGTATGAGCAGCGCAATAACGGGGTGTTAATTTTGATTTCCGAGCAGGACCGGGAAATGCGTATCGAGGTTGGATATGGATTGGAGGGCGCCATACCCGATATCATGGCCAACCGGATTATCAATGATGTAATGACCCCAAGCTTTCGCGCAGGTGATTTCTATGGCGGATTAAACCAAGCAACCGACATTCTTATTGATTTAGCTGCCGGTGAATTTGAAGGATTTCCGGAACGAAGGACTTCTTCCGGTGATGAAGGTATCCCTATTGATCTCATCATCCTTTTTATCATCCTGATATTCTTCCTCGTTTCTAAAGGGAAAGGTGGGAAAGGCGGGCGCAGGCACTCACTTGGTTCCAACGGCATCATCTTCTTTGGCGGTGGCTTCGGTGGAGGAAGTGGTGGCGGTTCATTCGGAGGCGGTGGTGGCTTCGGTGGTTTTGGCGGAGGCGGCGGTTTCAGCTCCGGAGGTGGCGGTGCCAGCGGGGGTTGGTAATTTCCATTATCCGTAATTAAGAATACAAAATGAAAAATTTAAAATTGATTTGACTCAATTTTAAATTTTGAATTCCTAATTTTGAATTTCCAACGCTTGCTCGAGGTCCGCTATGATGTCTTCTGCGCCTTCAATACCAACGGAAATACGTACCAGTCCATCGGTGATGCCGGCCTGTTTTTTGAGTTCTTCATCCACAATGGAGTGGGTCATAGAAGCCGGGTGCTGAATCAAAGTATCCACCGCACCCAAACTCACAGCTAAGGTGCACAGCTTCACATTGTTCATCAGGGAAACACCGGCGTCATATCCTCCTTTAAGTTCAAAGGCAATCATCCCTCCGTATCCATCTTTCATAATAGACGAAGCCAAGGCATGCTGGGGATGTGATTCTAGTCCCGGATAAAACACATAATCCACTTTTGGGTGATTCTCCAGGAACCGTGCGACGGCCATCCCATTTTCCGCATGTTTCTTCATTCGCAGGGGCAGCGTTTTAACTCCATTCAGGGTAAGCCATGCATCCATGGGTCCGGCTATGCCCCCAAGGTTTTTTCTGAAAAGAGCGGTTTCAGACTCCTCAATCAATTCCTTTTTCGCAGCCATCACTCCGCCAATCACAGAACCGTGTCCGCCTATGTATTTCGTGGTTGAATGAACCACTACATCCGCTCCCAATTCGAACGGACGAATGTGATACGGAGTGGCAAATGTATTGTCTACCATTAGCTTTGCTCCATATTCTTCAGCCAGCTGGGAAAGTGCTTTTATATCAGAAACCGTCATGGTGGGATTGGCAATGCTTTCCAGGTAAATGAGTTTAGTTTCAGGATGCTTTTTTAACTCCATTTCAACCTGCATCAAATCGGACATATCCGCAAAGGAGCAACTCATTCCCATCACCGGAACTTCCTCCTTCAAAAACTGACTGGTGCAGCCATACAGAGCATCCTGGGCTACAATATGTCCTCCTTTAGCGAGGGCAATGATCCCCGTTGTGATGGCCGCCATTCCGCTTCCAAAGGCCATACCCGCATAATCATCTCCATTTTCCAGTGAATAGGTTTCCAGCTCACATACTGCTCTTTCCAGTTCTTCAACGGTTGGGTTACCGAGCCGGGAGTAAACGTGACTTGCACCTCCCTCCTCATGACGAAAAGCCCTGGCTCCGGATTCTACATCATTAAAAACAAAAGTAGATGTTTGATAAATGGGCGTCGCATGAGAGCCGTACTGATCTTTTTTTCCTTTTCCGGCATGTACGGCAACAGACTCTAATGTGGGCTTAATCTTTGTTTTCATCATAAACTGGAATTGGAGATTGATCTTTGATGGTATTCAGCACAATGCTGGTATGTAATCGTTCAACATCGGGCAGTGTTGTCAGCTTATTTCGCATAAGCTGCTCATAGTCTTTGGTGTCTTTAGCTACAACGTGCAGCAAAAAGTCGCCATCACCTGTGGTGTGATAACAAGCAAGTATTTCGGGGATTTCTTTTATAGCAGATGTAAACTCCTCCAGCAGATTCAACTGGTGAACGCTTAAGGTGACTTTCACAAATGCGGTAAAACCCCGCCCAACCGCTTCCTTATTTACGCGGGCACTATAACCTTCTATAATCCCTTCACGCTCTAAACGGCGTACCCGCTCTAAGGTTGGTGTGGTGGTAAGTTCAATCCTTTTCGCGAGCTCGTTATTCGCCATTCGCCCCTCTTGCTGGAGAATGGCGATAATTTTTTTGTCGGTTGCATCAAGTTTAAGAGATGGCATAAAAGAAGGACTTACTATAATTACCCTAAAATTATAAGTAATTATCCTTCAAAAAGACATATTTACAGATACAAAAACCTTATAAAATCTTTTAAAAGCATTTAATGCTGTTATTGCGATAAATAAAGAATTTAATTCTGAAACACCGGTACCTTTTTTTATACCCCGAAATATTATTCTTTAACATGGTTACCAGGCATGGATATTACCCCACTAAAATCACCTGAATATCCATCAGATTGTTACCGGTTGTTCCAGTTTTGAGCGTCGTATCCATTTGCTCATGGAAATGATAAGAGTCGTTTTTCTGGAGATAAGATTCCGGCTCCAGTTTCTTTTTCCGGGCTTTGAGCGTTGTTTCAGAGTTGATGATTGCGCCGGCAGCATCGGTTGGGCCGTCAATGCCGTCGGTGGCAAAACTGAGCAACGAAATGGGATGCTGGCCTTCAATGGAAATAGCTGCATTCAGCGCCAGCTCCTGATTTCTCCCGCCTTTACCGCCTCCCTTCACATCCACTGTACATTCACCATAATAAACCAGAGCGGCGGGCGGCTTCATGTCCGCCTTTTTGCTTAGAATGGAAATGGCATCACTGCACATTCTTTTTGAAATTTTTTTCACATCCGCATCATAGGCTTCATCACTCACTTTCACATTAAATCCCCTATTGTTTAAATAAGAACCGACATTCTTCGCCAATATTTCAGCACCCGAGATAACGGTTACCTTGTGCTTTTTCCAGTTGGATGTTTCAGGCTTTGGAGTTTCCGGGCTATCGTCGTGCATCCCCTTGGAGAGATGAATTCTAACAGCATGAGGTACATCTTCCCACAACCTAAAGTGCTTCAACACCTGAAAAGCTTCTTTGAACGTCGACGGGTCGGGCACGGTTGGCCCGCTGCCAATAACTTCGGGCTTGTCGCCGGGAACATCGGATAGTATAACTGAAATCAACCTATGAGCAAACAGTAATTCCCCCAGCCTTCCACCTGCGGTTTCCGAGATATGCTTTCTGACGATATTGATTTGATCAATGGATGCTCCCGAATTAAGAAGCAGTTCGTACGTTTTTTGGTATTCATCAATTTCGATGCCGTTGGCCGGAATGCAGAATAGCGATGAAGCTCCGCCCGACAATAAAAACACGACGGTATCCCGCTCAGGTATCTTTTTTGCCAGTTCCCAAAGCTCATACGAGGCAGACACAGAATCTTCATCCGGGTAAGGATGGGCACCTTTGAAAACCTGAACCTGCTTCAAATCTCTGGAGCTTTCTGGAGCTATTACCATTCCGTCTTTTATCTGAGTACCGAAATGGTTTTCTGCCTGACGGGCCATTTCGAATGAAGCCTTACCCGCACCCAGAATCCAAACATTTCCATCTACAGGAAAGGAGGATAAGATACCCTCCACATCGGCATTAAAGAATTTCCCGTCTACAAAATTATTAACAACGTCTTCTAATAGTGAGCGATGCTGATCTGTATTTTCACTCATTAATTAAATCCTTCTCTTTTCAATTAAAGCCAACTGTATCAGATTAAAAGCTCATTTTATTTTCAGGCAAAACGAGCTGGCAATCTAATGTTAAGCATATTCCTCTGCCTTTTCATCGGGAAAAGCATCGGCATAATTCACCCAAACCATCCATAGGATAAAAATCACAATATAAAATATAGCCGTGGTGGAGTAATCATGGGTAAAATCAAAAAACTCAGGCCACTTTGCTTGTGTGATGGCCAGGGCAACAACTCTTATAATGTTTACCAGATAGATAATCCCGATCCCCACAAAACAGAAGCTCAGTTTATTCTTCCAGTCGCCCGGATAGGCCAAAATAAATCCAAGAAACAAGCCCATTGCAGCTATGCCATTACAGCCATCTACAATTTCAATTCCTGGATATTCACCGATGCCAATAATCCGGTTCACCGTAAACACATCAAAGCCAAATATTTCAATAATGCCGGCACTGGTTCCGATAATATTGAGTGACAGCCAATAGTCGAGATCCCCTGCCGGAAGCAGCCATAATTCATACAAAATGTACCATCCAACAAAGATGACCAAGGCTTTGGCTATGAATTTCAAAATCGGAGAATTCATCTATATCTGATTTAATTTACTCATCAAAATAATCTGCGCTAATATAAAACGTTGAACTCCAACTTATTCAATCATTTTGAATCAGAATTATCATGCATAGGCCATCAGAAAATTAAAATTATATACAATCCTGAACGATATTTATGATTCAAACCGTTATCTTGGAAGCGTTTCCAACAAACAAATTTAAACAGATAGTAGTATAGAAATATGGATGCCGTTTTAGACCGAGAGTTATCATTTGAGCTCACAGAGGATCAGAAAATGATCCGCGACAGCGTAAAAGAATTTGTAGAACGAACTGTAGCTCCTTCGGTAATGGAAAGAGATAACAGTAAGGAATTCCCACACGATATTGTTAAGCAATTGGGAGAGTTGGGAATGCTCGGCATCTACCATGAAGAGCAGTACGGCGGCGGGGGTTTTGATGTGGTCAGTTTTTGCCTGGCCCTGGAAGAAATCGCCCGCTGGGATGCCTCCCTTGCTTTGACGGTTGCTTCGCATACTTCCCTTGGAACCGGACACATAGCCATTGCCGGAAATCACGAGCAGAAAAAGAAGTACATGCCCGCGCTCACCAAAGGAGAAAAGCTGGCCGCCTGGTGCCTGACCGAACCGGGTTCTGGTAGTGATGCTTCAGGAATGAAGTCAACGGCCATTAAAGAAGGTGATAAATATATTCTGAACGGCTCCAAGATTTTTATCACCCAAGGCTCCGTTGGTGATGTATATGTAGTACTTGCCAAAACAGATCCATCCAAAGGAGTGAAAGGTATTTCTGCTTTTATCGTAGAGCGCGAATGGGATGGTGTAAAACCCGGCGAAGGAATGCACAAGCTCGGCATGAATTCATCCGATACCACCGAAGTGGTATTTGAGAATGTAGAAGTACCGGCAGAAAACCTTCTCGGAAAAGAAGGACAAGGATTTATTGACACCATGAAAGTACTTGACGGCGGACGTGTTGGAATAGCCGCACTTTCTGTGGGTATTGCACGTGGAGCTTTGGAAGAATCGCTCAAATACTCCATGGAAAGAAAGCAATTTGGACAAGCCATTGGAAACTTCCAGTATATGGAAGGAAAAATGGTGGACATGGCTACTGAAATTGATGCTGCCCGCCTGCTGGTTCACCGTGCAGCCTGGCTGAAAGATAACGGCAAGCCTTACACCAAAGAAGCTTCCATGGCTAAGCTGTTTGCTTCGGAGTTATCGGTTCGCGCTGCAGATGAAGCCGTTCAGATTCACGGCGGCTACGGGTACACCAAAGAATATCATGTAGAGCGATTTATTCGTGATGCCAAACTCATGACCATTGGAGAAGGAACCTCGGAAGTACAGCGATTGATCATCGCCAGAGAATTAAAGAAAGGTTTAGTCTGATCAACTTGATCTCCTGTTGTTGTTGGAATCAAAAGCCTGTAGTTCTCTGAGAGCTGCAGGCTTTTTTGTTATATCTGCTGATAATCTCTTTCGGCCTGAAGCATATTTTTCTTACTATCCATCAAACGAACATCAAGATAAATACTCAACGCAATGTCCAAGAATCTATTCAACATCGATGATGCTTTTCTTTTTGAATCTGAACTGAATGAAGAGGACCGGCTCATCATGGAAACAGCCCGGGATTATGCCCAGAGCAAACTCGAACCCCGCGCTCTAAAAGGAAACACCGAAGAGTATTTTGATCAGGATATCGCCAAAGAAATGGGTGAAATGGGACTGCTTGGAGTAACCGTTCCCGAAGAATATGGAGGCTCCGAAGCCAGCTACACCGCTTATGGATTAATTGCCCGGGAAGTGGAAAGAGTGGATTCCGGATACCGGTCATTCATGAGTGTACAATCATCGTTGGTGATGTACCCGATCTCAGAATTCGGGACTGAAGAACAGAAACAAAAATTCCTTCCCAAACTGGCTACCGGTGAAATGATTGGGTGTTTTGGACTGACTGAACCTGATCACGGTTCCGATCCCGGCTCCATGGTAACAACTGCTGTAAAGACTGATGGGGGCTGGATTATGAACGGTGCCAAAATGTGGATCACCAACTCTCCCATTGCTGATGTTGCGGTAGTTTGGGCCAAAGCTAAAGAACATAAAGATGACAAGGGTGTAATCCGCGGCTTCCTGGTTGAAAAAGGGATGGATGGGTTTTCAGCGCCGGCTACCAAATACAAAATGAGTTTGCGTGCTTCCGAAACCGGTGAGTTGGTTTTTGATGATGTGTTCATTCCTGATGAAAATGTGTTCCCGGACATCAAAGGATTGAAAGGACCATTTATGTGCCTGAACTCCGCCCGATACGGAATCGCATGGGGTACCGTAGGTGCAGCTGAGTTTTGTTATCAGCAAGCCCGGGATTATGTACTGGATCGCAAGCAATTCGGTAAACCATTGGCGGCCAATCAGCTTATCCAGACCAAGCTGGCTAATATGATGACCGATATCACATCTATGCAAATGCTGGCCTACCGTTTGGGTAAACTAAAAGATGAGGGACGCGATCATCCATCCATGACCTCCCTCGCCAAACGAAATAACTGTGGCAAAGCTCTTGAAATTGCCCGCATCTCCCGCGACATGCACGGCGGCAATGGTATTACCGGTGACTACCGGGTTATTCACCATATGGTGAACCTGGAATCTGTTAATACCTACGAAGGAACTTATGACATTCACGGGTTAATCCTTGGAAGAGAAATTACCGGTATTCAGGCCTTCACGCCTAAAGGGAATGATTAACCATGAACACCCTCGGTAACATCATCTGGTTTATTTTTGGTGGAATTTTTGTAGCTATAGAATATGCCATTTCCAGCCTGATTTTATGTCTTACCATCATAGGTATTCCGTTCGGAGTTCAGACGTTTAAGCTGGCCAGGCTATCTCTCTTTCCCTTCGGTAAAAAAACCGTGGTGAATGAAAAATCAGACGGTTGCCTTTCCCTGGCTATGAACATCCTCTGGATTCTGGTGGGTGGCATTTGGATCAGTATCACCCACATTGTGTTTGGGGCTATTTTGTTTATAACGGTTATCGGCATTCCATTCGCCAAACAGCATTTCAAACTGGCTTCGGTGGCACTTCTGCCATTTGGCAGGGATATCGTGCCCGAATAACTTGAATGGTTTACTTCCAAAACGATCTTTTACTGAATCTTTCAGAACATTCGTTTACTTTAGTCGGGCAATTTATCTTTTACTATGACGCTTAAAAATCAGCTTTTAGAAAACACCGATATCTTTGTTGGCAAGGTCAACGAGTTCACCGATGCACAATTTAATCTAAAGCCCGATTCGGACTCATGGTCGGCAGCGGATGTGTTGGAACACCTATATCGTTCTGAATTTGGAATACCCCGATTATTTACCGGAGAAACCAAACAGCTTACCGACCGACAGCCTGATGCTTACCTTCCTGATATGAGGAAGCGGTTCCTCGAGTCAGATGCCAAAATGGAAGCCTCCGGTGTTATCCTTCCCACCGAAGGAGAAAAAACAAAAGAAAACCTGATCGGTAAATTTCGCAATAACAGGGATAAAATTGCTGAACTCATTGAAGAACTTCCGCAAGAAGAACTATGCATGAAGTACAAACATCCTGTTTTTGGGTATTTAACCCGCATGGAGTGGGTTCACTTCAGTATTATTCACAGCCAGCGTCACATGAAACAACTTGAGCGTATTCAATCGCAACTTTAATGAAATCAAGGTTCGATATCTATTTTCATCCAGAAAGACTATTCAACATGATGCGAGTGACAATTGCCACCATTAGCCTTGTATTAATTGGTGCACTACTCCCCTTACATAGCTTTGCCCAAAACTCTTCCGTTTCTCAAGGAGAAGAAGTTGTTTTCAAAAGCGGGGATATTGTTTTGAACGGCACTCTGGTTTTACCTGAGAAAGCTGAAAATGTCCCTGTACTTGTGTTTTCTGGAGGAATGTATGAATGGGGAGACCATCATCCACAGCGAGAGATTTTTATTCAGGAGAACCTGGAAGCGGTTTTCCCGCCGGCAGGCATCGGTATTCTCTATTACGATCCGCGCGGTGTCGGTGAATCTGACGGGCGATGGGGCCGCGCTTCGTTAACCGATTTCGCTGATGATGCCAAGGCAGCTATTCAATATTTACAGCAAAGAAAGGAAGTAGACCCCGACCGAATAGGAATTGTAGGACTGGGTGAAGACGGCTGGATGGCTCAGGTTGTAGCCGCCACTTCACCGGATCAGGTTAAACTTATGGCTTCCCTAGGCGGACCAACTTTCGACCCTACAAGGCAGCTGGTTAATGAGTATCACAGTGAATATGTATGCAACGGACAAGACAGTACCACTGCATACAGGAAGGCGGTACAAAAAGCACAATCCCACCAAAACTGGGTCTCGGTACTGCCTCTCACCAAACGGTGGCGGCATATGAACATGAAGGTTGGGTTTGAACCTGAAACCTATATCAGGGACATCAACATCCCGTCTTTATTCCTTTTTGGGGAAAATGACGGGCAGGTGTACCCGGATTGGGCTATGGAAAGTCTTCAGGAAATATATCCGGACTCGCTCCCTTCCAACTTTACCGTTCATACCATTGCCGGTGCCAACCATTTCTTCCATGTAGTGCCCAAGTGCTATGACTATCTCGAGGAAAGCCAGAGTGTTCAAAAAAACTTCTCCTTCCGGTTTAAAGAAGTTTTCCAGGACTGGGTTTTTGAGAACCTATAGAATACTCTTTGAAAATTAGCTGTATTTCAGTTCATTAAAGAATTCACCCGCTTTTATAACTCATATTTTGGAGTGAATTATGAAAATCTTTCTGAAATTTCTGGGTCTTGTATTTATTCTGAATTTAGTGCGTTATCTGATAGGAGGCCCTATCGAAGCCGTGGTGCTTATGGAGCCGATGCATGCTGTGCTTCCTCAGTACCCCGAGGTTTTTGATAATGATTTTTCTTCAACAGATTTTGCCATTTCTTTATTCTACAATTTCATGATGTGGTTAACAGCAACCTGGGTTTTCTATATTGCCCATCCACAGGTCAAAGGAAGTTATATTATGAAAAGTCTCAAAATTTTTGCCTTGATGGGACTTTTCTTTGTAAGCCTTGCCGCTATTTATATGAATCATTACACATCCGATATCAAAGTCTTTTACCTGTACAGTATGCTGGATGCAGTGATCCTGTTCCCGCTGGTTGGTTTAGCAAATGGATTACTTTTCCCAAGGATTTTCAGAAAAGAATTATCTGACCCGGACTAATTTTATCTCTGCCAGCTAGCCTTCAACACTTTATCTCCCACCATTATCCGGTCTACCACGTCCATTCCTTCAATCACTTCACCGATGATGGTATAACGCCCGTTCAGATGCGGTGCCCAGTCGTGCATCACAAAATACTGACTGCCTTCCGTGTCGGTACCCGCACTTGCAATACCCACCATTCCCCGTCGGTATTCTTTTCCGGAAGCTTCGGTTGGCACAACATAATCCGGGCCGCCAAATCCATCACCTGTTTCCACATCTCCTCCCTGTATCACAAAGTTCGGTGCAACGCGGTGGAAAGCTACGGAATCATAGGCCCCGGCACGGGTCAGGCTGTCAATACCAGAGATGGTTGCAGGAGCAGAAAGTACGTCCATAGCAATTTTAATGGTTCCCTCTTCTGTCTCCAGTACCCAGACAGGTTCAAAGTCGAGCTCTGCCAAACGTTGCCAATCCGGAGTTCTGAATGTCGGAGGTTCGGCTTCGGCATCCGGTACGTCCCAACCCTGATTTGCCAATGTGGAGTTAAGGGCCGGGTTTCCTTTTGCAGCCAGGGAATCAATCAAAATCTGGGCCTCATCACGAAAACGCTCATAAAAAAATCCGGCCATGGCTTGATACACCTCAATGTCTTCGGGCAGCTGATAGTTGGCCAGCATTGCTTCAATTCGGGTATAATCTTCATCTTCAATCACCCCGGCATTTCTCATGAATGATGCCGCTATATAAGTAATGGAGCGATCGCCCCTTTCAAGTAAATCAAAGACCAGGTTTCTTACCTTTTCTTCGACAGTTGTAGTTTTTTGGCTCTCCTCCAGATCAGCCCACCACCCCGACATGGCCTGGGCGGCAAACAAAGCTTCCATCCTGTTTGAACTTCCGGCATACTCTTCCAGCTTCTCCAGAAATTCATCAGCATTCAAAGCTTGTCGATAGATATGTAACTTCTTAATCAACAAATATTCTTGCCCGCCGGAAAGAGACTCTGCCAGGCTCAGGTATTCATCTGCCTCACTCAATGCGATTATACCGGAAAGACGAACCGATGCTTCTTTCTGTTCATTCTCAACTATTTTTGCACTGATAACCGCATCAAAATTGGCTTCTTTTTCGGGGTGATTGGCTATCCGGTTCAAAGCCACTTCATTCACAACGGGGTTGGGATGATCAAGCAGCCTTGTGTACACCTCTTCGAGTTTTGGGCTCCATCCGGCATTCGAAGCCTGGTTTGCCAGTTCCACTGCAAGCTGCACATTCATATCCGATATATCTTCCACCGGCAGGCGTTCAAGCGTCCATTCTGCGTCGCTTTTAAAAGCTATGCGCAGTGCATACTGCCGGATATACGGACTTTCCACCCATTCATACGCTTCCCAAATATTGGTCCTGATTTGCTCGTCTTCAATTATCTCATCTCCCCGGTAGAGTCCATAGAAATAGGCACGGTATAAATCCTCCTCTTCCAGGACAGCAGCATATCGAAGTATACTCCGGCGGGATGATTCCGGCATTTCATGCTCCATCATCAATCGCCCCATAGCTAAGGCCGAGTTATACTCGTAATCAGAATCAGGGCCAATAATTTCATCAAAATTATGAACCAACAGATCTAAAGACTCCTGATTACCCTGTTGCCCCAGCACCTTACTGATCCCCTTTCTCATCGAAGCTCTTCGGTTCCATAAATCGTGCAGGCGGGTCAATTGTTCATCTGTAAGCTCGTGTGCGCTCAAAGCCATCCACCCCAATTCGGTATTTGCATATTGGGCTTGGGTCAGAAACGCATCCATATCCTCAACCGGCGTACTTATGAGCGCCCGCCACGCTTGATCCTGTACAAAAGAATCCGGGTGTTCGGTGTAAGCTAACAGAGAATCCGCATTACGATCAAAAGCGTGCCGGTACAGCTCCGGGTACTCATCCGTTAAAAGTTCAGAGTATGCACTTTCCTGCATACACGATGTTGTGAGGAAGGCCGAAAATGTGACCATCATCAAAACACACATACTTTTTACACATTTAGTATTGAACTTCATAGACAAACTCCGTTTATTACACATGTTTCTTACATTAAACTTCTTTCGCCATGGATAATGCACATTTGACTCGTAAACAACACGAATTTTTCACATTCATTGTCGACTATAAAAAAGAGAATGAAGTGTGGCCAACCTATCGTGAGATTGCCGACCACTTTGGGTATGCATCTCCAAACAGCGTGACCCAAAATATACAGGCGCTGCTGAAGAAAGGCTATTTAGTTAAAAGAAATGATGAGGAATATGATTTACCCTCTGACAAAAAGAGTCTCCTGGGTGAAACCGAAGAACAGGAAGGCATCCCGGTTCGCGGGTTGATTGCTGCGGGATCACTACAGGAAGCCGTTGAAGCAAATCTGGGCAGTATTACGCTCGATACCCTTTTCCCCGATCTGGATGATCTGTTTGCCTTACGAGTTACCGGCTTCAGTATGAAAGATGTGGGAATCTATGACGGAGATTTTGTGCTCCTCATGGATACCGATGTGAAAAACGGAGACATTGGTGCCGTTCTGTATGATGGAGAAACCAGCCTGAAGAAAATTTACTGGGATGATAACGGCCTGAGGCTGGAACCCGCCAACGAAGAGTATGATGACATTATCATTGAGCCGGATGTATTCGAAGAAGTACGAATCATCGGTAAGTATATCGGTCACGTAAACCGACAAGGATTTCAGCGGGCCATTCCATTAGTAGCTTAAACTAAGGTAAAGGAGAATCTTCATTAAGATGAGTGGGGAGGTCCTTTTTATCTGAAATGGTTGTTTTCTTATTGGGCACTTTTAACTCATTGGCTATGGTCAGGAAACGACCATTTGCATCTTTACGCGCCTCATGCAGCTGAGAGTCTTTGATCCATGCCCGGCCGCCGTCTCTTTGTAGTCTTTTGGTATTTTTATACTTGAATGCCTGTTCGTGAAGCGAAGGTAGCTTTTTCATATTTATTGCCTGATTTTCATTTCTCTAAATTTAAGTGAAGTTTCTGAATTTATCAGTATAGATTTGCTTTGTTTTGTCTGATCTAAACGTTATCTTTTCAAGCTCTGAATTAAACGCAAAGAAAGAAATTAATCGATTATGTACGCTATTGTTGAAATCGGCGGACACCAATACAAAGTAGCAGAAAACGACGTGCTGTTTGTGGATAAGCAAAACGCCGACGGTAAGAAGCTTACATTTGATAAAGTGTTGCTGATTAAAGATGACAACGGAAATGTTAATATTGGAACTCCTGTAGTTGAAGGAGCTGAGATTTCCGCTACGATCCTGGATACGGTTAAAGCTGACAAAGTATTAGTATTCAAGAAAAAACGCCGTAAAGGATACCAGAAACTTAATGGACACCGTCAGGTGATGTCTCAGATTCAAATCGAGAGCATCTCTACCTCGGGTTCTACTTCAAAAAAGAAAGCCGCTAAGAAAGATGACGCTCCTGCTCCCAAAGCAGAAGCCAAAAAATCAGCTTCTAAAAAAGAAGAATCTGTTGATTTAGATTCTATGACAGTTGCTGAACTCAAAGACTTGGCGAAAGAAAAAGGCCTTACCGGATACTCAAGTATGAGAAAGGCCGAACTGATTGAAGCATTATCATAAATTTTCATTACTAAACCCTTACTGTTATGGCACATAAGAAAGGTCAAGGTTCAACAAAAAACGGTCGTGATTCAAACCCAAAGATGTTGGGTGTTAAAAAATTCGGTGGCGAATTTGTGCGTGCCGGAGGAATTATCGTAAGACAGCGTGGAACCAAATTTCACCCCGGTCAGAATGTAAAAAGAGGCGGCGATGACACATTGTTCGCAACTTCTGACGGAACCGTGAATTTTGCTGTTCGCTCGGGCGGACGAAAGCACGTGAATGTAGATCCTATTAACTGATTTACATTTTAAAAATATTTAAAGCCCCGCTCTTTTTGATTTAAGTGCGGGGCTTTTTTATATCTTCCTGATATGAAAAATCCAACCATTCCCGGCCTCGAAATCCCGGTCAATAACATCTATTGCATTGGCAGAAACTATGCTCAGCATGCGAAAGAATTAGGAAATAAGGTTCCTAAAATTCCTCTTGTTTTCATTAAACCACGGGGCACTATCTGTTTCAATGAGGCTACCATTGAGCTGCCTGTTCAAACCAACGATGTGCATCATGAAGCCGAGATTGTAGTAGCTATTTCCAAAGAAGGCAAAAGCATCGCCCAGGACTCTGCCCTTAATTATGTAGCCGGTTACGGAGCCGGCATTGATTTTACGGCGCGGGATATTCAATCCATTTCCAAGAAGCAGGGACAACCCTGGACTATTGCTAAAGGGTTCGACAATTTTGCGCCCATCAGTAATTTCGTGCCCGCAGAGGACATTGCAGATCCGGCCGACATAGATATCAAGCTCTTTCATAATGGCTTTGTTAAACAGCACGGCAACTCTTCAGAAATGATTTTTCCGATAGCCAACCTGATATCTTTTCTTTCGGGAATTTTCACCCTTCACCCCGGAGATCTCATTTTCACCGGTACACCCGAAGGTGTTGGGCCGGTTGAATCAGGAGATAAGCTTGAAGTGCTGTTGAATAATGGAACCTCATCCTTAACGGTGAATATCGGGTAAGTTTTGCGATTTTTTAGTATAGCCATCTTTTCACTTTTCATAACTGCTGCAAATGTTCATGCACAGGAATACCTGTGGCCATCAGCATCCGGCAATTACCTGAGCTCAACGTTTGGTGAAACGCGCTCCGCTCACTTTCATGCCGGACTGGATATTAAAACCTGGGGAAGAGAAGGCTACAAAGTGTTTGCTTCCAGAGAAGGCACCCTGTTTAGATTACTCGTTACAGAACGCGGTTACGGAAACGCTATCTATCTGAAGCACCCGGATGGCACCTTTACCGTTTATGCTCACCTTCAGCGTTTTAACGATCAATTTCAGTCTATTGCAGACTCAATCAGGCTGCCGGACTTCTCTTTTGAAATGGATGCCTTCCTCGACACTCTGGGTATTCAAGTAAACCAAGGCGCTGTAATTGGATATACGGGATCGACCGGAATTGGTCCTCCCCACCTCCACTTTGAAATCCGGGACTCACTGGAAACCCCGGTCAATGCATTGAAAACTAATTTATCTATCCAGGACGTCCTCCCTCCGGTATTCTCTTCACTTATTGTTGAGCCTTTGACAAAAAACTCACGGGTGAATGGGCAGCCCATCTCCAATTACATCAGGGCTGACAAAAGCAAAGAAGTGTTCGATTTTGGAGAAGTGAAACTAAACGGAAAAGCAGGATTGGCCGTAAATGTATACGACCGGGCCAATGATGTTTATAATGCCTATGCGATTTACTCACTGGCATTGGTTCAGGATTCGGATACCTTATTTTATCAAGAACTGAATCGTTTTGATTATAATGAGAGCAACGAAATGTTTCTGGATAGGATTGCTCCTTTTGGATCAACCCGACGCGGGCACCAACGCTTATATCATAAAGATGGGAGTAATAATCCTTTCTACCTGATCACTAAAGAAAGTGCTCAAATAAGCTTTTCGGATTCTGCAGAAACTTACACAATCGTTGCCTCAGACTACTTTGGCAATACATCCAAAGCAACTGTAACATTTGTCCGGGACACACTTTCAAATTCTTCATCGGTTTCTCTAACCCCTAATACGGATGAATGGTACTGGGCTGAAAACTGGGCCTCACCTGACCTTCAGAACACCCTGGATTTGACACAACTCAACTCTGGATTTAAGTGGGAAGAATCTCAGCACATTGTTCGGATTGATTCTTCAAAAAAGCTGTTACAATTTGCCCGCATCACGCCCGGGAGCTCTCAAAAAGTAATTTCTCCCGACCGGCAGTTAACGCTTCGATTTGGTGATCAAGCCTTTTTCGATACACTGACTGTTGCTGCTTCCTATAAGATGGATAATGAACAAATCAAGATTTCAATACAACCGGAGATGCTTCCCGCAAAATCCAACTTCGGGCTGGAATTCTTTCTGGGAGATTACTTTGAAGATGACAATAATTATCGCCTTTTCACTATCGATGCTTCTGATGGAGATACAAGCTATGTGGAATCTGAATTGATAGGGAGAACAATCCACGCCCGGCCATCAGCACTTGGCGAGCTTACGGTTTTAGCTGATAATGACCCGCCGGAAATCTCTTACTTTAACATCTATAAAACCGATTATGGAAAATGGATGGCTTCCGTACGGGTTATCGATAAGCTGACCGGCATCGAGTCATCATCGGCCAAGTTTTTTGTTAATGGAAAGCAGGGTATTGCCGAATACGATTACGAAGAAGAGTTACTGATTTACTACCTGCCTGATTTTAAACCCCAAAAGGTAAATACAGCTGTTGTTGAGATTAAAGATAAAGCCGGAAACAAGGTCTCAAAAGAATTTCAAAACTAATTTCCGGCTTTTATAAAAGATTACAGGTGCGCAATACAGCTGATTTCAACCAGCACATTTTTCGGCAAGGTTTTTACAGCTACTGTTTCTCGTGCGGGAGGATCTGACTTAAACCGTGCTCCATACACTTCATTGACAGCCCCAAAATCATCCATACTTGCCAAGAATATGGTGCATTTGAGCACGTGTGAGAAATCGATGCCGGCCTCAACAAGTACAGCTTCAAGATTGGTCATAACCTGAGCAGCCTGTTCAGCTGCAGTTTCACCTACCAGCTCCATCGTTTCAGGATCTAATGGAATCTGTCCGGAGCAGTAAAGCGTTCCGTTATAAGAGGTTGCCTGACTATAAGGCCCTATGGCAGCCGGTGCGTTGTCTGTAGCGTGTATTTTTTTCATGAATATATTCCTTAATGATTATGGTGATACAAAAATCTAAAGCATATGCGCTAATAAATTGCAGAAAGCAGCACATATGACTATTTTCGATAACATATACATTTGACCCGATTTCAACCAAATTCAATTTTATAATAAAATGAAAAAGCTACTTAGAAACTTACTTTCAGCGGTTCTTTTTGTAGGGATCCTTGCTAGTTGTGAAACGACAGATCCTTTGATTGAAGAGGCGCAGAAAAATATTTTCACTCAGAATTATGACTCTGCCCTTGCTGTTTTAGACCGTTCGATCCGAAATAATCCTGAAAGCGGCCTTCCTTATTACTACAAGGCCATGACGTTTAAAGAAAAAGCCAAAACAATACCTCAACCAAATGAGAGAAAAGGAACCTACGAGGATTTCAGAGAGTCTGCCGTAACGGCTCGCGAGAAATTCTCAGCTCAGGAAGAAGTCCCTTCTGAAGCCGGTGATGTGGATAATCTTATCCTTAGTACCTGGGGCTTTGAGCACAACAAAGCTATTGAGTATGTAAATGATGACAGCCTGAAAGCTACCGTAGAAGAACCGATCAAAGTAGCTGTTGCTCACCTTGAGAATGCTGTAATCATCAATCCTGATAGTACCCTTTCCTGGGACATCCTTGCTCAGGTGCAGAGCCTCGACGGCAATTACCCCGGAGCCATTAAAGCCCTGAACACTTCTATGGAGATGAAGGGTAACCCACCTTCTGAAGATTACTTACGATTGGGAACTTATTACCGGGAAAGTGAGCAGCCTCAAGAAGCGATTACCGTACTGGAAAATGGTGTTGAGTCTTACCCGGACAGTGTGCAGCTGGTACAGGTTTTAGCTGATGTGTACATGCAGGCCGGACAAAGAGACAAATCTATTGCGACCATTGAAGCACTGATCGAAAGAGATCCTGATAATGCTCAATATCACCTGGCATTGGGAACTCAGTTACTACAGGCTACTACCGAAATTTCTGAAAGAATTACCAGTAACTACGATGAGATTTATGACTTGGGTACTGAGCTTCGGAACAACCGCAACAGAGCAGATGCCATTAATGCATCCATCGACTCTTTGGTATCTGTGAATGAAGAACTTACTTCAGAAATGAATGAGTTGAGCAACCGCGCAGAATCTGAACTGATCAGAGTTACGGAATTACGTCCGGAAGATCCTAAGGCTTACCAATATCTTGGTATTTCTTTCACCAATAAAGCTGCTGCTTTATACGAGAAAAGAAATTTCACCCAGGATAACGAACTTGCCAGCGAGCTTGACAAACAAGCTAAAGAAGAGCTTCGTGAAGCCATGAAATACTACGAAAAAGCTGTAGAGCTTGAGCCTGACAATACCGCCAACTGGCAATCACTATCTCGCATTTACGTTCAGCTCGACATGCAAGAAAAAGCTGCCGAAGCCATGGATAAAGCAGGCATGTAATTTCACATTTCAAAAAATTTAATATGACTATTTCAAATTTTACCCGGCTAACAGGCTTACTTCTTGTGGCCGGGTTTTTTATTTCCTGCAGTACATCGAAAGTTAACATTGATGAACTGCTCGCAAATAAAAAGTATCAGGAAGCCATCATTGAGATTGATAACCGACTTGCTGAAAACCCCGAACAACCTTCACTTTATATTCAAAAAGCCACAATTAATGCCGATTTAGCTCACCAGGCAGATCCCGAATTACGAGCTGAGTTTTACAACAACACGGCCGATAATTTTGAGTTAGCCGTAGAATATGGAGCTGATGCATCCCAGGTTTCCGTTATAGATAGCCTGCGGCAGCAATATTGGAAGACAGAACACAATGCCGGACTTCGAATTTCAGAGAACGAAGATATTTCTGAACGATACCAGCTTGCTGCAATTCACTTCCAGAACGCGCTAATCTTACAGGAAGACGCTGTCAGTTCTTATAAGAACTTATCGATTGCACAGTTTAACGAGGGGAATTTGGATGATGCCATCCAAACACTGGAAACTGCCCTGAATTATGCTGATGAAGAGCCGGTCGAAATCTATGAAAATCTTGGATATTTACATCTTGAGAAGGGAGAACCCGAACAAGCCGCTGCTTACTATGAGCAGGCCAATACAAATATGCAGGAAGATATGAACCTGGCTTTTGGATTGATCAATGCCTACATATCGGATGGAAATAGCGAACAGGCAGCCGATATACTTGAGAATCTGGTTGCAGAGTATCCTAATAATGCCAACCTGAGAAATGTATATGGTACCCAGCTTTACCAGATTACTTCCGGAATTTTACAAGACCTGAAGCAAGCCTATACGAGTAATGATACTATGCTTGTTGAGCAGATTAAATTTGAAGCTGAAGGAATGGGCGACGAAGCCGAAACGCAACTGATCGAAGCCTTTAAAAGAGATACCTCGAATACAGAGTACCTTGAAAGTCTTGCTGTTTTCTATAATAACCTTTCAGCTCAGTACTTGTCACTTCTGCCCGTTGCTTTTGAGAACGACAGAGCCAGCCTCGAATCCAAAGCCTATACACTTATTAACTTTGCGATTGATTACTACGAAAAATTAGTTGTAATAGATCCGAACAACGAAGAATACACCAATAAACTCAGCGTTCTCAAAACTTTAAAAAATCGCAAAACTGCCTCAGCAGATAATTAATTATGAAATTTAATACCAAGACGATTCATGCCGGCCAGAAGCCAGAAGAAACTTCAGGCGCGGTAATGCCTCCCATTTTTCAAACTTCAACCTACGCTCAGGAAGCTCCTAATAAACATAAAGGGTACGATTATGCCCGTGTTGGAAACCCTACCCGCACAGCTCTCGAGCAAATGATCGCCGGATTAGAGGGTGCTGATGAAGCCGCTTGTTTTTCAAGCGGTGTTGCAGCAATGGATTCCCTGATGAAAATGTTACGCCCGGGCGATCACGTTGTGACGACTAATGATTTATACGGAGGCTCCTACCGTCTATTTACCAAGGTGTTTGAACCCTACGGGATTAATTTCACATTTGTTGATATGACGGATCTTGATAAGGTGAAGGATGCCATCACCCCTCAAACTAAATTGATGTGGATTGAGACACCAACCAATCCTTTGTTGCGCATTGTTGATATCGAGGCGTTAGTTGGGCTGGCTAAGCCGAAGGATATACTTACTGTTGTAGACAATACATTTGCATCTCCGTACCTGCAGCGACCGCTCGAATTTGGAGCTGATGCCGTGCTCCATTCAGCAACCAAGTATTTGGCCGGACACTCTGACGTAATTCATGGTGCGGTCGCCAGCTCCAATAAGGAGATTATGGAAAACCTCCGGTTCCAAACCAAAACATCCGGTGCGGTGCCAGGGCCAATGGATTGCTATCTAACCTTAAGAGGCATAAAAACCTTAAGCGTACGTGTTCAACGATCGGTTGATAATGCCAAGCAAATAGCTTCCTTCCTGGATAGTCATGATAAAGTTGAGTCTGTATTATATCCCGGCTTGTCATCTCATCCACAGCATGAATTAGCTGCTAAACAAATGGATGACTTCGGAGCCATGCTTTCTTTCACCCTGAAAGACGACTCGATCGAAGCCGCCACTAAATTTATGAGTAACACCTCGATTTTCACCTTAGCTGAAAGTTTGGGTGGTGTGGAATCTTTGATTAGCCACCCCGCATCCATGACTCACGGTTCCATTCCAAAAGAGGTACGTGAGAAAGCAGGATTAAAAGACTCTCTTATTCGTATTTCCGTTGGAATTGAAGACGCTGATGACCTCATCGATGACCTGAAACAGGCATTTTAGTATATCATCATTCCTGAGCCTTTAGTATCTTTCAAACGCTGAAAAAGCGCTTACAGAATATCTAATTCAAAACTAATTTCGATCATGCGAGACGTTGTAATTGTATCTGCAAAACGAACCCCCATGGGCTCCTTTGGAGGCAGCCTTTCTTCCTTTTCTGCACCCGAGTTGGGCGCATCGGCCATCCTTGAAGCGGTAAAATCAGGAGGCATTAAGCCCGATGATGTACAGGAGGTGGTAATGGGCAATGTACTTTCAGCAGGTATCGGGCAGGCACCGGCCAGGCAGGCAGCTATGAAAGCAGGGCTTCACGAGCGTACTCCTGCAACCACGGTAAATAAAGTGTGTGCTTCCGGGATGAAGTCGATCATGATCGCCGCCGACCAGATTCGTTTAGGCGAAGCAGATATCATTGTAGCAGGTGGAATGGAGAGTATGAGTAATGTTCCCTATTATCTGCCTAAGCAACGTTTTGGGGCCAAATACGGGCACGTTGAAGCCGAAGACGGCATCGTGAAAGACGGCCTTTGGGATGTATATAACAAATACCTGATGGGCAATGCCGGCGATCTTTGCGCCAGAGAGTGCAACATCAGCCGTGAAGAACAGGACGAATATGCTATTAATTCGTACAAAAGAGCCATCGAAGCCACGGAAAAGGGCTACTTCAAAGACGAGCTGATAAAGGTTAAAGTTAAAGACCGCAGAGGAAATGTAACCGAAGTAGAAAAAGACGAAGAACTGGATAAAGTTCGTTTTGAAAAGATTCCGGATTTGCGACCGGTGTTTGACAAAGAAGGGACTGTAACGGCTGCCAATGCCTCCAGTATTAATGACGGTGCAGCAGCGGTGTTGGTGATGAGTGCAGACAAAGCCAAAGAACTCGGACTTAAGCCATTAGCAAAAATATTGAGCCATGCCAGTGCAGCTAAAGCCCCGGAATGGTTTACAACTGCTCCGGCTGATGCCATCCCGATTGCGCTTAAGAGAGCCGGGCTGACAAAGAGTGACATCGACCTTTTTGAGATCAATGAAGCCTTTTCGGTTGTAGCTTTGGCTAACAATCAGATATTAGAGCTTGATCCTGACAAGGTAAACATCCATGGGGGTGCAGTAAGTATTGGACACCCGCTCGGATGTTCAGGAGCACGGATTATCGTTACCCTCATCCATGCCCTTCGCAGAACAAAAGGCAAATACGGTTGTGCCGGTATCTGTAACGGTGGAGGCGGAGCTTCCTCCCTTGTGCTGGAAATGCTTTAAAAGAACCTACCCCGCTTACATTTTTAAGCGGGGTATTTTTTTATTGACATTATTATTTCACCGACCTATTATAAAGCAGACCTGAAACAAACGACTCTACTGTATAGACCAAAGCTACTATTCATTTATCGTTAACTAAACATCAGCACAGAGAACATTCTCATCTTACAGGTCAATCTTAACTCGAAGTACTATATCCTTATATAGAAAAACTGCTACAAAACCTTAAGCGTTAATACGCGAAACCAGTAAACGATTAGTTCCTTTATGCTTAACAAGCTGCTTTATATTAGTGGTTTGCTTTGCTTATTGATTGCTGAAGTAGCAAATGCCCAGCAACTGAAAGTAGTAGCAGAAACAGACTCATTTACAGATTACGAGTTCTCCAACGAGAAGCTTGAAATCCTGTCCCCGCATGGGCTGATGGTTCCGGTTTTAGGTAATTCTCCCCGTTACCAGATACTTGAACAAGCGGTCTCTACTATTAATAGTGAAATTTCCCGTGAAGAAGCGACCGTTTTAGCCCTTTCTGATATATCTAAACCGCTAATCGAAACCTCTGATCCAGGCATTCACCGTGGCAAAAAAGTTAGCGCACTCAGTATAAATATAGCCCGCAATGGTGAAAGCAATGCAAAAGTGCTTAGAAAACTCAGGATTCGGGTTTATAAAAACGGTGATACCCGCCTTCCACAGTTAAGAGCAGCCAAGAAAAACAACAGTGACCATTTTGAGGAGGGAATCTGGTATAAAATCCCCATCACTAAAAACGGGATTTACGAACTCGATGCCACCTACCTTGAAGACCTAGGGATTGAAATCAGCACCATTGATCCGCGCAATATCCAGATTTGGGGAACCGGAGGCTATCAGCTTCCTGAAGCAAACGACCAGACCCGCCCGGAGCTTTCACAGATTCCCATTATCGTTGAAGGGCAAAGTGACGGCGCTTTTAATACCAATGACCGCATAATTTTCTACGGAAATTCGCCACACCGGGTACTCAGAGACAGTCTCAATTTTGAACACCAACTTCACCCCTACAGCGATCAATCCTTTATTTTCCTGACAGTTGCTGACATTCCCGGAGATCGCCTTACACCTGTTAACAACAACTTATCCCCTTCCCGTACCATAACCTCTTTTTATGATTTTATTTGGAAGGATGAGGAGCTTTATAAAACAGAAGAAAGTATAAAGTCCGGCCGTCGTTGGTTTGGAAGACGTTTTGATGCTTCCAGCAATGGAACCTCCATCCCTGTTTTCTCAGATACACTTGCCGGAATTATTGCCGGTGACCCGATTACGGTAGAAGGACAGTTTATAAACCGTTCAACAAATTCTGCCAATTTCCGGGTATCGGTAAACGGCCAGCAGGTTGAGACGGTAAATATCCGTGCTATTTCGTGCACCCGATGTGGAAGCTGCTATAATTGCAGTAGCGGTGAATCCGGCGTAGAAGGTGCCTTCAAGACCAGCTTCATACCAACTATTCAAGATGGAATAATTGAAGCCGAAGCTGCTTACAATCATAACGAATCTAGTTCAAGAGGCTATTTGGATTGGTTCCGTGTGGTCGTTCGAAGAGAACTACAGGCTCAAAACGGTCACCTGTATTTCTACTCGCCGGCCGATGGTTCTTCCAGCGAACTTGCTCAATACCGGCTTTCCGGGTTTAGCAGCCAGCCTGTTATTCTCGATGTAAGTGATGTGACCCAACCCAGGCTATTAAGTTTAACCGAATCTAACGGAAATTTCAGCTTCAATTATTATACAGGAAATGACTTACGGTTCGTAGCTCAATCCAGCTTTTTCCAACCAGCTATGGGTACATTAGTAGCCCCTCAGAATCTCAAAGGAATTAACGATTACCCTGACTATATCATCGTCACATCTGAAGACTTCAAGCAATATGCCGATGACCTGGCCGGTTACCGAACTCAAAAAGATGGGTTAAACCCTGTGGTAGTGACCCAAGAACAGATTTTAAACGAATTCTCAGGCGGTGTTGTGGATCCCTCGGCTATTCGCGACTATGCCAAATTTTTGTACGACCGGGCTTTAAACAACGGACAGGAACCCCCGAAGTACTTACTCCTTTTTGGGGATGCCACCTTCGACTACAAGAACATTATCAGCAATGGTTTCCAAAATTATATCGTCACCTATCAAAGTGAAGAATCTCTAAATAGGATACAGTCTTTTGCTACCGATGATTTCTTTGGTTTTCTGGACGACAACGAGGGAGATTTGTCCGCCGGACTGACCAGCAACTCGCATTACATGGATATTGGACTCGGCCGAATTTCTGCACAAACAAGATCTGAAGCAGCTATAGCCGTCCAAAAAATTAAAACCTACGAGGACCCGGCCAACACCGGCAGCTGGCAAAACCTGTTAACCTTTGCGGCCGACGACGACTTCCCCGATTCCGGCGACAGAGATATTCACGTAGTTAATGCCGATGAAACCGCCCAGCGCATGAACTTTATGGAGCCCGGACTCCGAATCAAAAAAGTGTATGAATTTGCCTACCCGGTTGAGATTACCGGATCGGGACGGAAAATACCCGGAGCTACAGACGCTTTCATAAATTCGTTTAACGAAGGTACCCTGGTGATGAATTATTCGGGCCATGGAAATGAGCAGACGCTGTCTGATGAAGAGCTATTTTTGTCTAATTACATTCCCAACCTCACCAACCGTGATGAATTAGCGGTACTTGTAACAGCTACCTGTCAGTTCGGAAGGTATGATGACATCGAAGCTCAATCCGGAGCTGAGCAATTGCTTTTTGCAGAGAACGGAGGGATAGTAGGTGCATTTACTACCACCCGGGTCGTCTTCACAAGTTTTACTATCAGCGCCGGTAATAACTTCGGGCTGAATGTGGCTCTTTCCCAGCGAATGGTGGAACGTAATTCCGATGGAAGCCCCCTTCGGCTGGGTGATATTTACATGCGCACCAAAAATTCCAGTATCAACAGTTCCACCGTTGTAGCTTCCCGAAACAGTAAGAAATTCATACTGATTGGCGATCCGGCTACAAAATTTCGTCTGCCTGAGCAACAAGCTGACCTGACATCTATTAACGGCTATTCAGAAGCTGGTGAAGATACCACACTGACCATAAAGGCCCTTGAACAGGTAAACCTGGCCGGGCAAATAAAGGATCTTCAGGGTAACCCCCTTCCCGATTATAACGGAGAGGCAGTCATCACCGTTATGGACGCACCTCGTAATGTTCCACTGCCATCCGATAGAGAATGGGTAGCTCAGGACAATTGCCGGCTCTCTGGCTGTGATTATGAAGCTGAGAACGATATTCTATTCAAGGGCAAGGCCGCCATCACTAACGGGGAGTTTACCTCTTCTTTTATAGTACCAAAAGACATCAGCTTTTCAGACAACACCGGCCGAATCATTTTCTTTGCTAACAGTAATGGGCAAACTGCCGGCGGTTCATATACAAAAGTGCGCTTTAACGGAGTTAATGAAAACGCCGTGGATGACGGCTCGGGGCCGCAGATGGATGTATTTCTGAATAATGAACGCTTTGTAAACGGAAACCTGGTGAATAGTTCACCAACACTGATAATTGAACTTGAAGATCAATCTGGCATAAACACTACAGGAACAGGAGTAGGACATGAGATAATTGCTACAATCGATACAGAACCACAACAATCGTTCGTCCTCAACGATTTTTATGAGGGCAGTTTAAATGATTTCACGCGGGGGCGTATCGAGTACCCTCTGGATCAACTTCCGGAAGGTAGCTATACCCTTAAAGTTCGGGCGTGGGATGTGCACAATAATCCTTCAGAAGAAGAAGTTTTCTTTGAAGTAGCATCGAGTGAGGAGTTAACCGTCAGAAACGTGTTTAACTTCCCCAACCCGATGAATAATGCCACCCGATTCAGCTTCGAACATAACCAGCCCGGTAATCCACTTGATGTTTCAGTTCGTATTTATACACTGAGTGGCAAGCCGGTGCAACACATTGAACAGTCACTCATAACTACAAGTTCTTATGCCAGTATTTCATGGGATGGCCGTGACCGGGATTATGATCGCCTGGGTAACGGTACTTATATTTATGTGCTTCGGGTTGCAACAAATACCCCGAAAGGAAGACAAACAACAGAGCAAGTCGAAAAGCTCGTAATCATACGATAGCATCGTAACTTAACCCTGAATCTCTTATATTCAACTATCTTAAATTCGTTTTTTATGAAAAGGACAGTATCCATCATAGCAGCAGCATTATTTTTAATGCCTGCCATTACATATGCACAGGTTGCCATTACAGCGGTGCCCTTTCTTCAAATTGAACCGGATTCGCGCGGTGCCGGTATGGGAAACACCGGAGTAGCTATCTCAGACAACGCATCTGCGCTATTTTGGAATCCCGCGGGATTAGCTTTCCAAAAAGGAGCCAACCAAGCCAGTATTACCCACTCCAACTGGTTGGCCAACTTCAATGTGAGCGACCTTTTCTACGATTACGTGGTAGGTAAATATTACGTTGAAGGTATTGGTACCTTCGGAGCTCACTTAACCTACCTGAACCTTGGAGAGCAGGTGGAAACGGATGAAACCAGTCCTGAGCCCATCTCCCGATTCCAGAGTTACGAAGTTGCCCTTGGTGGGTCTTATGGTTACCAGGTCAGTAAAAATTTCGGAGTTGGAACAAGTTTGCGCCTTATTTACTCCAGTTTGGCCAGTGGTACTTCCATTGCTGCCCAAAAAGTAAACCCGGGAAGCAGCGTTGCTGTTGACCTTTCCTTCTTATATAAGACGGATACATTCTCGCTTGGAGGAAGAGATGCTCGGTTTAGCTTTGGATCAAACCTTTCTAACCTTGGACCAGGTATTCAATATACCGACAACGCCCAGAAAGACCCCCTGCCCACTGTTCTACGCTTTGGGTGGTCTTTTGATCTCGATCTCGATGATGAAGGTATTAACCGCATTACCGTTGCTAATGATATTTCCAAAATCATGGCTCGTACCGATAAGTTTGAAGTACAAAGTGGTGACTCAACCGTTATCGAAACCAAAGCAGTAGGCCCTATTGAAGCTCTGTACAAGTCATGGAGCAGCTTCGAGCGTTTTGATGGTCAGAATACCGTCGAAGTTGGGCTGATGCAGCAATTTATGATTGGAGCCGGCATTGAATATTGGTATGCTGATCAGTTCGCATTGCGTGGCGGTTATTATTTTGAAGACCCCCAAAACGGGGATCGTGAATATATCACTTTTGGCGCCGGTATCAGGTATAGTTTCCTAGGTGTCGACTTCAGTTATATAAAGACCCTTGAAGAAGATCACCCGCTTGCCAATACCTTACGATTCAGCTTGCTTATTGACTTTTAATACATGCAGCATTTGAAGTTTTTCATGAAGAGCATGTTAGTTTTTAGCATGCTCTTTCTATTTTGGAACCGCCACTCCCACGCTCAACAGACTCCCGTTAAGCGTTCTCATGCTATTTCCAAGCCCCAACCGGTATTGAATGAGAACCTGAATGCTACGGGAACAATCAATGTGATTGCCATCATGGTCGAATTTCAACCGGACAGTAACCGCCTTACTTCCGGAACCGGAATTTTTGGATCCAATGGCATGGACGGACTTCCCTATCTGGCTAATGCTGAAGACTTTCGGATTGATCCGCTTCCGCACAACCGAAGTTATTTTGAAGCTCACCTGGAGTTTGCAAAAAACTATTATGAGCAATCGTCTGATGGTCAGCTCACCATCGACTATCAGGTGCTTCCTACTTTCTACCGGCTTCCGAAAAAGATGGAGGAGTATTCCCCAACCGGAGAAACCTTTACCAACGAAAAAGTAGCTGAGCTTGCCCGCGATGCCTGGCAACAAGTTGAGAACGGCCCTGATTTTGATGCTTCCGGCCTGGATCCGGAAACAACCGCTTTCGTTATATTTCATGCCGGAGTTGGGCGGGATATAGAACTTACGGGTACTAACCTCGACATCACCCCTTTTGACATCCCCTCTCTTTACCTTCGCAAAGAAAATCTCGGAGAGCTTTTAAATGATCCATCTTTTGATGGATTTCCTGTTAATGACGGGTCGTTCCGTGTCACAAACTCTATGATCTTACCCCGAACCGAAACCCGGCGTGGCTTGGACATACAAGACAATGAATTCGCATTTCCGCTTTCCATAAACGGCCTTCTTTGTGCATCTATCGGAAGTCATCTGGGCTTACCTGATTTGTTTAATACCGAAACCGGAGACCCTGCAATTGGTCGATTTGGACTGATGGACGGTGCCGGATTCTTTTCTTACAATGGATTGCTCCCTCCCGAGCCTTCTGCCTGGGAAAAAATGTATTTGGGATGGGAGACCCCTTTTGAAATTGATGTGAACAATACAGGCGATATTCAGCTACCGGCAGGTTCACTCGATCAACCCAATGCCGTAGCAAAGTACAACCTCTCCGGTTCAGAATACTTCCTGCTTGAAAACCGGCACCGTGATCCTGATGGAACAGGTATTACGATTACCATTCGTCAGCCTGATGGAAATGAAGTTCAGCAAACATTTACCAATCAGGATGAAGCTTTTGTATTTCAGCAGTCGGAATTCGATACCCTGCTTCAAGCGGGTACTTTTGTGAATGCATCGAATTTTGATTTCAGTCTGCCGGGTGGGTTGGACCTCGGCGATGACGAGAACGACCCTTCTGACGACAGGGATCTTAACGGTGGGATTTTAATCTGGCATATTGATGAGGCCATGATCAACCAGCAGCTTCAAAATGAGCGTGTAAATGCGGATCCTGATCGGCGTGGAGTTGATTTGGAAGAAGCGGACGGAGCACAGGATATCGGACCGGGCGTACCCGGAGCACTGGATAACAGCGCTGCTTTCGGATCTGCTTTTGACTATTGGTGGAGTGGTAATGACTATCGCGTGATTTTACAATCAGGGCAACAGATAAGCTTTTATCAAAACCGGTTTGGCCCGGATACCCGCCCCGATAACAACAGTAATTCAGGAGCTCCCTCCTTTTTTGAGCTGTACGATTTCTCTGACAATTTGCCTACAGCTTCTTTTAAAATAAGAGCGGATGAACCTTATTCCGACTTATATACCTCCGACTTTACCGTACAGCTGGATTCCTCCCAAAGCTATTACACAGGCGATGATTCTTATTACAACTACTTCCCGCTTTCCTTGTCTGTTTATGAAACCGCGACTGACACTTTTTTGATTGTTCCTTCTCAACAATCGGTAACGGCTCTTTCTATTTCTGATCCTGCGAACATGCAGTTTCAACTTTCTGATGCCACTGTTCAGCAACCTTTTATTGGGAATGAATTAGTACTGGCTGAAAAACCTGTGTCGGCTTCTAATCAAATTGATGTAGCCTCCATTTCATGGAATACAAACACCCAGGGGTTTGACACCAGCTGGACGGCAACACTACCAAATAACCGTGGCTTCCTGAGCTCTCAAACCGGTGAAACCATCTTAGCTGATTTCACCGATGCCGGTTTGACAGCTGACAATGGCAATCCAACTTCAGAAGGTATTCCCCCATTTCAGCGATCCGAAATTATTAACGGTGAATTCGCCGAAGCATACAATTCAGGTGTTTCATTCTCATCACTGAATGGATATGCTTTTACTCCCGCATCAGATGAAAACCGACTTTATACAGGTTCAATTCAGCTGGACAACAGAGTGATATTTTATGTTTTTGAAGATAACCGGTTTGTATTGGTGGATCCCGAATCAGATCAGACCGAACTGCCGGTTTTTGAAGAAGCTGCAGCTGAATGGCCAGCTATACTGGACGATGCTACTATTCTTCGGGTAGATAGAACCAACAATCAGCTAATTGCCCAGAATCGCTTTGGTACAACTAAAGACTATTATCCTGTTGATGCACCAGAGGGCGTTCAATTTATCGGTACTCCCCTTTATACCAATTTATTTGCATCGGGCTCGGAATATGCAACATTGGTTGTTGGACAGGATAGTTTATCTCAAAACATTTTTGCCTACGATGAACAGGGGCTACTTATTGATGGATTCCCACTCTATGCAGGCAAAGCCATAGCACCCGGAACTCAACCTATTCACCCGATTATCTACAACCAAAATTTATATGCGGTCAGTCATGATGGTACGGTCAAGTCATGGAATCTAACCCGGGTATCGAATACAAGATGGCCTACCCGTTATGGAAAGGCTCCGTTTAATAAGGTTTCTGCCCGGGTTCAAACTTCCGGAAATGAATCTCCTTCTGGTTTTGGAGTTCTGAATGAAACTGAAACGTACAACTGGCCAAATCCGGCAACAGAACATACCAACATACGTTTTGAGCTTGCAGAACCCGGTGGGAACGTTCAGATTACGGTAATTACGATGAGCGGACGCATCATTTTTGAACAATCCCTCACTTCACCCGGCGGATTTCCCCAGGAAGTACAGGTTCAAACCGGAGACTGGGGAAGCGGCGGATATGTTGCCCGCATTAAAGCTACCGTAGATGGAAAAACTGAAACCAAACTCATTAAAATCGGAGTGGTACATTGATGAGAAAATTTAAGCTAATTTCGGTTTTCTTCCTGTTTTTGGGGTTGACTCCATTTTTATCTCAGGCCCAAACAGATGTGCGTTTCTACGATTACCCTATGAATCATCTGGAGTGGTACACCATCGAAAGTGAGCACTTTTTGATACATTTTCAGGAGGGGAACAGCCGATCGGCCCAGGTGGTTTCACGTATAGCAGAAGAAATCCACCCGCCTATTACCGGCCTATATCAATACACCCCGGATGAAAAAGTGAGTATCGTTCTCAAAGACCGGGAAGACTACTCTAACGGTGCTGCTTATTTCTTCGATAATAAAATTGATATCTGGCTTCCTGCTTTAAACACCCCTCTGCGTGGCACTCACAACTGGCTGCGAAATGTGATAACTCACGAATACACTCATATTATTCAAATTCAGAAGGGAATGAAGCGAAGCCGCAAAATTCCTGCTTTTTATCTGCAGTGGCTTTCGTACGAGGATGTACGCCGCCCTGATGTACTCTATGGATTTCCCAATGGCATTATAACCATGCCTTTTGCCACGGTAAATATTCCCGCCTGGCTGGCTGAGGGTACGGCTCAATATCAAACGGCCGGGCTTTTATACGAAACCTGGGACAGCCACCGGGATATGATTTTGCGAACACGCATCCTTACCGACACCTATTTTTCACTTCAGCAAATGGGAACCTTCTCATCCAAAACCAGCCTTGAACGTGAAACGGTGTATAATCAGGGGTATGCATTTGTCATTTACCTGGCCAACCGGTTTGGCGATGAGGTTTTGAGAGAAATCACCTCTGCCCTTGGCGAGAAAGGAGTATATAAGGTTGAGGAAGCTATTGAAATAGCTACCGGACTCCCGGGGAATAAGGTATTCAATGACTGGATTGAGGAACGGAAAGAGTTTTATGCTAACGCAACGGAAGGAATCATCCCTACCATCAGTGATACCGTTGAGAAGTCCGGTTTCTTCAATTTCTACCCTCAGCAATCTCCCGATGGCACCAAACTGGCATACCTTTCAAATAAAGGGGTAGATTATGGCTTGCTCTCTTTATATCTGAAAGACGTAAACGGTGAAAACAAAAAAGTCGCTGTGATTGATGACCTTGATACCCATCAACATAAAAATCACGTCAGTTCTCTGGAGCCGGTACTATCCTTTCTCGAATCTTCATTTTCCTTTTCTCCCGATGGCAAACAAATTGCTTACGCCATCAACAAAAAGAACAAGTATGGAGAACACTACCGCGATATTTTCATTTATGATATTGAGTCGGATGAAAACAAACGCCTGACAAACAGTGCACGCATCGAGTCGCCTGCATGGAATAAGGATAACAACAAGATTGTAGCCGTTCAGTATTCACAAGGCACACAAAACCTTGTACTGCTTCACCCCGAACACCCGGATTCTGTTACACAACTAACTAACTACAAAAGCGGAGAAACGGTTTACACTCCGGAATGGGGACCAACCGATTCTAAAATTTACTTTGCAAAAGCGGTTAACGGAAACCGGAATATCTTTATACTGGATGTTGAATCGGGTGTGGTTCTTCCCTACCTATCGGATAAATATATCGATTACCGGGATCCTCATATCGGGGCGGATGGTAATTACCTGTACTACTCGGCCAACCCTGAAGGCATCTTTAATATCTTTCGTGTTCCGCTGAGCAGTGGAGAATCGCAACAGCTTACAAGTGTACTGGGCGGGGCATTTATGCCATTTATCGGAGAGGATGGCACCCTTTACTTTTCCGAATATCATGTGGACGGGTATAAGATTAAGTCATCTCCGGAAAACAGGTTATTGGCTCAGCCTCGGTTTGGTTATTACACACCTCCTTTCCCCGACGAAATTATGGAGCCCGGTGCTGATTTTGAGTACATCAATAAGCTAAATGATTTTGATGACACCGATATCCGCCCCTTTGATGAACAGGCAGAAGCCATTGCCGACACCGGCAGTTACCGGTTTGATTTGTCCACCATTGACGATAACACTGAAAGAACCTACCGCGAATACGAAGACACCTATTCCGGATTTAGCTTCTTCCCGGTACTTCGGTTCGATAATTACTCCCAAATAAACGGCAATAACGGTACGCTCATTAAAAATGGGAAAATCGGGCAGTTTGGTGAAAACCTTCTTCGTGATGCCAAGCCGGGGGTTTATTTCTCTTCCCGGGATGTAATTGACAAGTTAAGTTTATTTGGTGGGTTGATGGTAGGAGTAGCCTCTCAACCGGCAGAAAGCATCGGGGGATTTTTCCGCCCGGACCGGCTTTTTGGCTTAGACCGTGATGCCTTTCTTATCGCTGAACACCGCGGACTTCCTTTCATTGAACGAAGCTGGTCTCCAACCGTTGCTCTGGAAATTTACAATCTGCGACGCAACGTATCTGATGGTTTGTCTATTGAAGAATTCAGATGTACTTCCTGCGGCCAACCTGATACGGTTTCCGTGGATATTGCCTATGACATCTGGGAAGCCGGCCTCTATTTCAGGAGCAAACTGAGCCGAAGAAGTATGCTGGAACTTGGCATTGCCTATAGCCCTTACCGTGTCTCAACCGATGATTTCTATTCCCGCGAACTCAAAGCTCAGATCAGCGGGTCTTCCTCGCAGTATTTCAGGGGAACCACCTTATCCGCTTCCTATACCTTCGATTACTACACCTACTCCAACGATGCCGATATCGCTCCGCTTGGTTTAAAAGGATATGCCCGTTATCAATACCAGCCCTCCAAGTTGCTGGAAGAATATGAAATTGATGACGGCTCTCTCTCTCCCGTTTTCAAAAAATCCGAAAACCATTCTACCGAAATCCATATGCGGTACGGATTCAAGACATTTGGCGATCAGGCTTTTCAGGCGCGTGTGAGAGGCTTCCATTATTTCAATAACCCGGGGGATTCTTTTTATGCCGATTATGTGGGTGGATTCCTGGGACTGAGAAGTTATCCCTATTTTGCACTGGGCGGTAGTACTACCGGTTTTGCCAGCGTGTCCTGGTTTGCTCCCATTTTCAGGGATATTAACAAACAAGTAGGTCCATACACACTGGATAAAGTTTTTGCCCGTTTCTTCTTTGAAACCGGTAATGGATGGCGTAGTCCGTACGACACGGGCAATAACCTAAAATCCGGTGTAGGAGCAGAACTTCGCTTAGCTTTAAACGGATACTATTTATTCCCTCTGAAGTTTTTTGTGAGCGGTGCGTATGGTTTCAATGAGTTCACCTTAACCCTGCCCGAAGATTTTATAACCAACTCACAGAGTAACCAAGTTACCTATGGCCGTGAATTACTTATTCACTTCGGTATAACCTTTGATTTTGAACTGTTATGAAAAAGGTCATCTGCTTACTGATTTTACTTTTTCTGGCTTCAACCGCAACTAATGCCCAGACGCTGAGCAGTTTCAGTAATGAGATATTCAAGAAAACTCCATCAGCAGAGTTAACTGATACCGGCGATATTACGCTTTCCGATTTCTCTTACCAATCGGCCTACCGAAATGACAGGTCCTCTCTTTTAGAACTTCCACGAACCAAGCCAATTGTCGCATTTGCAGCATCTGCAATTATTCCCGGTTCAGGTCAGGCAGCAAATGGGAAGTGGGTACGGGCCGGAATTTACTTTGCGGTTGAGGCCGTGGGTATTATTTATCATCTCGACCGAAATGCAACAGCCCGCCGGCAGGAAAAAGCCTACGAAGAGTTTACCCATCAAAACTGGAGTGTGTTGGCATATGCTGAGTGGCTGGTGAATTACTCCATGCAAAACAACCTGGATAACGGCTGGCAAGATCTTCAATCCCATATTGCAGGTAAGAATCCGGACTTCAGCAATACAACTAAAGACTGGTCGAAGGTGAACATCAATCTGCTTCATCAGGTGGAGAAAGAAACACCCTTTGTTTTCGAGAACCGGTATGGAAGTGAGTTTTCGCACCTTTTACCCGATTACGGCTCTCAGCAATATTACGAGCTGATCAGCAAATACTATCAATATCAGCCGGGATGGCAGGATTGGTACGGGCAAGTTACTACTGCCAATAATCAAAGCCCGGATATGTACCGATACATGTGGAATGGCAGGGATGAGCCGTTTACCCTATTCTATCAGGGTCGGGATCGGGCTCAGGAATTCAATGACAACTACCGCGCTGCCGGGAACATCCTCAAGCTGTTGGTAGTAAACCATGTAGTCTCCGCCTTCGATGCATTATTCACGGTTCAGCTTAAAAACAGCCGTATTCAGACGAATACTAACCTGATGAAGATGGAGCAATTTTCTGTAACCTGGCACTTTTAACACGTTAATAGTTCCTGTATTTTATGCACATGCTCAAGCAGATTCTGACTAACAAGTATTTTTATATCGGCACCTTTTCCCTGATGCTATTCGGTGCAGCTTTTCTATATGTGGCTGATAACTTCATTATGCCCTACTACACCAATTATAATGAAGGGGTAACGGTACCCGATGTAACCCGAATTTCTTTAGAAGAGGCTGAAGCACTGCTTACCGATTACGGTTTGCGCTTTGAAGTTGCAGACCGCCGGGCCAATTCAGCCTATCCGGCGAATTACGTGATTGACCAAAGCCCGGGCGCCGATAACATCGTGAAGCCGAATCGGAAAATCTATCTCACGGTAAACAATGAGGTTAAACCACAGGTAGTGGTCCCCAATGTCGTAGATCTTTCCCTTCGAAATGCAGAAATACAGCTTCAGAATTATGGGCTTGAAGTTGGCAGCCGAAGCTATGAATCGTCCCGTTTTAAAACCATCATCCGGCAGTCTGTTTCCGGAGGAACCACCGTTGAAAAAGGCACCGTAATAGACCTTGTTGTTGGCGATGGATTTGGCAGCCGAATTATCACTGTTCCGGAAATAATTGGGCTCAGGCTTCCTGAAGCCCAGCTTAAATTACGCGAAGCGGGATTCAGAGTAGGCGAAGTTCAGTTCCGCCCAACAAAAGATATTGTACCCAATACCGTGCTCGACTTTTCCCCCAAAGCAGAAGAACTCCGCGAAGGAGAAAGCCTGACATTGGTCATCTCCGAACGTTTTGAAGTTATCGAACAGAGCGAAGGCGGAGCTGTGATCATAGATTCTACCGATAATAATTCAGGTGCTAACCCTGATTCCCTCAACAATCAACAGAACCAACCCAATAACAACCCTGATCAATGAATTTTGAACTTCCCCTGATTGCACCATCCATTTTAGCGGCTAACTTCACACGCCTTGGGCAAGATATCGATGATGCGGTTAAAGGAGGGGCAAGCTGGATTCATTGTGATATCATGGACGGGCATTTCGTGCCCAACATCAGTTATGGACCCGGTGTTGTGAAGGCTGCAAAATCGGCTGCTCCCCAGGCATTCATCGATGTACACCTGATGATCGAAAACCCGGATGATTATGTGGAGGCATTCGTTCAGGCCGGAGCTGACTTAATCTCCGTTCACTTTGAAACCTGTCCTCACCTCCACCGAACTCTACAGAATATTAAAAAGTATGGGATTATGTCAGGTGTTGTTGTAAACCCAGCCACTTCACTCCACAATATTAAGCCGGTTCTGAATGATGTAGATCTGGTTTTAATCATGAGTGTGAATCCAGGCTTTGGCGGACAGAGTTTTATTGAAAGCAGTTATGATAAACTCCAAAAACTGGCTGAGATCCGTGAAGAACAAGAGCTTGGATTCCTAATACAGGTTGATGGTGGTGTGAATCTCAAGAACGCCAAAAAAGTAGCTGAGGCCGGAGCAGACATCCTGGTAGCGGGAAGCAGTGTATTCAGTGCTGAAGATATCACCGCCCGTTTTGAGGAGCTTACGGAGAAACTGGGATAATCCATCCGGTTTCGCCTTTTATATCATTTCCTGAAAGCTAGCTTCCAAGGCATCCCTGCATCATTTCTTCTGCTAAATCCTTATCTTTGGGCAATTCTTTCACTAAAAAATCTATACTACCATAGAAGACGAGAAAACACTTTCAGAACAAGTCATTGAAATCAAAGGTTCCGATCCTGTTGCCCTGTTTGGACTACATGATCACAACATCATTGCTTTAGACAAGGCTTTTCCCGAAACCAAATTCAACACCCGCGGCGACCGTGTTAAACTCACAGGCCCACAAGAGGAAGTTGATACGGCGACCAAAGTAATTGAGGGGATGATCGAGCTGCTGGATCGCAAGAGTAAAGTAGCCGAAGAAGATGTTAAAACCCTGGTTGCTCTTAAAAGTGGCGAAACCACTGCTGGCCGGCCTCAAATCCGTACACTGGATGAAACGGGCGATACCATCATTCACACCCATAACGGGGAGGCTATCACGGCTAAAACCCCCGGACAGCGAAGAATCGTTAGTTCTTCGGCAGAGCATGATATTGTGTTCGCCATTGGTCCGGCCGGAACCGGGAAAACTTACACCTCGGTTGCCTTAGCCGTTCAGGCTTTGAAAAACCGTCAGGTCAGAAAAATTATTTTAGCCCGGCCTGCCGTTGAAGCCGGAGAAAACCTTGGATTCCTCCCGGGTGATCTTAAGGAAAAAATTGACCCGTATCTCCGCCCGCTTTATGATGCCCTGGAAGATATGATTGACCGCGATCGGCTGGAGCTGCATCTGACCAAAAACATTATTGAAATTGCCCCACTTGCTTATATGCGCGGGCGTACGCTCAACAATGCTTTCGTGATTTTGGATGAGGCACAGAATGCCACCAATACCCAGATGAAAATGTTCCTGACCCGAATCGGGTTCAACAGCCGGGCTATTATTACCGGGGATATTACACAAACTGATCTCCCCCACCGTCAACAATCGGGACTTATATCCATTCAAAAAATTCTACAGGATATTGACGGAATTGATTTCGTATATCTTGGCGAAGAAAGACGTAGTTCGCCACAAGCTGGTCCGTGACATCATTAAAGCCTACGATAAGTTTGAGGAAAAGAAGAAGAAAAAGTAACTGAGTTGTTCAGTTACAAAGAGACAGAGAAATCATGGTTAAAACACATCGGGATTTACAGATTTGGCAAAAGTCAATGCAGCTTGTCACCCGGGTTTATCAGGCTGTTGATGATTTCCCTGATTTCGAGAAGTTTGGGCTTATATCCCAGATTCGGCGAAGCTCGGTTTCGGTTCCGGCCAACATTGCAGAAGGTTTTGGCAGAAGATCAAAGAAAGATTTTCGAAGATTCTTAAATATCAGCATGGGTTCGCTATTTGAACTACAAACGGAATTAGAAGTATCATTCAATCTTGGGTTTTTAGATGAAGAACTGTTTAAGGAGCTTTACTCCGATACACGAGAAATTGAGCGAATGATGAGCAGTTTCATCTCCAACCTATGACTATGTAACTCTGTCACTCATTTACTTTGTCACACTTAACAACACAAAACGACAACTCATTGTCACAAACTAAACAAACCTACGCTGCCACATTGTATGAGGGCACATTTTCTGTTGGATTAGACAAAAAATTTGTGCGAATTGACAGAGATGACCCTCCAGCTAAAGGGGCTTTGAAGCTTTCTCTGAACCCTGTACTTATTCATACTCCGGAGCGGAATTACCTGTTTGATTGCGGGATTGGCGAGTTCGGTGAAGACACCGGCCCTGAAACTATCCGCCGGAATCTGGATGAACACGGACTTACCGAGTTTGACATCACCGATATCTTTCTGAGCCACTTGCACTATGACCATATTGGTGGATTAGCCCATCGTGAAAATGGATATTGGGAACTCACCTTTCCGGATGCCAAACATTGGCTATCCAAAAAAGGCTGGGAAAAAGTGATGGCTAAAGATGAATATTATGATGAAGAGAAAACGGAGTTTGTCTCTTTTATAGATGCCAAAGCCGACCTTCACTTTCTGGATGAGGAAGACCAACCTTATCCGGATCTTAAAGTTCAGAAGATTGGCGGACATACCGAGTTTCACCAGGTACTGCTTTTTGATGATGGCGAACATAAATATATGCAAGCCGGTGATGTAATCGGAACCAAAGGTGCCATCAACCGGAAGTATGCCGCCAAGTATGACTTTGAGCCTAAAGTAAGCCAACAGAAACGCGAAGAACTGGCCAAACTGGCATTTGAGGAGGGATATACTATTTTAGCCTACCATGAAGACCAGAACCCTTTGTTCAAACTAACTGACTATAATGAGAAAACCGGGTACAGCACCGAAAATGTCGAGTCTTATGTCCCTGCCTGATTACATAACAGATATCAAAAAATTTCTGACGGATAATGACTTCCCCGGACAGATAGATTCAGCCGTAATCCTGGGATCCGGGCTGGGTACCTTCGGAGGTCATATCCAGGAAGCATTAACCATTGAGTATTCCGAAATTCCGGATTTCCCACAGTCTACCGTGGTTGGTCATTCCGGTTCTCTTATTTGTGGTGAAGTGGATGGTAAAACCGTGCTCGCTTTTTCCGGCCGTTTTCATCATTACGAGGGACATGATTTTGCCAAAACCGTACTTCCGGTGCAGTTAGCCAAAGCTTTTAATGTAGACAAACTTATTATCTCGAATGCAGCCGGGGGTATAAACCTTCGCTATCTTGTTGGTGACTTGATGATTATCGACAGCATCATCAAACAGTACATGATGGTCTCTGAACCCGCTCTGAATACGTGGAGTTCGCAGTTTGAAGTGTACGCAAAAGAGGTAAAAGCTATCGCCCGCAACCTGAATATTGAAACCCAAATGGGAACCTATCTTTATGTGAAAGGGCCAAACTACGAGAGTAAAGCCGAAATAAGGGCCTTCCGCAAAATGGGCGGTGATGCGGTTGGGATGAGCACGGCACCGGAATTAATTGAAGCAGCTAAATTGGGTGTTAAAACAGCTGCTGTTTCTCTCATCACCAATGCGGCTGCAGGAGTTATCGACCAAAAACTGGATCACGCCGAAGTGAAAGAAGCAGCCGATCAGAAAAAAGATGTTTTTGCTAAGCTGGTGAAGGGCTTGATCAGGGAGTTTTAGAGTTGGCTGTCAGCTAACAGGATTCAGCTAACAGAATGTTTTTATTACCTACTATTCTTGATCTTCTACCGGCTTTAAGTCACTTAATATTCTTTGATCTGCATAAATTTTTACAACCCCATACTCTCCCTTTTTGCCATAAAGTTCTAAAGCTGTTTTCCCTTTCAGTACCTTGATGTGTTTTATGTACTCTAACTTAAGACGCAATCCTACTTCCTCTGAAATTATATGGTCATTCACCAGGAAAAGAGGCAGATGTTGTACGTTTAATGTTTTAGATCCGGGGCCGTCAATCCTTACTGAATATTCTTTAATCTGATCGTTGGAAATACTTGTGATATCAGAGCATGAAATACAAATAACAACTATAAGGCTGAAAAGTATAAATACTGATATTTGAGTTAAGCTAATTCTCATTACTAAGCTCTGTGATTCGTTCGATTTCTTATAAAATGTACCCTTTCACTAAAAAATCTGTCAGATTTATCATTCAAAATCATTGCAGCCGGGCCGGTAGTATTCTTCATTGAAATCGGGATAGGAATTGATTAGCTCTTCATCATCCCAGATGGAGGCTGTTGCCAGTTCCCGGTTTTCATCCACAAAAATGGCTTGACCGGTACTGTCGACCCAGCTGCTTGTGGTAGGTACAAACAGACATGGGTCAGCAAAATTGTCTGTTCGGTTGATTTCACTCACACCATCGGAAACATGAACTAGATAATACTTTTCTGAACAAAACTCTTCACACGCACTCAACAATAACCGGTCTGAGTCAATCCAGGCTGCTCCGTCAAAATCATTCCCAGACACATCAAAAGTGGTTTGTGACCTCCACTGACCGTTTTGTTCTCCCCAAAAAGAAATATCAATGGTACAGTCTGAACGGGTTTCGAGTACGGCCAATACGCTACCATCAAAAGAAGGTATTACATTTATCGACTGAAAGTTTCCAAGTTTATTCCCACAAATCTTTGAATCGGACGGTGAAAACGTGTGTAGCAATTCACCGGTTTCGGCATTTGTCAGGTGGTATTCTTCGGAAAAACTTCCTGAGATCAGGTACCCGGCCTCTTTCATATAAAACAAATCTTCCGCATTGCCATTTAAGATCTCCGAAACTTCAAAACTCCCATCCAATTCCCGATCCGTCAGGTAAATAGAGTATTTTTCATTCTTCACATCACCACCGGTGGGGTAATTTCTTTTGTATTCGTACTTGTTAAGGATGTAGGCTATTTCAGAATTATCATCACTCCAAACAGGAGCCGTAACTCTTTCTTTACTTTTCCATTTCGCACAAGAACCCAGCAGAATGGCAATCAGAATACAAATTAACAGGAATGGATTTTTCATAATTAATGCACCCTTAACGATTATTTCTCTCAGATATACGGATATCCGTTTAAGCTATCCATCCTGAATGTAGCTCAAAAAACACTTATTTGGAAAGCGTAAAAAAATGTCCCCAATCAGATGATTGAGGACAAAAATCGGGCATATAGAAAGAACCAAATATTACAACGGCAGATTGTCGTGCTTTTTCTTCGGTACGGAATCCACTTTGTTATGAGATACTTCGAGTGCCTTAATCAGTTTTTCCCGGGTCTCTGAAGGAAGAATCACATCATCCACATAACCACGTTCTGCAGCCTTGTATGGATGAGCAAAGTTCTCGCTATACTGATCTTCCAGTTCTTTCTGCTTGGCTTCCGGATCATCCGCTTTAGCTATTTCTTTGCGGAAGATAATCTCTACCGCCCCTTTGGTTCCCATTACCGCAATCTCGGCTGTGGGCCACGCTACATTGTAATCGGCACGGATATGCTTGGAGTTCATCACATCATAAGCGCCTCCGTATGCCTTACGGGTGATTACGGTCATCTTGGGAACCGTAGCTTCGCAAAATGCATACAGCAGCTTGGCACCATGCTTGATAATTCCATTCCACTCCTGATCGGTTCCGGGAAGGAAGCCGGGCACATCTTCGAATACAACCAGCGGGATATTGAAAGCATCACAGAAGCGTACAAAACGGGCTCCTTTCAGTGAAGCATCAATGTCCAGCACACCGGCCAGAGAAAGCGGTTGATTGGCAACCACACCAACGCTTCGGCCACCAAGTCGGGCAAAACCGACCACGATGTTATCCGCATAATCTTTGTGAACTTCAAAGAAGGAATCTTTGTCCATAATTCCATCAATCACATCATGGATGTCATATGGTTTATTCGGGTTCAGCGGCACCAGATCTTCGAGTGCTTTGGCTTTAGCCGAATCCGGTTCTTTAGATTCGATCATAGGTACTTTTTCCTCACAATTCTGAGGAACGTATTTCATCAACTCCCGGATGTCGTTCAGGCAAACTGCATCATTCGGGCTGGAAAAATGGGAAACTCCCGATTTAGTGCTGTGCGTTGAAGCGCCTCCCAATTCTTCTGAAGTAACCTCTTCGTGCGTTACCGTTTTCACCACATTGGGCCCGGTAACAAACATGTAGCTGGAGTTTTCAACCATAAAAATGAAGTCGGTAAGCGCCGGACTGTACACAGCACCACCGGCACAAGGTCCCATCACTGCTGATATTTGAGGAACAACGCCAGAAGCCATGCTGTTTCTCCAGAATACCTCCGCATAACCGCCCAGCGAGGATACCCCTTCCTGGATGCGGGCTCCACCGGAGTCATTAAGTCCTATGATAGGCACGCCGTTCTTCATGGCAAGGTCCATAATCTTGCAGATTTTCTCCGCATGGGTTTCGGACAGTGAACCACCAAAAACGGTGAAATCCTGACTGAAGATATAAACCGGACGCCCGTGTATTTTAGCATGGCCGGTTACAACTCCATCACCTAAAATCTTTTTCTTATCCAACCCGAAAGCTGAACTTCGGTGAGTCACAAACTTGTCAATCTCCTCGAACGAACCTTTATCAACCAACAGATCAATTCGCTCGCGAGCAGTTAGTTTGCCTTTATCGTGTTGCTTCTCGATTCGGGCTTCACCTCCGCCTTTAAGTGCTTCTTCCCGCAGTTTTTGTAGTCGTTCTACTTTTGGATTGGATGCCATAATTAACGTATTGATTAAGATTTATATTCGTCAAAATAAGTTTGCAGCCGATCGGTAAAATCGATGGCTACTTCAGATGTCATGTCAACTGTGTTGGAAGTAAATACTTTCTTTTCTATGAATGCAGTAGCGTCATCCCAACTGCCGAGTTCCTCAATTTTTCCTAGAGCCTTCCTGTACTTCTTATCTGAACCTTTGAAAATTTCTTCTACAAAAAAGCCCTCATTATTAATCAAAAAATCCTTCAGGGTCGGTATTGTGTCATCTTCTTCACCTTCCTCGTCCACAAGATCATCAACCAGAGTGTCTTCATCAATGAGCATATCATCGCCATCCGAACCCTTACTGCCCATCAACATATCCATTTGATCTGGTCGTATAAACTGCTGCCACATCGGCTGCTCATCATTGTCTTCTGCCTCATCATCAATAATGGAATCTTCGATATCGTCTTCCGCTACTAACTCACTCAGCACTTCATCATCTTCTTCAGGGGCCGGCTCATCGGGTTCCGCTTCTTTTTTGGAGGCTTTCTTTTTCTTCTTTTTTGATTTCTTTTTTTCCTCTTCCTGTTCTTCTTCGGTCAGGTTTTTAAATGAGTGAGCTGCCTGATCGAGTACTGTTACCAGATTTTCGCGGAATTTTTTTATTTCATCGGTTTGGTCTCCGCTTTTTAAAGATTCTGATATCTTTTCAGCATCCGGAACCTCTTCAAACTCTTCAAAGATGGATTTATCTTCCTGTTCCGATTTAAACAACGCATTAAAAGACTCTTCGTCTGTCATTTGAGGCCCCTCTCCGCTATAATCCCCGAAGAAGCTATCAAGCAGACGTTGTTCCTTCTCATCAATTTCTTCCATCTCCTCTTCGTCAGGATCATCAAAGCGATTTTTCTGGGCGATCAACTCTTCCCGGAACTGATCTCTGAATTTCTCCTGCAGTTTCACATCCAATAAGTCAGGATAGGAAAGTATTTCTACAAAACGCTCTTTGGTAATCTGCTCATCAAGCTCATTAAATGCTTTGGCCGTTAAATACAGCCCTTTGTCCTCAAAAAACAATTGGATCAGCTTTGAATCGATTTTCCCGCCAAACAGGGTAAACAATAGCTCGAGTACCTGAGCCCATTCTTTGGCCGTGTAGGAAGCTACCAAATTTGCATCCAGATTGTGGATAAGCAGCTTACAACGCTTCTTCTCCAATGTTTCCAGCTTTCGTTTTTTCATATAAAGCGGGATAGCTTTACCAAAGTGCTTATAGATAGTCAGCTTATCGGTTCGGTGTACCAGTTCCTTATAATCAAGTTCCTCTTCTCCTTTATAAATATATTCAGCCATATGCTGACGGGGCTCCAGATATACCTTTACAATCTCGGTCATTACCCGGCTGGTAACCACATAGAACTTATCTTTGGGAATGCGTGAATTCGCAAATAATGCTTGCTGAAATTCTTTCCAGGCATCTTTTACCAGCTGCTGATCAGTGTTCGCCCATTCGGTATCCTCCAGTATGAATTCCATCTTCAACTTTTCGTTGATCTCAATACGAATTCGTTCAACAATAAAGGAAGGAAACCCCGCTGAAAGACAATCTTTCAGGGTATAATAGGGCTTGTCGGATTTAACAACTCCGATAAGCCGATCGATGATTTCTTCTACTGCCTGATGCATAAGTCGTTTTAGTATTTCACTGAAAATAAAGCCTGCCGGCTCGCAATACAATTAAGGATTTAGATATTCTGTTATAGTTTTCAAATTTTAAGAACCGAAAGCATATTCTTATTAATCTCAAACTTGCTACCTTTGGGGCATGATTTCACTTCAGGTAGATAAACTTACCAAAAAATTTAACCGGCACACCATTTTCTCTGACCTCAGTTTTGAGCACAAAGGAGGAGTTCTGGGTATCGCTGGCGCCAATGGCAGTGGTAAATCAACATTGGTAAAATGCCTGTCATATCTTCTACGCCCTAACTCAGGAACCATTATTTGGAAGCAGAATGATGAAGTGATGGATCAAAAGCAGGTAAAAGCTCACATGGGTTATGCAGCTCCCTATATTAATTTGTACTCAGAGCTTTCGGTTGAAGAAAACCTGCGCTTTTTAGTGGAAGCCGGAGGCAGAACTGCACAAGGAGGTCAACTTTCAGCCTTACTTGAGAAGGTCCAGATTCCTCATTTATGTGATCAACTCTATGGAAGCCTTTCAACCGGTCAGCAGCAACGGGCTAAACTGGCCGCCTCTCTTGTTCGTGAGCCTCAGATTTTAATGCTGGATGAACCCGGCTCTAATCTTGACGAAAAAGGTCATACGCTGGTTTCTGAAATAGTCAAAGAAGCGGCTGAGGCCGGCACCCTGGTCTTCCTCGCCTCCAACGATCCCGACGAAATTTCCCTCTGCGATACCGTCCTGAATGTTAGTGAGGAGTGAGGAGTGAGAGGTGATAAAGTGATAGGGTGATAGGGTGATAGGATGATAGAGTGATTTTAAGGCACGAGAACGTATCACACTCATTCAATTACTTAATTTCAATCAACATTATACATACATACTTACTCACTACTCATCACTTTATCAACTCTCACTCTTCACTCATCCCCCACCCCATTCTTATAACTTCTTAACTCTCAACTGTCTCCGATTTCTCTTAACTTTGCTTGAAATTCGAATATTCATCATTCCAAATTCAATTCTGCAATATGATCTCAGAAAATGATCAGAAACTAGCAACCCTGATTCTTGAACACAGTACCGAAGTTCAGAAAGGGCACAATGTGATGGTTCAGCTTATCGGCTTAAATGGTATCGACCTGCTCCGGGCATTGGTTGAACAAATTCGCCAAAAAGGAGCACATCCGTTTATTAAGATCGAGGATGCCGATACGCAACGCATTTTAATTGAAAACGGAGATGAAGAATTTTGGAAGAATCAGGCTTCTGTAGATCAGCTTCCACTGATGAAACAAATGGATGCTTTTATCGGAATCCGTGCTTCGCAAAACATCTATGAAAATTCGCAAGCCAGTAAAGAAGCAAACAAGGCCTATTCCGAGCATTTCCTGAAGCCGGTTCACTTTGATGAACGCGTCAACAATACCAACTGGTGCATTATGCGCTATCCATCAGCGGCCTTCGCTATGAACGCTAAAATGCCTACCCGGGCCTTCGCTGATTTTTATTACGATGCCTGCCTGGTTGACTACGCGCAGCTGGAAGAGGCGATGAAACCGCTGGAAAAACGACTGCGAGCTACCGATGAAATTCACCTGAAAGGAGAAGGCACCGACATCAAATTCTCTGTAAAAGAACAGAACTGGGTGCCCTGCTTTGGTAAGCGGAATATTCCTGATGGAGAGCTCTTTACTTCGCCCGTTCTGGATTCAGTGAATGGCGTGATTTCCTATGCTCCATCCGTCTATCAGGGCAAACCTTTCGAATTCGTAAAACTGGAAGTGAAAGATGGTGTGGTTACAGGCTTTGATTCTTCCAACAACGAAGCCCTTAAAGACATCCTGGATACCGATGAGGGAGCCCGGCGATTTGGGGAATTCAGCTTTGGTTTGAACCCGGTCATCGAAAGCCCGATGTACGACATCCTGTTTGATGAAAAAATTTACGGGTCTAACCACCTTACTCTCGGAAAAGATTACGAAGTGGCCCCTAACGGTAACTCCAGTAACATCCACTGGGATCTCGTTTGTATCGGCGCCGATGTGTACCTGGACGGAGAGCTTGTGCGCAAAGGACGGAAGTTTGTGGCAGACGACCTTAAAGGTTTGAACCCCGAAGAACTGCTATAACGGATCAGGTTGTAGGATGAAGAAAACAGTATTTATTTATGGGGCTATACTAGCTATCGGTGTGTTGGTCGTAGAATTAATCGAGCACTTCTACACGATACAAATCATATCAACCCCGGTTTATATCGTTGCTGTTGCAATACTTTTTACTGTTTTGGGTATCTGGCTGGGTAAAAAACTCACAGCGAGATCGTCACAAGATTCTGAAAATACTCCCTTCAAACGAAACGAAAAGGCCCGGAAATCGCTGGGGATTAGCGATCGCGAGCTGGATGTTCTCGAACACCTCGGGAAAGGTCACTCCAATCAGGAAATAGCCAACAAGCTTTTTATTTCTATCAATACCGTGAAAACACATCTTTCCAGTGTATATCAAAAACTGGAAGTCAGCCGACGAAGCATGGCTGTTAAAAAAGCCCGGTCGTTAAAGCTCATCCCTTAAAAATTCTCTTTTCTAACCACCTTTAAGCACGATTTTGGCAAAATCATACTTTCGGGTGATGCATTCCTCTGGCAGATTTCCTTACTTGTGGGAGCTTAACAAGTAACCGTAAGGAGCACATGAAACAAATCGTATTTACTTTTGGAATTATTGCCGGGTTCATCAACATCATGACGGGCATCCTGCTCACCAACCTGGGTGGCGAAGAGATGATGCACTCTAACACCCAGTGGATTGGCTACCTGGTTATGATCATTGCCCTTTCCCTGATATTTGTAGGCGTGAAGCAATACCGGGATCAATACCTTGGGGGCGTCATCAAGTTCGGGAAAGCTTTTTTGATCGGACTTTACATCTCTTTGGTTGCAGGTGCTATCTATGTTGGAACCTGGGAAGTGTATCTTGCAGCAACCGATTTGAATTTCATGGAAACCTATTCAACCTCGGTAATTGAAAGCATGAAAGCCGAAGGAGCTTCCCCATCAGAGATTTCTGAAATGGAAGAACAGATGCAATATTATACCGAAATGTATGAAAACCCCATCTCACGAATGTTCATCACACTAACAGAAATTTTACCTGTCGGTCTTATCATTTCGGTGATTAGTGCTGCATTATTAAGAAAAAGCACCTTTATGCCATCTGAGGAAAATATCAACCCGGAAGCGTCCGCCACTTAACATCCAAACCATTTTTATTTATGAAAATTGAAGCCCACAATCCCGAAGAATACATCCAAAAAGTACCCGAAGACCGAAAGGAGCCCATCAAAAAATTGCGGGCAGTCATAAAAGAAAATCTGCCAGAGGGTTTTAAAGAGGTGATGATTTACAACATGATAGGGTATGTGGTTCCGCATTCTCTCTATCCCGATGGATATCACGTAACGCCCGAGTTACCACTACCATTTATTAACATTGCTTCCCAAAAGAATCACATTGCAGTATATCACTCCGGAGTTTATGCAAATGATGAGTTGATGGAATGGTTCGCCAACGAATATCCCAAATACGTAAAGACCAAGTTGGATATGGGCAAAAGCTGTATCCGGTTCCGAAATCCCGACCACATCCCTTATGAATTGATCGGGGAACTGGCCGGAAAGATGACCCCTCAAGAGTGGATCGAGCTTTACGAAAAGAACATTAAAGGTTAACTAAATCACATAATTATGAACCCGAACAACCACTCTCTTTCACTGGCTGTTAAAGACATACACGCATCCAAAACATTTTATGAAAAACTGGGGTTTGAACCGGTTGAAGGCACCGGCCCCATAGAGAACAACTGGATTATCATGAAAAAAGGACATTCCCTGATCGGCTTGTTTCAGGATATGTTTGAGGAAAACATCATCACTTTTAATCCGACGGATGCACGAAGTGTCTATAAAGACTTAAAAAATAAAGATGTAACATTTCTGATGGAATCAGATTCTATACATGAGAAAAAAGGTCCTTGCCACTTTTGTATTGAAGACCCGGACGGCAACCAGATTTTGTTCGATCAGCATAACGATTAATTGAAAAGGCTTTCAGCCATCTGCGATCAGCTTTCAGTTTTTAAAGAGACAAAAAACTGAAAGCAGACGTCTTATAGCTAACAACTAAAAACAAACATTATGAAAAAGCGAGTAACCGGAATTGGCGGCGTATTTTTGAAAGCGAAAGATCCCAAAGCAACAAGGGATTGGTACCGGGATCATTTGGGAATTGAAAGCGGAAAGTATGGAGGTACCTTCGAGTGGCGACATGCCGAAAACCCGGATAAAAAAGGCTACACCGCCTGGAGCATGTTTGATGAAAACACAGAATACACCGATCCCAGCAAGAAAGATACGATGGTCAACTACAGGGTAGAGAACCTGGAAGAGTTGCTGAAGGTACTTGAGGAAGAAGGAGTGGAAATTGTCGGTGAAATGGAAGTCTTTGAATACGGGAAGTTTGGCTGGATAATGGATCCCAACGGCTATAAAATCGAACTGTGGGAACCAAATGATGAAGAGTACGATAAAATTAAGGGTGAAACGAACCTGTCCAGCTAAGCTGAAATTGAGAATTCAAAAATTAAAAATTGGGTTGGGCTTTATATATCCACCCAATTTTTAATTCTACACTTTAAATTTTGAATTACTAATCCTCTTCCGCCCAGGCTTCTACATCATCCAAAACTTCAGCAAAGTCAATTCCGTCTTTTGTTTTATTGATGGTGGCTTCGTAATGAAACCGGCCCTTCTTCTTCACGGCTTATTAACTTCGTAGCCAGCTTATTGGTTATATTCTGCTGAATCACCCGCTTCAACGGACGTGCGCCATACACCGGATCGTACCCGCGGGCAGCCAGCCAGTCTTTGACGTTATCAGAAACATCCAGAGTGACTTCGCTCTTGGCGAGCATTTCATGAACTCTTCGAAGCTGAATATCCGCAATGGCGCGAATATGCTCCTGACCCAGCGGATGAAACACAATGGTATCATCAACACGATTCAAGAACTCCGGACGGATAGTTTGCTTCAGTTGCTCAATCAGTTTGTTTTGAAGCTCTTCGTATTTCTCATCACTCATATCACCCCCGGTTTTTTCGATCTCATTGGAAATCAGGTGTGAACCTATATTCGAGGTCATGATGATGATGGTATTTTTGAAATCCACCGTAACGCCTTTATTGTCTGTCAGGCGGCCTTCATCCAGCACCTGTAACAGGATGTTGAATACATCCGGGTGTGCTTTTTCAATTTCGTCCAAAAGAATCACCGAATACGGATGGCGCCTTGCAGCTTCGGTAAGCTGACCGCCTTCATCATATCCGACATATCCCGGAGGCGCTCCCACCAAACGGCTTACACTGTGCTTCTCCATGTACTCGCTCATATCAATTCGGATCATGGCATTTTCGTCATTGAAGAGGAAATCTGCCAGCGAACGGGCGAGCTCTGTTTTACCCACTCCGGTTGATCCCAGAAAAAAGAACGAGCCGATGGGCTTCTGTTCATCCTGCAATCCGGCCCGGGAACGGCGTACAGCATTTGAGACAGCTTCAATCGCCTTATCCTGCCCAATCACACGTTTATGCAGTTCTTCTTCGAGAAGCAGTAATTTTTTGCGCTCACTTTGGAGCATTTTCCGAACCGGGATACCGGTCCAGCGAGCCACAATGTCCGCAATGTCTTCTGCATCCACTTCCTCTTTCAGCAATGACTGATTCTCCTGCATGTCATCCAGTTTCTGTTGGGATTCCTGCAGGTCATTTTCAAGCTGGTTAATGGTACCGTAACGCAATTCGGCTACCTTTTCGTAATTGCCTTGTCGCTCAGCTTTATCCGCTTCATTTCGGGCAGTTTCGATGGCTTGCTTCAGCTCCCGTACCTTTTGTATAAGTTCGCGCTCTTGCTCCCATTGCACCCGCATCGATTTTCGATCTTCTTCCAAATCAGCCAGCTCTTTTTCAATTCCTTTAATCTTGGACTGATCTTTTTCACGTTTTAAAGCCTCCCGTTCAATTTCCAGCTGTCGAATTTGTCGTTCCAGTGCATCCAGTTCTTCCGGGAGAGAGTCGATCTGAAGTCGCAACCGGGATGCCGCTTCATCAATCAAATCAATGGCTTTATCGGGAAGGAACCTGTCACCGATGTAGCGGTGTGAAAGCTCTGCGGCAGCTATCACCGCAGAGTCGGTTATCCGAACACCGTGATGTACTTCATATCGTTCCTGCAATCCGCGGAGAATCGAAACGGTGTCCTCTACAGAGGGTTCACCCACCAACACAGTTTGCAGTCGGCGTTCAAGCGCTTTGTCTTTCTCAATATATTTTCGGTACTCATCAAGTGTAGTGGCTCCGATGGCATGGAGCTCTCCCCGGGCCAGCGCCGGTTTCAGAATATTGGCGGCATCCATGGCTCCCTCTGTAGCACCGGCTCCAACCAAAGTATGGATCTCATCAATAAATAGAATGATCTCCCCGTCAGAATCAGATACATTTTTAACTACCGCTTTGAGCCGTTCTTCAAACTCGCCACGGAATTTGGTACCGGCTACCAGCGAGCCCATATCGAGGGCTACAATTCGCTTGGTTTTGAGTCCTTCAGGGACATCACCGCGGACTATTCTCAAAGCCATTCCCTCGGCAATAGCAGTTTTACCTACACCGGGTTCACCAATTAAAACGGGGTTATTCTTTGTTCTGCGGGTAAGAATTTGCATCACACGCCGGATTTCCTGGTCACGTCCAATCACCGGGTCCAGCTTATTCTTTTCGGCCAGCTCATTCAGATCCCGCGCATATTTTTTTAAAGCTCCATAGCGGCTTTCGGCATTAGGGTCGTCCACTGTTTGATTGCCTCGCACATCCTTCAGTACTTTCAGTATATTTTCTTTGGTCACGCTTTGATCTTTGAGAAGGTTTGCGATCTCTCCTTTTATAGCGGTCATTCCAATCAGGATGTGCTCAGAACTGATGTATTCATCACCAAGTTTATTCCCTTCTTTTTGCGCTACATCAAATAGTTCTTTACTGGTATTGGATAGATACTGCCCGGAAACAGAAGCTCCCTGCACTTTTGGAAGCCTCTCAAGAGTAGAATCCACAACTTTTTCAATAGCTGCAGGAGTTGCCCCCAGTTTGTTCAATAACGTATTTACAATACTCTCCTGATCTCTCAGATATGCTTTTAAAATATGGGCCGGCTCTACGGCTTGGTTATTTCCGCTTTGGGCCAGTTCAATTGCTTTTTGAACAGCCTCCTGCGCTTTTAGTGTAAATTTGTTCAGGTTCATTTTTTAATCTCCTTGTTTTCCCTTTTCTATCCGTGTGAAAACCAAAACCGTGCCTACCCTGTTTTATTGACAGAATTGCAGAACACATAAAGTTGTAAAGTGGTGACTTGGATTCAGTTTAAGATGAACCTGTTTATTCCGGGGAGATGCGCTAAGAGTGTGATAAGTAGGAGTGAAAAATTAGAATCTAATTTAATAGAAGAATCCTGTGCGCAGAATTATTCCAAATTAACCTGTACTTAATGGAAGCTCATATTCTATTGAAGTAGGTGCTATCCCCCTGAAATTGCTTAAAATAAAAAACCCTGAACTGTATCAGAGTTCAGGGTTTGGGTTTTTCGGGGTACAAATTCTTTACTAAAATCTTATGCCTTAAGATACAAAATGTTTATAAAGTATCCGTGTAATTTTTAGTAAATGGATAACAACAACTGACTCTGGTTTAGTTCCAGAATCGGGAAAAAACCCTGATCCGTATCAGGGATCAAGATTTGGGTTTTCGGGGTACAAAAATCCATGCTTCGATTTTCTTTATATCTCAAAAGCGATGTATTGTTCCAGATCATTCCTTTTTACAGTCAACAAAACAACATCGCTTTCTATTTCTTCAAGCTGTTCGTAAAAATCTGATGCTGAATCAATAGAAGTTCTTCCTACTTCGGTAATAATATCCTGAGATCTGAGTCCTCTTTCATAGGCATTACTTCCTTCTCTCACTTCCAGAACAACAACTCCTTTGGTTTCGTTTTCAATATTGAGCTGACTTCGAATTTCCGATGTAAGCTCCCGTACCGTAAATCCAAGTCGCTCATCCATCTCTTCTTTATTTTGAGGGGTAACAGAAGCTGTTTGTTCCTGAGGACGAATACCCAGCGTAACTTCAAGTGTCATATTAGCTTCGTTACGGATAATACCCAAGGCAATTTCATCACCGGGTTTGAACGCAGCAATTCGTGTTCGGAAACTAGCCCAGTCTTTTACCTTTTCTCCGTTCAATGATACGATGATGTCTTTTTCCTGCAAACCGGCTTTATCCGCAGGGCCATCTTCTTCAACACGACCTACCATAATTCCACGGATGTCCCCGAGTCCCAATCCACGTGCCATGGTCTGATCTACTTCTCCGGCCATGTACATTCCCAGATATCCCCTGGAAACTTCACCGTCATCTATCAGGTCGTTCATAATTCGTTTAGCAAGGTTGATAGGAATAGTGAATCCAATTCCATCATTTCCACCGGACCGGGATGCAATTGCTGAATTAATTCCTACTAATTCACCGCTAATATCAATGAGGGCACCGCCTGAGTTACCCGGATTAATGGCAGCATCAGTCTGAATAAAATCTTCATAACCAACCCATTGCTCCTGCCTGTTTTGGATCAACCCAATGTTCCGGCCTTTGGCTGACACAATTCCAAAAGACACCGTGTGAGCTAAATTCTCGCTAAGTGGGCTTCCAATCGCCAGCACAAATGAACCCACTTTCAATTCATCACTATTTCCAATTTGAACGGCAGGCGGGTTATCTACATCTATTCTCAGAACAGCGATATCGGTCTGAGGGTCTGTACCAATCAATTCGGCATCTACCTGGTTTCCATCAAACAATCGTACCTGAATTTCATCTGCTTGTTCAATTACGTGATTGTTTGTGAGTATGTATCCTTCTTCCGACACAATCACTCCTGATCCTAACCCACGCTGCACACGCTCCCGGGTTTCTCCATCACCCCGGGGATTTCCAAAAAACTGGGAGAAAGGATTGATAACCCTGACTTCTTCCACTCGTTTGGTGGTAATGGTTACAACAGAGGGGTTTGTGTTTTCCGCGATATCAACAATGGCGTCATTAAAATCTTTGAGTGAAGCAACCGGCTTATTTTCGGCCGACTCTACCTTATCAATAGCCGCAGAGTCCGATAGCGTTACCGATTCATTATCGATGGCAAGATTGAAGCCTAACAGTACAACAACTGCTGCAGCCACCCCAAATATATTCTTAACTGTGGTACTCATATGTATTTCTGATTTAATTGTTATTAATGGATTGCGGTATTAACAACGCAGCACGTTTTTAAAATTGTGTACTTCCACAAACCTTTACAATTCAGCAGAGATAAATAAGAAACCGAAGCCCCATTCAAGGGACTTCGGCTCCCTTAACCTAATGGATCAGATTTATGAAATCTTGATCTGCTTCTTAACTTTTTCTTCGCTTTTGGCAATGGTAATATTCAGAATACCATTCTCATATTTAGCGGTAATGCTTTCTTCATCAATGCTGTCGGGCAGTTGGAAAGAACGGCTGAACGAGCCATAACTTGATTCTACCCTGTGATAGTTTTTACCGTTCTCTTCATTCTCGAGTTTACGCTCACCGCTAATTGTAAGGTGGCCGTTATTAAGATCAACGTTTATATCTTCCTTATTCATACCTGGAAGTGATACCGAAACGTCAAATTGACTTTCTGTTTCAGAAATATCTACTGAAGGCATGAACGAATCATTTCGATAGTTCAACGATTCATTGAAAAACTCATCTAAAATGTCACTGAATCTTTTTGAATGAAGATCAACATTGGGTCGGGTATAATTAATAAGTGCCATAATTAACCTCGCATTTAAGTTTTAGTTTTTTGTTAATTCACTTTTACTGGTGCAAGGTATATGCCAACAGAATCAGCAAAGAGATATACTGACAGACGGGCAAACGAATACTGATGAAATTTCAGACAACATCAGCGGAAAGGAAAGGTTGGCAGTGAAGCCGTTTCATGAATGACAGATTTCAGACAAAAATGACAGAGGTGTGGGAGGGATTAGGTGTTAGGTTTTAGGGTCATCTTGAGCGGAAGCGAAAGATCTTTGCCCTTAATACTTGGTAATTAAGAAAAGAAAGATTCTTCGCTTTCGCTGAGTGACTAACTAAAACCTAACACCTAAAACCTTGCCCCTAACACCTCTAAGAATAACTCTTTTTCCACTCACGGGCTACGAGGAAGGCCATTTCAAGGCTCTGTTCATAATTGAGGCGCGGATCACAGAAAGTCTCATAATTACGCTGCAATTCCTTTTCACCTAATCCTTTGGCTCCTCCAACACATTCGGTCACGTTATCACCGGTAAGCTCCAGGTGCACTCCGCCAAGGTAACTCCCCTCCGACCGGTGAATCGCAAAAGATGACTGAACCTCACTTAATATATCGTCGAAGTTTCGGGTCTTAATGCCGCCATCAGTGCTGAATGTATTTCCGTGCATAGGATCCGAACTCCAAACAACCGGGAAGCCTTCCCGACGAACGGCTTGTATCAGTTTGGGAAGTTCTTTCTCAACAATGTCTTTTCCGAAACGGGTAATGAGCACAATTTTACCTGCCTCATGATTTGGATTCAGGGTTTCGATTAACCTCATCGTCTCATCAATTTCGTACGGCGGGCCCACTTTAATACCCACAGGATTATTGATTCCTTTGAAATACTCAACATGAGCCCCATCCAAATCACGGGTTCGGTTGCCCAGCCACACCATATGTGCACTCAGGTTAAAGTATCCTTTCTTACGGGGAACAGGTCGTGTTTGGGCTGAATCGTAATACAGGTTCAATGCTTCGTGTGAAGTATAGAAATCTACTTTTTGCAGGGTTGAAAACGTATCCGGGGCAATTGATTCCACAAAGCGTACCGCCTTGGTGATAGAGTTCACCATATCTTCGTACTCAGCGTAGTACTCATTGTTCTGCATAAAATCGAGTTCCCATTGCTCGGGGTGATGGAGATCAGCAAAACCTTCGTCAGCCAGAGCCCGGAGGAAATTCAGGGTCAGACCGGCTTTGTGATATCCTTCCAGCAATCGCTGTGGATCAGGCATACGAATGCCGGATTCAGACTCATATCCATTAATAAGGTCTCCGCGATAATTGTGAATTTCTTCCCCATTCACCGTTTCAAAATCATTGGAGCGAGGCTTGGCATACTGTCCGGCAATACGGCCAACTCTTAATACCGGTACCCCCATCTCATGGATCAATATAAAGCTGGTTTGAAGCAGCACTTTCACCATATTCACGATCTTGGGGGCTTTGGTAGCATCAAAACTTTCAGCGCAGTCTCCCCCCTGTAACAAAAATGCTTTTCCGGCTGCAACATTGGCCAGTTTATCTTTCAATGCTTCAATCTCCCAGGAAGTGACAAGCGGGGGCAGAGATTTCAGGGTTTCGAAACTTTGATCCAATCGGCCCTGATCAGGATACTCCGGAAGCTGCTTTACCGGTTTCTCTTTCCACGATGTTGGTGACCAATTCTTATGTGCTACTTCTTGCATAGGTACAATTATTGATGAATGAACAGGTAAACTATCGGTTTTTTGGGGTTAATGCTTAAAAAATTCTCATGCACATTGTTTTACCTAATCGAATATATTACCGGAGAATTTTTAAAGTCAGATCATGTTAGAAACAAAACCGCGGATTCTGGTGGTTGATGACCACCCGGCATTGGTAACACTTACAAGGCATAAATTAATTCAAAAGGGGTACGAGGTTTTAACCGCTCAGAATGGTGAAGACGCTCTGGAATTAACACGAACGGAATACCCTGACCTCATCCTCAGTGATGTGGACATGCCTATTATGAACGGGTTTGAACTTTGTGAGCATATAAAGAAAGATACACGCCTCAATAAGATTCCGGTCATTTTGGTTACTTCAATGGTTACCACCGAACACATCATGAAAGGAATTGAAGCAGGTGCCGATAATTACCTCACCAAGCCATTTGATGATGAAACCCTGTACAGCAAGATCGATGAATTGATGCTGAACCCACCCCCTCCGGTTCAGGAAGACGATACCGTGAAGGTGGAAATTGAAGGCAAAGAATATGAAATCAAAGCGGATTATTCCTACCTGGTTAATCTGTTGATCTCCACTTATAAGAATACGCTTGCTCAGAATAATCAGCTGAGCAAAATGCAAAGTGGATTAAATGCCGCTAACAAAGAACTCGAGCTTACCAAAAACGAGCATGAAGAACTGATTCATAATATTTTCCCGGAAAAAATTGCGGAAAACCTGCTGGCATATGGAACCGTAACTCCCGAGCGCTACCACGATACCACTATCATGTTCACAGATTTTGAAGGGTTCACGAAAGTAGTTCCTGAACTAAGCCCGGAGAAACTCATCGAAAGCCTCTCATTCTATTTCGACCGGTTTGACGAATTCACCCGTCAGCATAATCTTATTAAGATTAAAACCATCGGCGACAGCTATATGGCTGCAGGGGGAATCCCAGAGCGTAACCACTCACACCCTATTGACACTATTCTTACAGCTCTTAAAATCAGGGATTTTGTTCAAACTTTTGGAGAAAAGAATAACTCAGGTACTCCATACCTACCCGTTCGAATGGGCATACATACCGGAAAGGTAGTAGTTGGAGTAATTGGGAAAACCCGCTTTGCCTACGACATTTGGGGAGAAACGGTAAACATTGCAGCCAGGCTGGAAGAACACTCTATGGGAAATGCCATTAATATCTCCGAGTCAACTTACGAGCGGGTTAAGGATTTCTTTGAGTGTGAATCAAGAGGTGAAATTGAAACCAAGTACATCGGCAACCTTCAGATGTATTTTGTAAAAAGAATAAAACCCGAATTATCTGAAGATGATGAAGGGATTTTTCCGAACCGTTTATTTATCAGGGAGTACAACAGCCTGATTCGAACTTCCGGAGAAGAAAAAGAAGAATAAGTTATCCTTTTTCTCCTCCTTCAGGACCATAGAAAAACACCCATGTGGCAAAGTCTTTGGTGAAATCTTCAAACCGGTGAACGACACCGGCCGGTACAAATAAAACCTGACCGGTTTCAAAAGCATGTCTCTGATCCCCATTTACAAAAATTCCGGAACCGGATATCACAACATAAATTTCGTCCCGATCGTGGGGTTTTTGCTTGTCAACTTTATCGGGTTTATAGTACTCTACTTCAAGGCTACCGTGTTCAAATAACCTGATGAATTCCTGTTCCGTCTTTTCTAACAGTTCGGATGCTTTTTCAGGAGTGAGATTGGTGGGTAGTAGTTTTTGTTTCTTTCATATGCACTTTTTCTATTTCACGGTAATTAGCAAAATTCACTCCCCAAATTCTATATCTGGCTTTGCTTCAACATTTCATTCAAATGTTTTTAAAAAAGGAATGAAGGAATTCCGGCCTCTGTTTTGTATTTTTCAAAGTTCTGAAATCTAAAAACACGAGAGACTTTGCAACATAATATTGTAGTACGCGGCGCCCGCGAACACAACCTCAAAAATATTGACATAGACATTCCCCGCGACCAATTGGTCGTGATTACCGGGCTTTCGGGTTCGGGGAAATCATCGCTGGCTTTTGATACTATTTATGCTGAAGGGCAGCGACGGTTTCTGGAATCTCTTTCCGCTTATGCACGCCAGTTTTTGGGGATGATGGAACGCCCTGCCGTAGATTTTATTGACGGCCTCTCTCCTGTTATATCTATCGATCAAAAAACCACCAATCGAAATCCGCGCTCTACCGTAGGTACGGTCACTGAAATTTATGACTTCCTCCGCCTGCTCTACGCCCGCGTTGGTATTCCCTACTCCTACAAAACCGGGAATGAGATGAAAAAACAGTCGGCCGACCAGGTGGTGCAGGCCGTTATGGATATGACTGAAGGAACCAAAGCCTATTGCCTGGCTCCGGTGGTACGTGGTAGAAAAGGGCACTATCGGGAGTTATTTGAACAAACCATAAAGCAGGGGTTTGTGCAGGCCAGAATTGACGGCGAGTTTAAAGATCTGGAAGACGATATGAAACTTGATCGCTATAAAACCCACAATATTGAGATTGTGGTTGACCGGTTCGTGATCTCAGAAAAAAGCGAGAAACGCATAGCCGACAGCATTCGGCTGGCTTTGGAAATGGCCGATGGAAATGTGATCCTTGCCATCAAAGACGGAGAAGAAACTACAGACCGACTGTTCTCCCAGAAACTGTTCGATCCCGAAAGCGGACTCGCTTATGAAGATCCTGCTCCGAACCCTGTTTTCCTTCAACTCTCCCTATGGAAATTGTAAAGAGTGTGAAGGACTTGGATATACTTATGATGTAAGCTGGGATTTGCTCGTTCCCAATAAAGACCAAAGTATTGCTGATGGCGGAATTCGTTTTCTGGGTGCACCCCGCGATATTTTCGTGTTCAAGCAGCTAAAAGCTATCCTGGATTCTTTTGACCTGGATTTTGAAACACCCATAAAGGATTATCCTGAAGAGCTGATAGATGTCCTGATGAATGGCAGCGGAGATAAGAAGTTCTCTGTCAGCTACGATTTTAAAGACAACTCGGTGACGTACAAGCACAAGTTTGAAGGCTTACGGAATACCATTATTGATCAGTATCACAATAGTAAATCCAATAAACAGCGGGATAAAGCCAAAGCCTTTATGGACAAGGTTACCTGCCCTGAATGTGATGGTGGCCGGCTCAACAAAGAAGCCCTCTCTTATAAAATTGACGGGCACACTATTCATGACCTTGTGCAAAAGGATATTCAGGAGCTGCGCGACACGCTATATGGAATTAACCTTAATGAACGCCAGCAGATTATCGGAAATCAGGTATTAAAGGAGATCCGTGACCGGCTCGACTTCCTGCTAAATGTTGGGCTGAACTATCTTAGCCTTGACAGAGAAGCGCAAACGCTGAGTGGGGGTGAGGCTCAACGAATACGACTGGCCACTCAAATAGGAACCCAACTGGTGGGTGTACTCTATATTTTGGATGAGCCAAGCATCGGTCTCCACCAGCGCGATAATATCAAACTGATAAAATCCTTAGAAACCCTTCGCGACCTTGGAAACAGCGTAATTGTGGTAGAACACGACCGCGAAACCATCGAGCATGCTGACTTTGTGGCGGATCTTGGTCCCGGTGCAGGCGTTAATGGGGGGCACATTGTAACGGCCGGCAAGCCGGATGAGCTCGACCCGGAATCCAGCACGGCAAAATTCCTGAACGATGAGGAAGTGATTGAAATGCCCGAAATCCGTCGTAATGGAAACGACAAATCCATTAAAGTGACCAATGCCCGGGGACATAACCTAAAAAACCAGGACCTGGAAGTTCCTCTTGGCAAGTTCATTTGCGTAACCGGTGTGAGTGGAAGCGGCAAAAGTTCTTTGATTAACCAAACACTGGTGCCAATTCTTTCTAATTATTTCTACAAATCAAAAACGGTTCCACTTACTTACGACGGCATTGAAGGCATCGACAATGTGGATAAGATTATCTCCATTGACCAAAGCCCGATTGGCCGAACACCACGCTCCAATCCGGGAACTTACACCAAAGTATTTGACTACATTCGCCGATTGTTTGCCGAGCTACCGGAGTCAAAAATCCGGGGTTATGATCAGGGCCGATTCTCCTTTAACGTAAAAGGTGGACGATGCGAAGAATGTGGTGGGGATGGTGTCCGTAAAATCGAAATGAACTTCCTGCCTGATGTGTATGTAACCTGTGAAACCTGTAATGGGAAACGCTACAACCGGGAAACGCTCGAAATTTATTACAAAGGCAAAAACATCTCGGATGTATTGAAAATGCCTATCAAAGATGCCGCTGAGTTTTTTGATGCACAGCCTGCCATCAGCCGCAAACTGGAAACCTTAGTAGATGTTGGGCTCGGATATCTTACTCTTGGTCAATCTTCCACCACATTATCCGGGGGTGAGGCTCAACGCATTAAGCTGGCCAGGGAGCTCTCCAAGGTTGGGACCGGTGATACACTCTATGTGATGGATGAGCCTACAACCGGACTTCACTTCCAGGATGTACGCATGCTTGTAAACGTAATACAACAGCTGGTTGAAAAAGGGAATACCGTGATGGTGATTGAGCACAACCTGGATCTCATCAAAGCAGCCGACTGGATTATAGACCTCGGCCCGGAAGGCGGAGCCGGAGGTGGTGAGATCATCGCGACCGGTACTCCGGAAGATGTTGCTGAAGTAGAAAAATCCTACACCGGTCAATTTTTGAAGCAGGAATTTGTGCGACTGAGCAAACAACCGGCATAGCTTCATTTCTTTTCAACTTTTACTTTCACAATGGGGTATTTGTTGATTATATTTTGAGTCTGAATGAACTTTTTCAGAACACATATCACCCGATCGCTTAGCGTTGGCCTGCTGCTTGCCGGTATGGTTTTCTATTTCATGAAACCGGTAAGCGACCATGCAGAACAGGATGCGTTTACCTCGTGGCTGAAATCTAATTTAAAGTCCGGTGATAATACATCGGTAGTAGACCAGCTTAAAAAACTTTCCTCCGGCACCGATGAACTGGAATCTGTGATTCGTCAGGCATCCGCTTTGGTTAAAGCTCATCCCGACGACTTTCAATTTTCTTTGGATGCACAATCCAAAGACGAAAGTGAAGTATTTCGTGTTCTGCTGAAGGAATGGAACGCTTTTCAGAATTCATCTTCCGGAATGGGCAAAGCTGTTTTTATTAAGCAGGCTCAACCTCATTCCGTTTTACCTGTTGATGGGTTAGCCTTTTATGGCAAAATGGTTACAGAACAGCAAGCATTTACTTTTTCACATGCTGTGGAAAAATTTGAGCAGCAGTCTGTCAGCCAATATAACTTTAATATCTCCCCCCTTTCCGGCGGCACCGCTATCGGCGCGCCTTAGCCATTTTAGGTTACTTGTTATTCGTTTTTTGAATAACAATAACTCCCACCTTTTTTTAAGAAATCGGCTCCTTTATTATCTCTTAGAGCCACAATTAACTAATTACTAATTTACAAATAACGAAATTATGCAAGGAAACGGATTTAAAATCGGTTGTATCGTGGCTTTTCTGGCCCTTACAATTTATTACCTCTACCCAACAGTAGTATGGTCGTTAGAACAGAACTATATGGAAGAGCTCAGTCCTTCTGAACGAGCTCAGTACCAGGAAGAAGAACAGCAAAAGCTGGAAGATCTTCGTACCAATACCCTTTCCCTGGGACTTGACCTTCAGGGTGGTATGCACGTAACTCTTGAAGTGGGTGTGCCTCAATTGATAAGAGAACTGGCCGGCGAGAATGCCGATCAGCTTCTGAATGACGTGATTGATGTAGCTGCTGAACGATCGCTCGAAAACGATTCCGACTTCATCGACGAGATGGTTGCTGAATTCGAATCACGTGATCCCGATGCCCGCCTCAGCCGGTACTACCGCAATGACGCCATGGACATCACCCGTCGCTCTACTAACGATGAGATAGCGACATTCCTCAAAACCCAACGACAGTCAGCTCTTGACCGGGCCATCGAAATTATTCGAACCCGTGTTGACCGTTACGGCGTAACGGAGCCTTCTATCGTGAAGCAGGGTAATAACCGTATCGTCGTTGAGCTTCCCGGAGTGGAAGACAAAGAACGTGTAAGAAGCCTTCTGAAAGGGACAGCCCGTCTTGAGTTCCGGCTGGCGGCTGATGCTCAGGAATTCCGCGCTTTTGTAAACTCAGTGTATGAGTACTATGATAACTACACTGCTAATTCTGACACAGCCGATTCAGTTGCTTCTGGTCAATTCAACCCTTTAGAAGAAGTACTGATACCTCCACAAAGCCCGTACCTCGTTGGCCTGGCAACACCTGAAGATACAGCTCGGGTGATGGACCTTCTGACTACAGAAGAAATTCAGCGCATGATGCCGAGAAGCACCACCATGATGTGGAGTGCCAACCCCCTTCAAGGCCAGGGCGGTTCTGAACTTTATCAACTGATTGGTGTGCGAACACAAGTAGAGCTGACCGGAGACGTAATTGAGGCAGCAAGTGTACAATTTGATCCTGCTACCAACGTGCCCGAAGTTTCTATGACTATGAACAGCGAAGGCGCCCGTAAATGGGGCCGCATTACAGGTGCAAATATTGGAAAGCCGGTAGCTATAGTTCTGGATGGATTCGTATTCTCTTACCCGAATGTAAATACCAAAATTTCCAACGGTCGTTCATCCATCACAGGATTAGATGGTGTGGAAGAAGCCGAGGATTTGGTGAACATCCTGCTTTCAGGTGCTCTGCCTGCTCCATTGGAAATTCTTGAAGAGCGTACCGTTGGTGCCACTCTTGGTGCTGAATCTATTCAGGCCGGTTTAAACTCCATCCTGTTTGGATTAGGTATTGTAGCCATCTTCATGATTATCTATTACCGCACCGGTGGTGGAATTGCAGATCTCGCACTGCTGCTCAACATTATTTTCATCCTCGGTATTCTGGCGGCATTCAAAGCTACCCTTACTCTGCCGGGTATTGCCGGTATTGTACTGACAATTGGTATGGCGGTGGATGCCAACGTGCTGATATTTGACCGGATCAGGGAAGAGCAGCGAACCGGAAAAACACTCAAAGCATCTATTGAAGCAGGTTATGCCAACGCCATGAGTGCCATTGTAGATGCCAACGTAACCACCTTCTTTGTGGCTATCATTCTCTTCAGTTTTGGAGTTGGCCCCATTAAAGGTTTTGCGGTTACACTGATGGCCGGTATTGTAGCATCATTGTTTAGTGCTATTGTGATTACACGGGTAGTTGTTGATTACCTGACACAGGCCAAAAAATCTGCTGTAAGCTTCGGTTAATCAGTAAAAAGAAATTTAAAACGACAAAAGGAATAATATTATGAGATGGTTTGAAACCCCTAATTTTGACTTTAACGGAGCACGGAAGGCAGCCTATATTTTCTCGGCTATTCTATTCCTCGCTTCGCTTGGAGCAATTCTTACAAAAGGACTCCAGTATGGTATCGACTTTAAAGGCGGTAAGGAGTTCGTCCTGGATTTTGAGAGTCCGGTAAGCGTAGTTGACATGAGATCTGATCTTTCCGAGCCCCTTGGGGCCACGCCGGAACTGAAATTGTTCGGCTCTGAAAGTGAAATCCTTATCCGTACCGACAATGAGCAACCCATCAGTGAGGTACAACAAATAATTACCTCCTCGATGACGGAGCTCTATCCCGATAACCCATTCACGGTGATTAAAACCGATGTAGTAGGTCCGCGTTTTGCCGAGGATTTGAAATCCGGAGCATTGCAGGCCGTTATCTATGCTATCGTAATCATCTTCATCTACATCCTCATCCGTTTCCGGAACTGGACGTTCTCGGCCGGAGCTGTAGCTGCACTGATTCACGATGTGGTTATTGTATTGGGTATATTCACCATAATGGCCGATTTGGTTCCATTCAGCCTTCAGGTTGATCAGGCCATTATTGCAGCCTTCCTCACCATCGTGGGTTATTCATTAAACGATACGGTAGTTGTATTTGACCGTATCCGGGAGAACTCCAACGTGCACAAAGGAATGGACTTCATGCCGATGGTGAATAAAAGCCTGAATGATACCCTAAGCCGTACTGTCATAACTTCTATTACCACCTTGTTTGTGGTAGCTGTGCTGTTTATTTTCGGCGGTGAGGTGTTGAAAGGCTTTTCTTTTGCCCTCTTAATCGGTATTGTACTTGGTACATACAGTTCACTATTTGTAGCCAGCTCGTTGGTCGTTGAACTCGAAGCACGTACAAAAAAATCTTAAAAATAAAACAACAGGAAATCTATGAGCTTTAATACATCAGAACGCTACAACAGCGTTGTTATCGAATTCAAAGGGAACGTTATGGGTGGCCCTGATGCGGTTAGTCTGAATGAAAAATTGCATGAACTCATCGACAGTGATAAAACCAACATTGTGGTTGATCTTGGCAAAGTGAAATTCATGAATTCATCCGGGCTTGGCATGTTGATTGGAGCTCTGACCACCATGCGTAAAGCCGGTGGTGATCTTAGAATTGCTAATGCAACCGATAAGATCGAAAGCCTGTTGATTGTCACAAAACTGATCACGGTGTTCAAACACTTTAAGTCTGTTGAAGAAGCCGCTGAATCATTTGAAGAGTGATATCCTAAATTAAAACTGAATACAGAGGGGTGTTCCGCACCCCTTTTTTATTGAACTGATTATGAGTACAAGAGTTGTTATTGGAGCACAATGGGGTGATGAGGGTAAAGGTAAGATTGTTGACCTTCTCAGCAGCAAAGCCGACTACGTAGTTCGTTTCCAGGGCGGTGCTAATGCCGGACACACCCTTAAATTCGACGATAAAAAAGTAGTTCTTCACCTTATTCCATCCGGGATTTTTAACGGAGATGCCAATTGTGTGATCGGAAATGGGGTAGTTATCGATCCTATCGCTTTAGTGGAAGAAATTAAAGGCGTTCAAGAAATGGGCTTCAGCCTCGAAGGACGATTCCACATAAGTCAAACAGCCCATGTTATCCTTCCCTACCACAAGCTCCTTGATCAGCTTAAAGAAAAACGGCGTGGCGGGGATGCCATCGGTACCACTGGTCGTGGAATCGGCCCTGCCTATGTCAGCAAAGTATCCCGTGTGGGTATCCGCATGGTTGATCTGCTGGATCGTCAAATCCTTAGAGAGAAGATTGAGCAGAATCTTAAAGACATCAATTTTGCGCTGGAAAATCTGTATAAGGAACCCACGCTCAACACAGAAGAACTGATGGCCGAGTTGGAAGATGCCATCCAAACCCTGGAACCGTTTATCTGCAACACCACCAATATGCTGCATGAAGGAATCAGGGATAATAAATCCATTTTACTTGAAGGCGCACAGGGTACCATGCTGGATGTGGACCATGGAACCTATCCATACGTCACCTCCTCCTCTCCTACTTCAGGTGGAGCTTGCACCGGTTCGGGCATTCCCCCCACGGCTTTGAATAAAGTGATGGGAATCACCAAAGCTTATTGCACCCGTGTAGGAAATGGTCCTTTTCCAACGGAACTGCTGGGCGAAACCGGCGAAGAGTTGCGTAAAAAAGGAGCTGAATTCGGTGCCACCACCGGGCGCCCACGCCGCTGTGGCTGGCTCGATTTGGTAGCCCTGAAATATGTGGTTCAGCTGAACGGCATTAACGAACTCACACTCACCAAAATGGATGTGATGGATGGTTTTGAGGAAATCAAAGTGTGTACCGGATACAAATTGAACGGGGAAGAAACAGACGTGTTCCCGCTCTGCCTTGATGACATTCGGGAAGTGGAACCGGTGTACACAGCCCTTCCGGGATGGAAAAACTCAATCGAAGGTATCACAAACTGGGACGACCTTCCGGCAACTGCTCAATCATATATTCACTTTATTGAAGAATATCTTGGAGTGAAATTTACGATCATTTCCACCGGACCGAAGCGCACCGAAACGATCGTGCTTTAGAACAATTCAATCTTTGTGTCTAATGTCATCCCGGCCCCAAGCCGGGATCTTTTTAACCCATCTATCTTAACTATCGTTAGGAGATCGCAAGTCAATGCCTGCGATAACTTAACGGGGTTGATTGATTACTTCCCGGCGTACTCCAGCAGCTCATCATAGGCTTCCTGACACTCTTCCAGCAGGTCTTCCAGTTCTTCAGGGAAAGGATCATTCTTTGATTTATAAGCTCTGAATCCGGTTGACCGATGCACATTGTGGTACCAATACTTAGCCCATACCCCATCTTCTTTTCGGGGTCCGGCCGGCCATTTCAGCATGGCCTCATCAAAAGGAATACCCAGCGTTCCGCATAACTCCCGAAGGCGGGATTGCGGATATTGCAGAATATCTTTCGAATCAACAATGAGCGGCTTCTTGCCAATGTTATCCAGATACTTCACAACTTCGAGATGCTTGGCATAGCCTACATCCTGCATAGTTGGGTTTTTAACCTGTTTGGCATACGATGGCAGCATATCCTTCGGTGGGCGAGTCAGAATTACGTTAATCGTTTCTTCAAGAAAGCTCCAATCCAGATTTACTAAATGATGGGTCATATTCTTAAAGAAAGCGATCGGCATGTCATAATCGGCCATGAAAATTTCATCCACCACTTTTTGCCCGTCATTCTCCTGACTTTTAAGCACTTCATCAGCACCCGGATGGTAATTTTTGGCGTCCGTATTTGCCAGGTAATGAGCATACAAGGGCTCATCAAAAACCGTGGTATCTTCGCGCTGGGCGAATGAATACATAAGTGCTGTTGAGATATTACGTGGACCGCTCCACAAACAAATTCGTTTTGTCTTTAACATTTCTCCGTTTTTTACTTTAGCGGTCGGTCCGATCCTTCACAATTGATCCTACTCTGCGGACGACCTATATCTTTTTTAATAAATTATACTTTAACTTCATTCACTTGCTCCTCAATAGCCTGCTCATAGAGCTTTTGAAGACGCTGAGTCATCGTGCCCGGAACAGATTCAGAAATCATTCGTCCATCTATTTCCGTTACCGGAGTAAGCCCTCCAAAGCTGCCGGTTACGAAAGCTTCATCTGCTCCATAAACGTCAAATAAGGAAAAATTTTTCTGATAGCATGGGATTCCTGATTGTTCACAAACTTCAATCACTTTGCCACGGGTAATTCCATTCATGCAATACTGCCCGGTCGATGTCCATACTTCTCCGCCTTTCACCATAAAAAAGTTGGTAGCGTTACAGGTAGAAACAAAGCCATTGATATCCAGCATTAAAGCTTCATCAGCGCCGGCTTCCAGGGCTTGAACCAGAGCCTGCACTTCATGGATCTTACTATGGCAGTTGAGCCGTGGGTCAAGATAGTCGGGTGAACCCCGGCGAATGGTACTGGTGAATAAGGTCACTCCTTTGTCCCGGCTCTCCGGGTCAGCTTTCTTATATTCTGCGATAATTACAAGATTTGGTCCTGATATGGTCAGGCGTGGGTCCTGTGATGGGGTTTTCTTGATCCCCCGGGTAAACATAAGACGCACGTGTACACCATCTTTCATATCGTTGGCATCCAGTGTTTTCCAGATGGCCTTGGTGATCTCATCACGGCTCATGCCCAAATTCATACCCACCGTCTTGGCTCCCTGAAACAGCCGGTCATAATGTTCTTTCAGAAACACCAATACTCCTTTGTGCAGGCGAAATCCTTCCCAAACGCCATCACCCACTAAATATCCGCTGTCAAAAACAGATATGTTAGCTTCGTTGCGGGGAAACAACTCCCCGTTTATATAGATAAGTACATCTTCGTTTCGCGGATCATAAACCGCATTATGTGTGCCGTGCGTCATGCTTTTATTCAATAATGATTGCCCTCAAATAAAAGAAATATAACGCTCGGTTGCGAATTTCGATTTTAAAGGTGTTGTGAGACGGTTTTTCCGGTTCTTCAGCTCGTTCGCTGCACGTAATACCTTCTTAAAATTCCGGTAGTTGGGTAAATTACTTATTCTTCAAAAACGAGGGCATCAGGATCGGCTCCCAGTTCTTTAAGGTAACCCATCACGGCTTCATTGAAAGGCATGGGGCCACAAACGTAGAATGGCTGATTGAAGTCATCGATTTGAGACTCCAGAAATTCCTTATCGATAAAGCCATCCAGAAACAGGTGATCTCCGGAAGGTTCTTCATCTGTAATGGCATTTACAAAATTATCACCCAGCATATTTTCAAACTCGTCTTTCAGGATGATATCTTTTTCCGTTTTATTGGAAAAAATGAGCTTGTTATTACCCACCTTCCCTTTCTTATGTAAATCTCTGAAGATCGCAATGAATGGGGTAACACCAGCTCCACCAGCCAGGAACACACCTTCACCTTTATATTGAATAGTTCCCCAGGCTTCGTCCACAATCAGCGAATCTCCAACTTTCAACTTCCCAAGCTGCTCGGTAACCCCATCGTGATCCGGATAGATTTTAATCACAAACTCGAGGTCTGGGTCTTCATTGAGTGAAGTAAAGGTGAACGGTCGTTTCTCGTCACGCCAGCCGTCCTTATCGATAGCCACTTCAGTAGCCTGGCCGGGCTCGAATGTGAATCCCCCGGGCTTATCAAGTGTAAATTTTTTAACGTCGTGCGTTACGTTTTGAATGTCTTTAATCTTCAGTGTATGTGCCATAATTCTATCTTTTTTAATCTTCGATAGTAATTACAATTATGGCCTTAAAAACATTCGCTATACTTATTGGTTGCTTTGAAATAGCTTCAGGTTTTTCATGGCTTCGGCCTGGACTTTCTTTTGCAACAATGGGGTCCATCCCAATACATATCCCGGCATACCTAATGCCATTGCTGACCATTTCCAGAAATTAAACTCATCGAGATGCCCCGCAATCAACCCGTCCTGAAACTCAAAGTGAGCGGTAATTTTGTTATGGACTTTCCTTCCGGTTGAAGAAAAAAGATAGGAAGCCTCCCAGTGGGCTGAACCCCTTAACTCATTGGCCTGAACCGAGTGAAAGCTGAGATCAAATTCTTTTGCCCTGGCACATAACATGGTCCACATGGCATCAATTTCTTCTTTTGACTCCAGCTCAAACACCGGGTCTTTAAAAGATGCATGTTCATGATAGCACTTCATCATGGTTTCAGCATCCCGATTTTGAAAAGCGGTGTAGAATCGGGTTATCAGTTTTTGATTCTTATGCATGATTTGACCCTCGTAGTATAGCTGAAATTAAACCCGTGGTTACCACTATAAAGCTTCCTACCAGTGTGTATAATGGCCAGGCAATGGCCAGGCCATCTCCGGGAAGCAGGTTTTGGATAGGCCCCTGAACCATGAAAAGCAAGGCAATCAACCCACAGAAAAAGCCAATTAATGCATCTGTTTTGTCGGGTTTGCTGAAAAACATCCCCAGCAAAAATGCACCCAATAATCCACCGTAGGTATAGGATGCTATCCCGAGCCCCAATTCCACAATTGCCGGACGCTCCCCTCCCTGAAGCTGTAGTATGGCAAAGAAAATAGCCGATGCTGTGAGAATTATCCCCCAGCCCATTGTAATTTTGCGGGAGATAGACAGGTCTTCGGCTTCAGTATTGTTCTTTCCAAAGTAGGGTTTATACAAATCGTAGGTGGTGGAAGAAGCGAGTGAGTTCAGCGAGGAGCTCAGACTGCTCATAGCAGCTGCAAACAAGGCAGCCACAATAAGTCCTGAAACCCCTACCGGTAGCTGCTCTACAATGAATTTAGCAAATACTTCATCGGTTGTAGCCAACCCCATTTCTGAGGCTGCCACCCCTTCATAAAACTTAAAAAGCAACAGTCCGATCCCCATAAAAAGAGCAAACTGAAGCATGGCTAAAATCCCGCTCCAGATCATCGCCTTTTGTCCGGATTTGAGATTCCGGGTAGCCAGTACCCGTTGCACCAGCAGCTGATCGGTTCCATGAGAAGCCAGGGAAAACACCGCTCCTCCCACAAGAGCTGTAATTAAGGTATAGGGTTGAGCGATGAACTCTTTGAAGTTCATGTCAAAACCGAGATTGACAAGTTGAAGCTTTTCGGAAGGTAGTTCGAACCCGGCTGGCAAGTTCCCCAACAAAACACCTACCGCAATAACTGCTCCACCTATGTACACCATCATCTGCACAAAATCCATCCAGACCACCGCTTTAATGCCTCCAAAGAATGTATAAACAAGCGTTATGGCCGTAATCACGCAAATGGAAAGAATGTAGAGCTCAAGGTCTCCCCAGCCTGAAAAAGCACCACCCAAACGCAGAATAATGGCAAGTGGAATGGCTGTAGCAAACAACCGAACTCCATCAGCTAGCAGGCGGGTAACCATAAAGGTGGAACTAGCCGCATTGCGCATACCGGCACCGAATCGCTTTTCAAGAAAGGTATAAGCCGTGAACAGTTCGCCCTCATAGTATTTGGGGAGAAAAAACAACGCCACACCGATCCTGCCAATGACATATCCCACCGTTATTTGCAGGAAGGTCAGGTTCCCTCCATAAGCCACCGCCGGAATACTGATAAAGGTAAGGGTGCTTGTTTCAGTAGCTACGATGGAGAACAGCACTGCCCACCACGGAATACCGTCACCTCCTAAAAAATAGTCTTTATTGGAAGTTTGCTTTCCGGATGATTTCAACCCTAAAAAAGCTACCCCGACCAGGTAAACAACAATAACAATGTAATCGATAACAGAAAATTGCATACAACTTTGGTCAGATTAGATGAGAAGTGGATTCTGCCCTGTTTCCATCTTCGTTGTAAACCGAAACATCAAAGCCTTTAACGATGCTGTACCCGCCATAAACACCATCTTTATTCAGAGCTACATATCCAACCTGTGTATCTTTCTTGTTTGTGTGATCTCTTTCAATAATTCGCTGAACGGCTATTTTACAGGCTTCTTCCGGAGAATGACCCGCACGCATCATTTCAACAACCAAATGGCAGCCCGCCGTTTTGATTACCTCTTCTCCCGCTCCGGTTGCAACAGCCCCGCCTGTTTTGGGGTCGATAAACAGGCCGGCTCCTATTATTGGGGAATCACCAACACGTCCGTGCATCTTAAAAGCCGCACCACTGGTTGTACAAGCCCCACAGAGCCTGCCATCCTTATCGAGAGCAAGCATTCCAATGGTGTCGTGGTTTTCAATGTTGACTTCAAGGTTATACTTCGAGGTCTCCAGCCATTTCTTCCATGCTTTTTCTGCAGCAGGTGTAAGCAGGTTTTCTTTCTTAAACCCCTGAGACAGAGCAAATTGCAGGGCTCCTTCTCCCACCAGCATAGCATGGGGAGTGTCCGTCATTACTTTTCGGGCCACCGATACCGGGTGTTTGATATCCTGCAGGAAAGCTACCGATCCACAGTCTCCGTTCTCATCCATTACACAGGCATCAAGGGTTACCTTACCCTCTCTGTCGGGGCGCCCTCCATACCCCACCGTACTATTTTTTGGATTTGCCTCTTCCACTTTTACCCCGGCTTCCACAGCATCAAGGGCATAGCCACCTTTTTCTAAAATCTTCCAGGCCGCTTCATTTGCCCTCACTCCGGTTTTCCAGGTAGAAACCACCACCGGCTTTTTTCCGGTTTGAACCGAGCCGGATTTAGACTTTAAAACACTGAGTGGAAGCAACCCCAGGGCTGTAGTCTTTAAAAAATCTTTTCTGTTGAACATGTTATCTCCATTGAGGGGTGCAACCTGCTCTCTACTTTTGTCTCAAATTCGTCAATTCTTTTATCTCTTCAAAAAAGCGACAAACTTTTGAACGGCTTTCCCCCGGTGTGAAATGTCATTCTTAATACCGGCATCCAGTTCGGCGAAGGTTTTTTCGAAGCCTTCCGGCTTAAAAATGGGGTCATATCCAAATCCTTTATCGCCCTTTTCTTCGGTCAGGATTTCACCTGCACAGATCCCTTCAAAAACATGTTCCTGATCAGAATTTACGAGTGCCACCACGGTTCTGAATTGAGCTTTCCTATCTGTAATCCCGTCTAATTCGCTTAGCAGTTTGTTTACATTATCCTGATAGCTTGCCCGTTTTCCTGCATATCGAGCTGAGTACACCCCCGGCTCTCCGTTCAAGGCTTCCACTTCCAGGCCGGTATCATCCGATAGAGCCGGTAGCCCGGTTTGTTTGGCAACATAGCGAGCTTTTTTGAGCGCATTCCCCTGCAGGGTAGGCTGATCTTCCACTACCTCCTCCAGCTCCGGAAAGTCCTTTGTGGAAAGCACTATAATTCCAAGAGGCCTTAGAATTTGCTCAAGTTCTTCAATCTTATGCGGATTCTGAGATGCTATTACAAGTTTATTGAGCTTCACCCTTTCTTCCTCGGAAAAAGTTTAAAGTACAGGTTAATTCCACTCCCGATTGTAAGCAAAGCGTTCAGTGCTGTAAAAACCGTGTCGTCAATCAGCACAGAATAAACGGTAAGCATCAGGCTTGATGAAAAGTACATGATGATAAAGGCGATGTTCATGGAGGTACCGCCCTCTTTAATGGTCTCCCAGGTTTGAGGTATCCATGCGGCTACCAAAATGCCGAATCCGGCCCATCCTAATAATTCTATTCCTGTCATTGTCTGCCTTATTTTAGCTGATGTAAAATTTCCTGTGCTTCATGCCACTTCAATCGTGGCCCATATTGCGATACAATCTTAGAGCCGGCCAAACTTGCCAGTTTCCCTGCATTGGCGAACCCAAGATTATTGGTAATGCCGTATAGAAAAGCGCCGGCAAACATGTCTCCCGCCCCGTTGCTATCCACGGCTTTTACTTCATATGGCTCGATATCGATAAAAGTATCACCGTCAAAAATCATAGCTCCATTTCGGCCTTGGGTAATCACAAAACGTTTGGCTTCCTGTTTCAGCTCTTCACGTGCTTGCAGCAAATCATCCTTTCCGGTAAAGGCTTTGGCTTCTTCTTCATTACAGAACATGAGATCTACAGAAGCTCCAATCACATTTTTAAAGTTTTCTTTGAAGGCTTGAACGATAGATGGGTCCGAAAGGGTGATGGCTGTCTTCACGTTATTATTCTCCGCGATTTTTTTTACTCGCTTCATCGCTGACAGCCCTTCTTCGGCTGCAACCAGATACCCTTCCAGGTACACATATTCCGAATCTTTTATGGCTTGTTCGTCTACTTCATTTGTTGAAAGTCCGGATGAAATTCCCAGATAAGTATTCATCGTTCGGTCGGCATCGTCGGTAATCATCACCAGGCATTTACCGGTTACCCCTTCCTCACGCTGCTGTCGTTCAAAATTGGTGGGAATACCGGCATCTTCCATGTCTTTCAGATAGAAATCTCCAAATTCATCAGCAGCAACCTTGCAAGAATAAAATGCTTTTCCGCCGAACTGACTTACGGCAATAACCGTATTGGCTGCCGACCCGCCCGACTTCTTCTCTGTTTTTTGATGATCAATGGCACCAATCAGCCGGTGCTGTGTTTCTTCGTCTACCAGGGTCATCAATCCTTTTTGAACTTCATGTTTCTGAAGAAACTCGGGAGTTACTTTAAATTCTAAATCTACCAGGGCATTCCCAATGCCGTACACATTATGCTTTTTACTCATGGAATAATTTTGTGACTCTGTATCAAATTTTCAGAGCCCTAAAAGTACGGACATGAACTAAGCTTTAAAAACCAATTAAGGCCTTGGCTATTTAAAGCTCTTGCCGAAAGAAATGCCGGCCCAGACAGGTACCATCTCAACTTCTCTTCCTATCAGTAAAACCGGGGTAAAGGTAATTCGGGCATAAGCTCCCCCAGTAAGTAAATCCTGTTCCCTAAGTCCAAAAATGGGTCCTATTGCATTTGAGAACTCACCCTCATTAAGAATAAATGTATTTCCCACACCCAATTCGATGTGTGAGTCTTTATCCGTAGGGAATAAATAAGATGTTGATACAGGTATCGTAAGCATATGACCAAATATGAAGCCATCACCGTTTACATAACTTATACCACCGCGAAGTGTCCGGTTTTCCGCAATAACTCTTTCATAGTTAATGGAATAAAGCCCACCACTTCCTGCAATTTCAAAGAAGATGGCATTTTTAGCTTGGACCTTATCCTTAGTCTCCAATGAATCTACTCCAAGTTGACTATACCCTATTTGGGTGAGATATAGGAAAATCACGGATGTAAGCAATATCTTCTTCATCATTATTCATTATATAAAAATTCATAATAAGCTCAGAGACTATTTCTTTGAAATGCTGAGTTCCCCTGTTATGTTGGGTTCTGAAATAAAAAGCTATGACTTCATTCCAACTTTTTCTGAAAGATAGACTATCTCAAGCCCTCCCCGGACAGGATGCCCAACGCATAATGGCCCCTCTTCCAAAAAATGGTAAACCAAATAAAACACATTATGAACCTTCACATGATGATTTTCGGAACAGCAGTGTTTTGATCCCATTTATAGCATGGAAACCGGAGTTGGAAATCCTTCTGACCTTACGTACTCAATCTATCAATCACGGTGGTCAGCTAAGCTTTCCCGGCGGAGGAAAGGAAGGAGATGAAACCATTGAAGAAACTGCTCTCCGTGAAGCTCAGGAAGAAATCGGTTTGCATACTCAAAAGGTTGAGATTATCGGGCAACTTACCCCGCTGTATGTAGGTCATTCTGACAACATGGTAACACCGGTCATTGCTTTTTTAAAGGAAGAACAGTCGTTCACTCCAAACCCAAATGAGGTGGACGAAATCATCACGGTTCCGGTTTCTGATTTAATCACAGAGCATAACCGTGTGGAACAAGAATGGAATTTAAGAGGCACTCCCTATCACGTGCCCTTCTGGAACATTCACCGCGTTCCACTGTGGGGAGCAACCGCCATGATGATGAGCGAACTGGTTGAACTGTATAGGGAATTCGTTAATCGGTAATTCGTTAATCCTCATTGGTCCTTGGTCGTTAGTCGTTGGTCGTTGGTCGTTGGTCGTTGGTCGTTGGTCGTTGGTCGTTGGTCGTTGGTCGTTGGTCGTTGGTCGTTGGTCGTTGGTCGTTGGTCGTTGGTCGTTAGACATTCGTCATTAATTATTAAAACAACTAATCGCTATTTTATACTTATCAATTTTAAAAGAGGTTTATGTCGTTAGTACTGATTACAAAGAACCGGGATTTCACTTCCCTTAAGAAAGCATTACTAGAGAAAGACCCCAATCTGGATGTAGAAATCTGGCCGGGTGTTGAGAATAGGAAACGGGTGCAGTTTGCCGTTTGCTGGAACCATCCCAAACATGTGTTAGACAGCTACCCTAACCTTCGTGCGGTCTCCTCGCTGGGTGCCGGGGTGAACCATTTGTTAAATGATAAAGATCTTTCTGAGGATATAAACATTTGTCGTTTGATTACCAGCTCCCTCAAAGACCAAATGGCCGAGTATATTCTGAATGGCATTACCAATTACCGGTTACATACAATCACCTATGCCGACCAAAGAAGAACAGCTAATTGGGCACCAAAGAGCTCTATACCCAAAAAACATTCCCCTGTAGGGATTTTAGGTATGGGAGAAATGGGTTCAGCTGTTGCAACATTATTGTTACAACAAGGATATATAGTAAGTAGCTGGTCACGAAGTAAAAAAGACATTGAAGGCTTGATATCATTTGCTGGGAATGAAGACCTTGATGACTTCCTGAAGCAAACTAAAATCCTGGTCAACCTGCTCCCGCTAACTGATGAGACAGAAGGAATTCTGGACCTCGAAGTATTCAAAAAGCTCCAAAAACCCGGTTTCCTGATTAATGTTGGAAGAGGAAGTCATTTGGTGGAAGAAGATCTGATTTACGCTCTGGACTCCGGCCACCTTGAAGGAGCCTGCCTTGATGTTTTTGAAACGGAGCCTTTGCCCGAAAATCACCCCCTCTGGAATCGAAAAAATATCATGATCACCCCGCACATCGCGGCAATCACACCTGCTAAAGAGGCGGCCGAAGTAATCGTTGAGAATTATAAACGAGCTTTATCCGGGATGGACTTGCTGTATGAAGTGGACAGGAATAAGGGCTATTAAAAAAGCCTGACTAGCTGGTATCCCAGCCATACAAAGAAAAGGCCAAAGATTACCTGCAGCCCAAGATTCAAAAAACCCAGCAGAAGCTTACTGTTTTCCCACAACAAAAAGGATTCATGAGAGAAGGTAGAAAAAGTAGTAAAACCGCCGAGAATTCCCACGAAAATAAACAGACGGAATTCCGGGTTTACCCACGATTTCATTTCAAACAGGCCGGCGAAAAAGCCAATAAGAAGACACCCAACAATGTTTACCAATGCAGTGCCATAAGGAAATGAACTGTCCGGAAACCGGGATTGGGTAAAAAGGGAGAGCAAGTATCGCGCAGCAGCCCCGACAAAACCACCGGAACCCACTGCTACGACTTTAAGCCAATCTATATTCATCCTAAATACTTACCGGATGCACCCATCCAAAGGTATCTTCCTTGCGGCCGTACTGGATATCAGTGATTTCGTCGAAGCATTTCTGGGCAAACTCACCGGGCTTATCCTGATCCAGTTTAATAGTGTTTCCATTGTGCTCAATCAGTCCCACCGGAGATACAACCGCTGCTGTACCGGAACCAAAAACTTCCTTAAGACTTCCATCTTCATAAGCCTCAAAAACTTCCTGAAGAGAAATCTTACGTTCTTCCACATTTAAGCCCCATTCTTTGGCTAAAGCTATTACCGACCGTCGGGTAACACCGGGCAGAATAGAGCCATTGAGTCCGGGAGTTATCAACGTATCGCCAATCAGGAAGTGTATGTTCATGGTTCCCACTTCTTCAATGTATTTTTGCTCTTTGGCATCTAACCAAAGTACCTGCGTAAACCCTTTTTCTTTAGCCTTTTGAGCTGGCAAAAAACTGGCTGCATAATTTCCGGCCGTTTTTACGTTGCCGGTTCCGCCCACCACGGCACGCACATATTTTTCGGGCGTTGTCAGCGAAACGGGATTAAAGCCTTCTGCGTAATAGGCACCCACCGGTGAAGTAATGATTTGATAAGTAAATTTATCGGATGAACGTGCTGCAAGCAGATCATCTGACGCAAATATAAATGGCCTGATATATAGCGCCGTACCGTTTTTCTTGGGTACCCACTGATGATCTAAACGAATTAGTGTTTCAAGGGCATCAATAAATGTTTCATACGATGTTTCCGGGATACACATTCTGCGGCAGGAGTGATTGAACCGTTCGTGGTGTGTTTCCGGCCGGTAAATGTTGATGGTATTCTCATCAACATAAAAAGCTTTCATCCCTTCAAAAACGGCCTGACCATAATGAAATGTATTGGTAGCAGGTGAAACTTCAAACGTCCCAAAAGGTTTGATCAACGGCTGCTGCCATTCACCTTCAGAAAACTTCATTTCGAACATGTGGTCCGAAAACTTTTTACCGAACACAAGGTTATTAAAATCAACCTCATGAATACGGCTTTCTTCCGTTGGGTTTACTGTGATATTGGTGCCTGAAATTATCTCGTTCATCATGCTCCTAAAATAACACGTTTCGGGTTAAATAACAGAACATCCTGACTTAATTAATGTTTCATTAATCTCTATCCGGTGCTCTGCATGGCAGCGGCAATTCCGTTAATATTCAGGAATAAAACCTCAGTAAGTTCTTCTTTCTGTTCTTTTTCGTCCGCTTCTTTCCATCTTGATAACAATTCTGCCTGAATAATATTGAGTGGATAAGTGAACGGATTCCTGAATAAAATCGAATTCTGAATCACTTTGTTATGGTCGAGTATGTTTTCGTACCCGGTGATGGAGGTGACCCAGTTTTTGGCTCTTTCGAAATTTTCGATCAAAAGTTTATGAAATTTCGAGGATTTAGTGTTGTACAAATCCGAAGTTGGCAAATGCGTGCGGGCCATTTCACGCTGAGAGTTATTTAAAACTGTCCGGAAAAAGGTCCACTCTTTGTTCCATTTCTTCAGAATTTCCTGTACCTGATCATTCTTTTGCCTGGCGGCATCCAGCCCTTCAGCGATGCCGTACCAGCCCGGAGTATTATAACGAACCTGTGTCCAGGCAAACACCCAGGGAATGGCCCTTAGCGTATCAAAAGTCATGGAATCAGATGATCCTCGTGATACCGGCCGGGAAGCTATCGGCAACTTACCAATGTGTTCAATCGGGGTGATTCCGGAATACCAATCCCAGAAATCCGCATCGTCAATCAGGTTCCTATAAGCTTTCATGGAATGTTCTGCCAGTGCTTCGACGATTTCGCGCTCCTCAGCTTTACCGGATAAATACCCCGGCGCCTCCGAATATTGGGCCATCGTTACTTTAGTCATGGCATTCACAATCTGCTCAAGATGGCGGTGAGTGATCGATGACAGCATATATCGGAATGAGATCACCTCTCCCTGTTCGGTAAAGCGAATACGCCCGTTGTTGGCAACCGCAGGCATGGCTACAATAGCCTGGTTAGACTGGCCTCCGCCCCTGCCTACCGTACCTCCGCGGCCATGAAAAAGACGAAAATCAACTTCATGTTTGCGGCAAACCGTACCTAATTCATACTGGGCTTTGTTCAACGCCCAGTTGGCCATCCAATATCCGCCGTCTTTATTACTATCCGAATACCCCAGCATAATTTCCTGAAAGGTATCCCTTGATTTCAGGTGTCGGGAGAATAGTTCATGCTCATACATTTGTCCCATCAGACCTGCACTGTTCTCCAGGTCTTCGATAGTCTCAAAAAGAGGTACGATATCTAACTTACTATCCACTTCTCCCTTTGAAAGGCTCCATAAACCTGATTCCTTGGCAATCAGCATCACCTCCAGCATATCACTTATGCCATGAGTCATACTGATGATATAGCTGCCGAATGTATCCGGATTAAGCGCCAGCATATCACCAATCTCCTCAAACACCGTCATAACCCGACTGGCTACATCAGAACGATCGCTTTTTATAGGGCTAAGCGGACGTGGATTTGAAAGCTCCTGAACTAAAACCTCAATTTTTTCATCTTCGCTGAGGTCTCCGTATTCATCAACTACTTTAGCTTGTGACAGCAACTCGGTCACTGTTTCTTCATGCAGGCTGCTGTGCTGCCTGATGTCCAGAGCACTTAAATGAAAGCCAAAGGTCTTAGCCCGAATAATCATATCCTGAAGTTTACCCTGCTGAGAGAGTCCCGGCAGGCCATTCTCTGCCAAACTCTCTTTTATCAATTCCAGATCAGCTATAAATTCGGAGGCGGTGTATTTCTGAGATTTCTCCAGAATGTCGTTTTTATCCCCCTCAAGAGCATCCAGCAAATACTGAATCTTCTCCATAATGTGGACCACTTTACGGCGATAAAGCTCGTGCACATACCTTCTGCTGATCCGTTCGGGAATCGGAAATTCTTTTTCATCCTCTTTCAGGGATTCTTTCAGTTCATCAGAAACCGTTCCCTGCTTATTGGAAACGCTCAGGTACCTTCTGAGCTCATTAAGATCTTTCAAAAACTTACTGAGCACTGTTTTGCGTTGCTGAATAACTGTATCCCAGGTCACACTGGAGGTTACATTCGGGTTCCCGTCTCTGTCACTTCCAATCCAGGAGCGGTACTTCAGCACGATAGGCACTTCCGGGCGCCGGTTGTAGTAAGTGTCAAAAGCGTGGCGAATATCTCTGTACAAAACCGGAATTGAATCCCAGATGGAATGTGTAAAATAGAACAGGCCATTCTCCACTTCGTCTTCCACCGATAAACGTTCTGCACGCACTTCATCCGTCAACAAAAGCAGGTTCAACAGGTTCAGGATTTCTCGGCGCAAATCAATTTTCTCATCCGGGGTGATGTCGCTGTCGCCCAACCGGGAAATCATAGAAGCCAGCTCCTGCTGCTTTAACAATACACTTCTTCTGCGAGCTTCCGTGGGATGAGCTGTAATAGTAGGCTGTATGTCCATTTGATGAAATACATCCAGAGCTTCTTCAAAGCTGCAGCCCTCTTCCTTCAGCCTGTAAACGGCTTCGGCAATACTCTCTTTCCGTGGCGATTCAGGTGTTTCTTCAAACTCCCGGCTTCGGTTCACCCTGCTGATTTCATATTGTTCCAGCGAATTCACAAGATGAAAAAAGGTAGTGTACATACGCAGCACTTCCTTAATTTCTTCCAGCGACATCCCACTCATTTCTTTCTGAAGAGATTCCAGTGCTACCTCATCTCCTTCATCAAGTGCTTTAACACTTTCAAGGGGAAGTCTTCCGAGTTTCTCAACCAATTCCGCGCCATGTTGCCGGGCAGCAATTTCCTCTAAAATCTCGGTGAGGTTAATAACTCTCTTTGATAAGCTTTGGCTGATCCCACTGCTTTCAGTAAGATTCCGGACGGTTTCTTTCCACTGCATGAATAATAAAAGTTTGAAATGAGCGTGTGAGTGATTAAATAGTTAAGGTAGAAATAAATAAACTCTTTTATAATTTCTTAAAACTTAACGCAATACTAAATATACATGCAATGAGTATAAAACGCTGTGGCTGGGCTGAAGATCAATTCGAAGAATACGTCACCTACCATGACGAGGAATGGGGCGTTCCGGTTCATGATGATAAAACCCATTTTGAGTTCCTGATTCTGGAGGGGGCACAAGCCGGTTTAAGCTGGTCAACCATTCTTAAAAGACGGGATGGATACCGGAAGGCATTTGCGGATTTCAACCCGGAGAAAGTGGCCCGTTTCAATGAAGATAAGATAAAGGAGCTGCTTCAGTTTGAGGGTATCATTCGCAACAAGCTAAAGGTACGCTCAGCTGTGACCAATGCTCAACACTTTCTCGAAATTCAGGAAGAATTTGGCAGTTTTGATAACTACATCTGGGGTTTTGTTGGGGGTGGACCGATTATTAATCACTGGAAAAGCATGAAGGAAGTTCCGGCTACCACCAAAGAATCGGATGCATTGGCAAAGGACCTGAAAAAGCGGGGATTCAAGTTTACCGGCAGCACCATCATGTATGCCCATATGCAGGCTTGTGGGTTGGTGATGGATCATACCGTAGACTGTTTCAGGTACAACGAGCTGAAATAACAATACCACCCATCACCCGGCTCTCCTTTATTCAGGCTTTGTGCCTAACTTTAACCAAGCCGAATGATGGTTTCTAAGGAATATTCATCATTCCGTTTCCTTACTAAAGCACGAAATGCGTAGGTGGAAGCATAAACGGGGTGATAGATCAAACTCATGCCTTTCTAATTCACTTCCAGCCCGGAATTGGCAAGATTTCTGAACCCACCTATGTTATACACCTTCTCAAAACCGTTTTCTTTCATCAGCTTGGTGGCTTGTCCGCTACGGTTACCCGATCGGCAGTAAAGATAATACGTTTCACTCTTATCCAGGCTATCCAGTTTAGATTCGAAATCCCCGTTCAACAAATCAAAATTATGATCTGCTAAGGCAAGATGCCCGCTTTTAAATTCATCCTTTGTCCGAACATCAATAACTACACCCGGGGTTTGCTGATGCTTTTCCTTGAAAGATTCAGGGTTTAACGTCGTATTTCCGGCTCCCTCTTTTTTTGAGTTAAAACTAATGAATAGTACCACGGCTAAAAAAACTACAGCTAAAACGGTTATTACTGTCTTCATAATTGACCCTATTATTAAAAATTTGTGTAAATGATATAGGCTCCCATCACCATAAGGAAATAACCAAAACCGATTTTGAGTTGTTTCTGGGGAACTTTTTGGCTGATTTTGTTCCCCACAAAGCTTCCGGCTATTCCAATCAGGCTAAACACTCCGATCAACTCCCAGTTCATCTCCAGGCCTTCCATGGCTAACACTTCTATATACTTATAGAAGCCCAGGATGCTTTTGAGAGTAATAATCAATAGGCTGGTTCCTACGGCCACTCGCATCGAAAGCCCGCCTATGAGTACCAGCGCCGGGATAATGAGGAATCCTCCCCCTACACCAACCAAGCCGGTTAACACTCCCACAGCCAACCCTTCGATAACCAACACCCACTTCGGTATGGATGCCGGTTTCTTGTACGAAATCTTTGTTCTTTCCCTGATCATCATGAAAGCGGCTATGATCATCACTCCGGCAAAAATTATCAGCTGTGTATTTCCGGAGATGTATTGGGAAAGAGACGCACCGCCATAAGTACCAATCATGCCCGGGATTCCGAAGAAGATCAAACTCACCCAATGAACTTCTTTTTTTATCACATAAGGAATCGAACCTATAAAGCTGATTGCCGCCACAATCCCTAACGATTCAGCAATGGCCAGCTTTTCGGGCTCCCCTACAAGGTAGATGAGCACCGGAACAGTGAGGATTGAGCCGCCCGAACCAAGCAGTCCAAGTGATATTCCAATAAGTAAGGCCCCGCACCAGGCTAACCACATTAGTTAGCCTCTGCAGTTGTCCAGTTATTCTTCTCTAACCATGGTTCAACCATGTCGTCAATATATTTCACCGCATAATCGGCTCTTTCAAGCATGGCTGATGCTGCCGATGCCCGCGCACCTGACTTACAATGAACCATGATTGGTTTGTCGTTAGGAACCTCCTCAAGTCGGTCAAGAAGCCTGGTATGGGCGATGTTCTTAGCTTCAGGATGATGGCCTTCATTGAACTCGGATTTCTTACGAACATCCAGAATATTGGCTTCTCCTTTTGCCAGATACTCTTCTGCCTTTTTGAAGTCAATGGTTTCGGTGGTAAAAAGCTCACCGCCTTTCTTAGAAAATTCTTCAAGTTGATCCGGAGTTGCATATCCTTTCACATTATCCAGACCAATGCGGATCAGGTCTTTTACCGCTTCTTCTACTTTCTCCTGTTCAATGATCAGATAAATGTCTTCATCTTCATTCACATACGAACCGACAATGGTATTGAACTGCTTATTCATCGGTGATAGTAAAGCACCCTGAATATGCTTATTCATGAACTCTGTGCGGTTTCGGGTGTCCACGATCACGGCATTTCCAAGCCTTACGTCACCAATCATTTTTTCAATAGATATGTGCTCCGGATGTGGTATTTCCCCAAGTACTTTCGGCCCTTTTTTGTTATCCCGCTTCATGCGCGAGAAATAGAGGGGCGGCTCAGGTTGGCCGTCCAAAATATAATCCACAAACTCTTGCTCACTAATTGCCGCACGGATGGAACCATTAAATCGCTGCTCATAACCAACTGTTGATTCCGGCACTGCACCCAGTGCTTTACCACAAGCACTACCGGCTCCGTGTCCCGGCCAAAGCTGAAGGTACTCCGGCATTTCCTTAAATCGCTGTAGTGACTGATACAGCACTTTGGCTGAACTCTTCATTGCCCCTTTTTGTCCGGCAGCGGATTCAAGTAAATCCGGCCGGCCTACATCTCCCACAAAAACAAAATCACCGGATAGGATACCCATGGGTTCATCGGTAGCCGCTCCGTCGGTAACCAGGTAGCTGACGTGTTCCGGCGTATGTCCCGGACTATAAACCGTCGCAAATTTGATGTTTCCTATTGAAAACTCATCACCGTCTTTCAATAATTTGTGGTCGTAATCGCTGTCAACAAGCCACTCGTATTTCCAATCCTCATCGCCTTCGTCTGAAGCATACACTTTGAGGCCCTGTTCAGCTAACTCTCTTAAACCGGACAGGTAATCGGCGTGGATATGTGTTTCGGCTGCAGCCACAAGCTTAAGGTTGTGCTTCATGGCGAGCTCCTTGTATCGGTCCACATCCCGCATGGGATCAATGATGATAGCTTCGCCGGTACGCTGACAGCCGATCAGGTAGGCGTATTGTGCTAATTTCTCTTCAAATATTTGCTGAAAAAACATAAAGCTTGGTATTAGTTAATGAGGCAGATTTGGTTTCAGATATCCATATGCTAGTGCGCCAAAGATAGCACTTAAGGTTGGGATCAGAAATATTAAATATCCACTCCCAATTAGCGCATACATGGGGCCCGGACAAGCACCTGTAAGTCCCCATCCAAGGCCAAATATGGTTCCGCCTATGATGTAGTTTTTAGTTTTAGAATTATCTTTCTCTTTGATGGAAATTGGATCACCATTCACATCTTTCACATTCCACTTTTTAATAAACATGGTGGCAATCATCCCAACCACGACGGCCAGTCCAATGATGCCGTACATATGGATAGAATCGAAACGGAACATTTCCTGAATTCTGAACCAGGAAACCACTTCTGATTTCACCAGAATAAATCCAAATACAATACCGGATAGAATAAATCTCATGAGAACCTGCTTAATTTAGAATGAGTGGTAATATGGCGTAGGTTGTTATCAACCCACCGATAAAGAAACCAATAACGGCAATCAGGGAAGCTTTCTGAAGTGTGGCTAGTCCCGTAATGGCATGACCGGATGTACAGCCACCCGCATAACGTGCCCCAAAACCGACAAGGAAGCCGCCTAATATCATTAACACAAAGCCGGCCGGACTCACAATATTCGACCAGTTAAAAATTTCAGGCGGAATCAGCCCTGTGAAATTATTGATTCCCAATGCGGTGAGTTCCGACTTTGTGGCCTCTGCAATTTGCACCGAATAATCCCGAGCATTCGTTAAACCGGCAATTAGACCACCGATTACCACACCTGCTACGAGTTTTAAATTCCAGGCGCCATCCTTAATCCAGTCGTAATTAAAATATTCCACTTTTGAAGGTACCATCGAAGCACAGGCATGCCGGAAACTGGAGGATATGCCGAACGTCTTATTTCCAATTATCCAAAGCAGCGGAAGCATCAGCCCAATTAACGGACCGGCTACATACCATGGGATTGGCTGAGTGAATAGTTCTGTCATTTGATCTTGTTTGATGAATGTCTTTTTGATTCGTGACAATGATAAGAAGCTGATATAATTTGTTACAACATGTTATAACAAGTATCTTTCGTCTCCATTGCAATTCATGAATTCATTATGGCTGACTATAATTCAAAACATGAAAAAGTAGCTGCAAAACTGCGTGATGAAATTACCGGAACGGAATATGAGCCCGGCGACCAGCTTCCTTCAGAAAACAGATTATGCGATTACTTCAAGGTGAGCCGTGTTACCGTTCGCCATGCATTATCTACCCTTGAAAATGAAGGGTTGATTTATCGAAAACAGGGAGTCGGGGCTTTTGTAAGTGACAAAAAACTAAAAAACTCCCTGGTTCGGCTTACTGATTTTTCTGAAGATATGAGGCAGGCCGGACTGGAAAGCAGTTCCCGGCTGATTTCTCTTGACCGCATAGACCCTGTCCCCGAGGTTAATGAAGTACTGCAGCTGCGCCCCGATATGAAGCTCATTCAAATAAAACGTGTAAGGCTGGCAAACGGGAAACCGGTTGCTTTCGATATCACCTGGCTGCCACCCGGGTATGGACAGCTATTGTTTGATGAAGACCTCACCACCCAGACCATTTACGATGTGTTTGAAGACAAGTACGACATTTTGATTCTGGGTGGCAGTTACCGAATCACAGCAAAGAATGCAGAAAAAACCATTGCTGATCATTTAAATATAGAAACCGGAAGTGCTGTACTGGAAATAGACCGATGCTCCCGAACCACCGGAGATAAGAAAGTCTACTTCCAAAAACGATATTACAATACGGCCCATGTTTCCTATGTAATGGAGCTGTACAGAAATGAAGATGAAAGCGGTTCCTATAAAGATGGATTACCGCTGAAAGAATTCTCTCCTTCATTTGCTAAATAGTAATGAAAACATCATTTTCTGAGTATCTAATCACTATTCACTAATCGTATTGATCTAATGAAAATAACAGAGAAAATATTGGTAACCTCGATGCTGTTGTTCGCCTTTACGTTTTCGGGAGTACAGGCACAGTATCTTGAGGAGTTTGAAGAGAAAGTAACCGAGTTCACGCTCGACAACGGACTTACGTTTGTTGTAGTTGAACGCCCTGTTGCACCGGTAGTAAGTTTTGCTACCTATGTAAATGTTGGGGGTGCAAACAATCCGCTTGGCAATTCCGGACTTGCACACGTTTTTGAGCATATGGCCTTTAAAGGCACTCACGATGTGGGAACCAGCAACTGGAAAAAAGAGAAGAAAGTACTTCAGAAGCTGGATGCTACTTATCAGGAATGGCTGAGAGAAAAATATTCCATCAATCCGGATACTACATTATTAAATGGTCTTTGGAATCAATTCGAAGCCCTTCAGGAAGAAGCCGGACAGTATGTAGTTAATAATGAGTTTTCTGAAATCGTAAACCGGAACGGTGGTACGGGGATGAATGCCACTACCAGCGCCGACCGTACCAACTATTTCTACAGCCTTCCAGAGAATCGGATTGAACTTTGGTTCAGCCTGGAATCAGACCGGTTTCTGAACCCGGTATTCCGTGAGTTCTATAAAGAGAAAGAAGTGGTTCGCGAAGAACGCCGCTCAAGTTATGAGTCAAGTCCGGTTGGAAAATTGTACGAGGCGTTTCTGACCACGGCCTATAAAGCTCACCCATACGGCACTCCAAACATCGGCTGGCATTCCGACATCACCGCAACAACGATGGAAGATGCCCGCGAGTTTTACGAGACGTATTATGTGCCTAACAACATCACCATAGCCATTGCCGGGGATGTGGATCCTGATGAAGTAAAGAAACTGGCGAAAACCTATTTTGGAAGACTGAAAAAAGGCCCAACCCCACCTCCTATCTTTACAGAAGAACCCGAGCAAATAGCTGAAAAAAGATTCGCTATCGAGCAGCAATCTCAGCCGTTTTTGTTATTGGGGTATCACACGGTGAACGATCAGCATCCTGATTACAATGCATTGAATCTGCTCGGCAATATTCTGGTGGGAGGAAGAACATCTAAACTGTACAAACGACTTGTTGAAAAAGAGCAGGTTGCCCTTGGTTTCCAAAACCTGAATGGGGTTCCGGGAACTAAATATGAGAGCATGTTCGCTCTGTTGGCCGTACCAAACCGAGGCTATGACACCGATACCCTTGAAACTGCTATCTACGAGGAGCTGGAAAAAATTAAGAACGGTGAAATTACCCAGGAAGAACTTGACCGCGTTCGCACCAATGCACGCGCCGGGTTAATTCGGGGGCTTGATTCCAACTCAGGCCTTGCTGTACGACTTGGGCAGGCTCAATCACTGCAAGGCGACTGGAGAAAAGTATTCACCAACCTTGAAGACCTTGACGCAGTTACCATTGAAGATATTCAGCGCGTAGCGAAGAAATATTTAGTAAAAGAAAACCGAACGGTAGGTTCCATTGTGAATGCTCCGGCCGGGGAGGTTGCAGATGCGAATCAATAACAGAATTTTTAAAAGAACAGGTGCTGATAAAATGATATCAACCATGAAAAAATTAAGCCTTTTGTGCCTCGCGTTAGCACTCACAAGCTCTGCGCTTTTTGCACAAAAGAAGTACGATGAGATCAAATACCCGGAGCTGAACAGCTTTCAGGTTCCTGAGGTAGAAACCTACACGGCCAATAATGGCATCACCTACTATTTGCTGGAAGACACTGAGCTTCCTTTGATAGAGCTGCGGGTAAATATTAAAACCGGAGGCGTTTTAGTGCCTGCCGAAAAAGAAGGACTGGCTTCCATTACCGGAACCGTAATCCGATCCGGAGGAACACAATCTATCCCAGCCGATTCCCTGAATGTGCTGCTTGAAAACAAAGCCGCGAGTATGGAAACCGGAATCGGGTTTACATCAGGCAGCGCCTGGATGAATGTGTTGGCAGAAGATTTTGATGAATTGCTTCCCGTATTCATTGACCTGCTTACCAACCCGGCTTTTCCGGACGACAAGATTGAGCTTGCAAAAACTCAGACCAAAAGTAGTATTTCACGCCGGAATGATAACTCGCAAAGTGTAGGGGTTCGTGAATTCCAGAAGCTAATTTATGGACCGGAATCGGCCTATGCCCGAACTACGGAATATGAAACCATCGATAATATTACCCGGGAAGACATCGTCAACTTCCATAAAGATCATTTTGTATCTGAGAACATGATGATTGGCGTGGTTGGTGATTTTGATGCTTCCGAGATGAAGCAAAAATTGGAAGAAGCCTTTGGTAATGTTCCTTCCAGTGGAGAAACCTCTCTCGACTTCCCTGAAGTTGATTATGAGCCTCAAAGCACCATCAACTTTGCTCATAAATCGGATGTGAACCAGAGCTTCATCCTGATGGGGCACCTGGGTGGTATGCGAGACAATCCTGACTATTCGCAAATCCAGGTGATGAATCGGGTTCTGAGCGGTGGCTTTTCAGGCCGATTGATGCAAGTCATCCGAACTGAAATGGGGCTCGCCTATTCGGCCTTTGGTCAGTACAGCATGAACTCCTTCTACCCCGGATTTTTCTTTGCCGGTGTTTCAACCAAGAGCTCAACAACCGCTGAAGCCATCGAAGCCGTTATTGAACAAATCCGTCGTCTTCAGAATGAACCGATCACCAAAAAAGAGCTTCAGGATACCAAAGACCAAATCCTGAATTCATCGGTATTTGAATACGACAGCTATGAGGAAGTGCTTAGCCAGCAGATGTCTTACGATTATCGGGGCCTGCCCGGCGATGCTTTTGACCAGTATATTGAAGGCGTTAAGAATACGACCATCGAAGATGTTCAGCGTGTTGCCAAAGAATATCTGAATCCTGATTACCTGCAAATTATGGTGGTTGGCAACAAAGATGAAATCGGCGATCAGCTGCAGCAATTCGGTGATGTGAATGAAGTTGATATTTCCATTCCCGAGCCGGGTTCAGATGAACCGGTGGTTGACGGTGATGCCACCAAAGGAAAAGAATGGCTCGAGAAAATGGCAAATGCCCTGATTGAACCGGGCAGTGATGTGGTTTCCATTGAAGAACAGTCTGTAATCACCCAAAAAACACAGATGGGGGATATGGACATTCAAAATTCTTCCATCACGAACTACGTGGATTATTCCACAGAGCGAAATCTGACCACACCTCAGGGTCAAATGACCATGTCTTTCAAAGACGGGGGTGGAACCATGCAGATGGGCGGACAGCAACGACAGCTACCACCGCAAATGGCTAAGCCTATGCTGAATGAGATGAAGCGTAACTACCTCTCCATAGCCATCAACCATGAGGATATTCAGGCTGAATACCTTGGCGATGAAACCGTTGACGGTGAAGATTATGCCGTGGTTAGAATGACTAACGATCAGGTTAAGGTAACTTATCTTCTGGATCAGGAAACCGGCCTTCCACATATGAGCCGTTATACCGAGATGAATCCACAAACCGGACAGCGGCAGGAAGCTAAAAGCGTATACTCTGACTGGCAAGAAGCCGGCGGTGTAATGTATGCTTACACTGTAGTTACCTATGTGGATGATCAGGTTGCCGCGGAATTGACTGTTGAAAGTCATTCTATACCTGAGTAACACATTTCTTAATCCCTTTCAACTCCCGCATTTCTTAATTGAGATGCGGGATTTTTTTATTATATATAGTTGGTCGCTTAATTAAAAAGAGGAGAATCATCATGTCAGCATGGGACAACGAATATCCATCCAGTTCAGAATACGCCCATTATTATGCAGGCTATGTTTCTCACGTTCCGAAAGGGAATATCATTGAGACACTCAACACTCAAATGCATGAGATGTACACCTTTATTAATGCCATTCCCGGCGATAAAGCTTTCCATGCGTATGCCAAAGGCAAATGGACGGTAAAGCAGGTGATCGGGCATATCATAGAGACAGAGCGTGTATTTAGTTATCGGGGGTTAGCCTTTTCCCGTCGCGACCCGAACCCCCTGCCCTCTATGGAGCAAGATGACTATGTAAAATATTCCAACTACAACAGCCGGACAATTCACAACCTCGCCAATGAGTATTTAGCTGTCCGCATCTCTACCATCCACCTCTTTCAAAACATTACCAAAGAGATGATCTCCCTGAAGGGAACCGCCAGTAATGCAGAATTTACGGTAAGATCCATCCCCTTTATCATTGCCGGACATGAGCTACATCACAAAGAGATTATTCGACAGAAGTACTTGTAGACCATGTCCCTCTTCTTTTGAACCTTGTTTACAGGTTTTACCCTCGTTACGGTGCTCCGCTCCGGAATGCCCAATTGAGGCTCAGCCTCATATTAAAAATTGTTTGCCCGGCAACTCAAATACTTTCATAGCTATTACCCCCCCAACTTTATTCGGCACTATATATAGTTTGAGGCAGAGCCTCTACTAATCGTTCCGCAGCAGAGCAGCGGAACGAGAGAAAGATTAAGTGAAAAGCAGAGATTACCGGAACCTTACTTCTTCCCCTTATGATAATTGGCTATACGGATAAGCTCTTTTTCCATATCCTCGATTTTGCCGGTTAAAATACCGTGTTTCATGCCATATCGGATAAGCAGCATGTTCAACACACGATCCGGTTTGGGGACATTTGGTTTACCGAAGAACTTGTTTCGCAGAAATTGAATGAGAAGAGACAACAACCCCACTTTGAACAAGAAGAACAGTCCCAAACCATACCAAAGGGCATTAAATTCAACGCTTATACCCAGTCCTGCAATCATATCATTGAGACTGATCCCGATCAGAAATACCCCGGAAACGGTGTAGATAAAACCATCTTTGTTTAACAGATTGGCAATCGGAGTCGAGATCACATTCACAAACACACCGGTATTGAAATACCAAAAGAAGTAAACCGTCAGAGAAATCAGGAAAGCCCATAATGCATCAACGGTTGCATACACTAGAATGAAGTACAGCATCAAAGCCAGTCCGTTCGAGCTTTTTACCCAGGCATCGGCTTCCTTTATGATATGCTCCAGGGGTTTTTCCTTCAACAAGCCCGGCACATATTTCTCTATTCCTTCCCGTGTAATATGATACCAGTTTCCGTTGGAAGTGGTAATTCCATCCGGAAGCTCCAGCATCTGCCATTCAAAACGTCCTCTTTTAAAATTTTCCATGACCAAATATAGGCTTTAAAACAGAAGGTTTCAGGCCTGGGCAACCGTGGCTATCATAATTTCCCGGCACCCTGCTTCCTTAAGCTTGGATGCCAGCTCAAATGTGGTAGCTCCGGTGGTAAATACATCATCAACCACAATACACACGGCATCTTTAATAGCTTCTGGTTTCTGTACCTGAAAAGCCCCGGCAATATTCTTTCTTCGCTTTTCCAGGGTGAAACCGGTTTGTGTACTCGTGTTCTTTGTCCTGATGACCGTTTCCTGCTTTATAATATGCAGATTCGTTACCTCGGCCACCCCTTTTGCAATATGAAAAGCCTGATTATAGCCCCGCATTCTTCTTTTCTTTTTATGCAGGGGAACCGGAAGCAGCAGTGCTTTCTTATTTTTGATTTTATTAACGAACAGAGGATTGCCAAGCAGACTTTTACCCAATTGCCGCCCTACATCTTCTCCCACGCCTATTAACCGGTTATACTTAAGCTGATGCAAAAGCTCCTGAAGGTGACCGCCTTTATCAAAATTCCACAGCGCATGCTGTAAATGAATCCCTTCCGGCAGCAGAATATCGCCGGAAGTTTGTTTTCCGGTCCGGCAGGCCTCTTCGAATTTTTCATTCAAGCATGGGTTACAGACAAAGTTCTCATTGGTCGATAGTTTCAACCCGCAAACCGTACATACTTTGGGAAATAAAACTTCTAAAACCCCTTCTTTAAATTTTGTAAGCAGCATAATTTTTCCGCATCAATTAAAGCTAAAAGTTTGCTTTTCCTATCACATTTAATTACTTAGCTTCTTATAATTTTGTAAGCAGATCAAAATCTTTTTATATGTCTCTGGGAAAAGACCTTGCCTCTATACGTAAAAGCCAAAACCTCTCATTAGAGGATATACAAAATGCTATTAAAATTCCTCTCACTACACTCCAAAGCATTGAGAATAATAGCATTTTCTCTGATTCAGGGAAGAACAAAACCTATGTCCGCAGCTTTGTAAGAAGCTATGCCAAGGTTTTAAAAATTGATGATGAGGAAATTGTTCAGGCACTCGATGAAGTTGAAGATGGCACATATTCAGGCAGCTTGATTGGAGAATCTGCAGAAGAGATGACCGAGGCACAATTCAATTTAGACCCCAAAGACACACTCCCTTCTGAAAGCCCTGATAAAGACCAACATTCCTTTCAGGAGCCGGAACCTAAACCGGAGTCCACTGAACCAAAAAGAACTCCACCTGCACCGGATGAAGATTTCATTAACTGGGCAGATATGGGACGAAAATTCACTACGGTGAGTAAGAATTCCAGGGTTTGGCTGTTTGTATTGATTTTAGTGATTGCAGGGTCCCTTGGAACAACAGGGTATATATTCTGGGACGATCTCGGTTCTTTTTTCCAAAATGAAACCGCAGAAACCGAGCAGCCAACAGAAGAACCATCTGATCAAAATGCCATTCCCCCTGCACCGGTAGATTCCACTGCTATCACTGAGAATAATGAAACCGAAACGGGGGAAACACCGGCTAATGCAAATGAGCAAACAACTCCGGCAGACCCTATAGAACTGGATGACACCCTTACCATTTCAGTTTATGCGGCGTACGGACAACTTGAACCTATTCGCGTGACCAGCGATTTAAACTGGCGAACCAACCCTTTTTGGATGGAGCAAGGGGAATCCTATTACTTCGATTTCAATGATACCTTGCTGGTTCGCGGCCAATACAGCAGGCTGCTGTTAATGTTTAACGGACATGTAATTGAGAATCCACGCCAGAATTATTTTAATTCCGCTTTCAACTCCATCATGATAACACGGGATATGCTGGATCAGCCCCGATACCTTGCTCCGCCACCCAATGAATTTCCACTCAGCGTAGGCCCGCCGGACAGCACCGTTTACAGAATCAGATTTTAGCAGCATTATACAATGACAAAGAAAGAAGCCCGAAAACGCGTAAACGAACTTCGTGATCTTCTTGACCAGGCTAATAAAGCCTATTATCAGGATGCTCAGCCTTTTATGAGCGATAAAGAGTTTGATGAAACCCTCAAAGAACTCGAACAGCTGGAAAAAGAATTTGATCTACAAGATCCGGAATCCCCTACACAACGAGTTGGTGGGGAAGTCTCTTCAATATTTGAAACCGTTCAGCATCCGGTCCCGCTCCTCAGTTTAGACAATACTTATAATGAAGAAGAGCTGAATGATTTTGACGGGCGGGTTAAGAAGATACTCGGCCATGAAGATTATGAGTATATGGTGGAGCTGAAATTTGATGGAGCTTCCCTCCGTCTTCGCTACGAAGAGGGAAAATTGGTTTTGGGGGCTACCCGTGGTGATGGTCAGCAGGGAGACGACATCACCAACAATGTAAAAACCATCCGTGATATCCCCTTGAAACTGGAGGGAGATTATCCTCAGGTGGTTGAAGTTCGGGGTGAAGCCTATATGGAGCGCGAGGCTTTTGCCCGTATGAACCAACACCGCGAAGAACAGGGGCTCGCTGTTTTCGCTAATCCCAGAAACTCCACGGCAGGATCATTGAAAATGCAGGATCCTAAAGCAGTTTCCCAACGCCCTATCCGCTTTTTTGCTTTCGATTTGCTGCTGGATAAAGAAGACCATTCATTAACTCAGTTTCTTAGAGCAGAACGGTTAGCCGAATTTGGTCTTCCGGTTTCAGAATATTATAAAGTGTGTACTTCCATAAGCGAAGTTCATTCTGTAATCAAAGAGTGGGACGATTTGCGTCATCAGCTTCCATACGAAACCGATGGCGTGGTAATAAAGGTAAATCAAAGCCATCTCAGGGAAGAACTCGGAACGACATCCAAATTCCCCCGCTGGGCCATCGCCTATAAATTTGAGGCCGAGCAGGCCACTACTACCATAAACGATATTACCCTCCAGGTTGGCCGGCTGGGTACTATCACTCCGGTTGCTGAACTGGAGGCTGTTGAATTAGCCGGCACTACGGTAAAACGAGCCTCTCTTCACAACGAAGATGAAATTCAGCGAAAAGATATTCGAATTGGTGATACCGTTGTAGTTGAGAAAGCCGGGGAAATTATTCCGCAGGTTATAAGTGTGGTCAACCCGGATCGTAAGGATCGAAGTAAGCCGTTCAAATTTCCGAAAACCTGCCCGGCTTGTGATTCCGAACTCATCAAATACGAAGATGAAGTCGCCTGGCGGTGCGTAAATCCTACTTGTCCGCCCCAGGTGCGCATTCGCATTGAACATTTTGCTTCCCGCGATGCCATGGATATTGAAGGGCTGGGAGAATCTGTGGTAGATCAGCTGGTTTCCGAAGGACTTATTCAAACCTATGCCGATCTGTATGACTTGAAGAAAGAGCAGATTGTGGAACTGGAACGCATGGCAGAGAAAAGTGCACAGAACCTGATTGATGCCATCGGAAAAAGTAAGGAGCAGCCTTTTGAACGGGTTATTTATGCGCTGGGTATTCGCTTTGTCGGTAAAACCGTGGCCAAAGATTTAGCCAAGGCTTTTAAATCTATGGAGAAGTTACAATCGCTCTCCGAAGAGGAACTGACTGACGTAGATTCCATCGGTCCCAGAATAGCCGAGTCGGTGGTTGATTTCTTCAGTAATGAAAAGAATAGGGCAATTGTACGACACCTTAAAGAAAAAGGACTTCAGTTTGAATTAGAGGAAGAAGAGCTCGCATCCAATATATTCGAAGGGAAGAAATTTGTACTTACCGGCTCCCTTCCCACTTATACAAGAAAAGAAGCTACCAATCTGATTGAAAAACACGGAGGGAAGACAGCCTCTTCCGTAAGCGGTAACACAGATTATGTTTTAGCCGGTGAATCAGCCGGAAGTAAACTTGATAAGGCCAATGAGCTTGGAGTCACCGTTTTGGATGAAGCCAAATTCCGGGATTTAATTGGAGAATGAGTAGTGAAAAGGTGATATAGTGATAGGGTGAAAGAAATGAATAACTACCATATCACCCTATCACTATATCACCATATCTCCCACCACCAATCACTCCTCAAAATTCCCTATCTTCCCGAAATTCACCTAAGCCCCGCTGTATATGGATATTAAACCGCTGGACACCGAACAGATTGGACTAAAGACGCTGGAGAAACATCTTATGCGTTCCAAAAGTGAGGTGTCCCTGAAAATAGGTTTACCCAAAGAGATTTCTTTTGATGAGCGTCGGGTGTCGCTAACACCCGGCGGGGTTTCCATCCTGAGGGCGAACGGACATGAAATCTTTATCGAAAAAGGAGCCGGTGAAGATGCCAATTTTCCGGACCGTGAATATGCCGATGCAGGTGCTGAAGTGGCCTACTCCCCAGATGATGTCTTCAAGAAGTCTGATTTAATTCTGAAGATTGCCCCTCTAACTAAAGATGAGTTCGAGCTATTACAGCCCGGCCAGTCTTTGATTTCTGCTCTTCACATGGGTAGCCAAACTGAGGATTACCTGAAGGCACTTACCGAAAAATCCATTACCGGAATTGGATATGAATTTATTCGCGGGGAAGACAAAGAGTTTCCCATCGTACGAATGATGCATGAAATTACGGGGTCGATGTCGGTACAAATTGCGGCTCATTACCTGGAAAGCATGAGCGGTGGACAGGGAATAATGTTAGGTGGAATTTCCGGAGTCCCTCCTGCAACTGTGGTTATTTTAGGAGCTGGCATTACCGGTGAATATGCCGCACGTACAGCTCTGGGATATGGTGCCCAGGTTTTTGTGATGGATACTGATTTAACCGCTCTGCGCAGGCTCGAGAATGCACTAGACCGGCGAATAATCACCGCTGTGGCTAATCATCAGTATTTAAGTACCGCTTTAAAGTTTGCGGATATTATAATTGGCGCAGCAATGGCTGAAGGAGAGCGGTCTCCCTGTTGGGTAACCGATGAAATGGTTGCCGGAATGAAAGCCGGAAGTGTAATCGTGGATACCGTTATTGATCAGGGTGGATGTGTAGCCACCAGCCGGCCAACCACACACTCAAATCCTGTTTATTCCGAGCATGATGTTATCCATCATTGCGTGCCCAATATTCCGGCGAATGTGCCCCGTACAGCTACTTACGCCTTGAATAATGTATTGGTACCTTATGTTTTGGCAATTGGAAACGCCGGAGGAATCAAAGAGTGTTTATGGGAAAATGTTGCACTTAGAAATGGTACTTATTCCTACAAAAAGCACATTACAAAGAAAACGCTGGCCAAAATGTTCGATATGCCCTATCGGGAAATTGAAATGCTGATTGCTTCCCAAATTTGATTTTAAATGATTAATGTTAAGTGTTAAATGTCTTAGCTCATTAACACTTAACATTTAAAATTGAACATTTCCTTGTCAGAATTAAACGAATCCAACTATAAGCGTATTTCCATCATCAACTGGTTGCTTACTGTTCCAATGATGGTGCTTTTTGCGTGGCCGTATTATTTTGGAGCCGGTTTAATCGGTATGGATATCTTGTTCAGATATATCGGGGCTTTTTTCTTTGCCGTTCCTTTCATGCTTACCATATTGCATGGTCACGTGACCATGGCATTGGGCTCTGTTCACCGCCACCACTATTACGATTGGATGACCAACGAAAAGCCCCTCACCTTTGGACTCTTCTTTCACCCGATGTTCGTCAAAACACGCTTTCGACTGATTATACTGATGATCAGTCTCCTTCTGCTTCCGGTTGGTTATGTACTTACATTCTAAACAATCAGAATCAACCTGATCCGAATAATTTTGACAACGAATCATAAAAAACCCTGCCCGTTTTTTTATACGGACAGGGTTGAAATTCTATTGAAAACTTCACTTTTGCTAAATCAATAAGCGGTTCCTTTCTTGATATCTTCCACCACACTTGGATCCAGCAAGGTAGAAGTATCACCTAAATTGTCCAGATCATTGGCGGCAATCTTTCTAAGAATACGGCGCATGATTTTACCTGAACGCGTTTTCGGTAATCCCGCAACGATTTGAATTTTATCCGGTTTGGCAATCGGACTGATAATCTTGGTAACCAGATCATTCAGCTCTTTCTTGAATGCTTCCGGATCTTTGATTTCCTCATCACAAATCATAAAGGCAAATACGCCCTGCCCTTTAATGTCGTGCGGATATCCAACAACCGCTGTTTCCACAACTTTCTCATGCTCATCAAGGGCATTTTCAATTTCGGCAGTTCCCAGACGGTGGCCGGAAACGTTCAGCACGTCATCCACGCGGCCTGTAATTCGGTAATAGCCGTCTTCATCCCTGCGGCAACCATCGCCGGTAAAATAATAGCCCTTGTAAGTACTCAGATAGGTTTGAATATACCGGTCATGATCTCCGTACACCGTTCGGGCAATAGATGGCCATGGATGTTTGATACATAAGTTTCCGGATACGTCATTTCCTTCAATCTCATTTCCATCTTCATCCATTAACACTGGGAAAACCCCCGGTAATGGCAAAGTCGCAAATCCGGGCTTGGTTGGGGTGATCCCGGCCAGTGGTGAAATCATAATACCTCCGGTTTCGGTCTGCCACCAGGTATCTACAATCGGGCATTCACCGCCGCCAATGTGTTCATCATACCAATGCCAGGCTTCTTCATTAATCGGTTCACCCACTGTACCCAGTACCTTCAGTGAGCTCAGATCATACTTCTTCACATAATCAATATCGTATGACATCAGCGCACGAATAGCTGTCGGCGCCGTATAGAAATGGGTTACTTCATATTTTTCCACGACCTCCCACAACCGGCCGGCATCCGGATAGGTAGGCGTTCCTTCAAAAATAATTCCGGTTGCTCCGTTAAATAATGGACCGTAAATAATGTAGCTGTGTCCCGTAATCCATCCGGCATCCGCTGTACACCAATAGATGTCATCGGCTCCTACCTGAAACACCTGCCGGAACGAATAGCTGGTATAAACCATATACCCGCCACAGGTATGTACAACTCCTTTGGGCTTACCAGTAGAACCTGAGGTATACAATATGAATAACGGGTCTTCAGCATCCATCTCAACCGCTTCATGCTCTCTCGATGCATTCCGGATCAGGTTATGCCACCATTCATCACGCCCTTCTTTCCAGTCTATTTCACGGTTGGTGCGCTGGCAAACAATTACACTTTCAATAGATGGACTGCTTTCCAGTGCTTCATCAGAAATGTCTTTAAGTGGAACGTGCTTATCACCACGGCGAAGTCCGTCGTTCGTAATTAGCATCTTCGCCTCGCAATCGTTGATTCGCTCAGATAGTGACTGGGCTGAAAAGCCTGCAAATACAATAGAATGAACCGCTCCAATACGGGCACAGGCAAGTGCCGCGATTACCAGTTCAGGAGTCATCGCCATATAAATAACTACCCGATCGCCTTTTTTGATGCCTTTACTTTCCAGTACATTTGCAAAACGACAAACATCCTCATGCAGCTGTTTATAGGTAATGGTTCGACGAAAGGAATCCGGGTGATTCGGTTCAAATATAAATGCCGTTTTATTACCAATAGTATTCAGATGGCGGTCTAATGCATTTTCTGTGATATTCAGCTTGCCGCCTTCAAACCATTTGATGTTTGCATCTTCAAAACTCCCGCTTTGGGTTTTATCCCACCGCTTTCGCCAATAGAACGTCCCGGCCTCATGATCCCAGAACTTCAACCGGTCTTTTTCACTTTCCTGGAAGTTCTCTTTGTACTCGTCGAACGATTTTATATTAAGCCACATTTTTTATTCAGTTTGGTTATTCAATTTTGCTGATGTTGAAGGTTTTTTTGCGGATAATCAAGTCAAACTCTCGTTTTGAGAAGATTTAACCTTTTTGAATGTATTGTTATTGATGAGTAAAGGCACAGAAATTATTGAACAGTGGTTCGAATCCCAAGAGTGGGACATCTTTCCTTTTCAGCAGGAAGTATGGAATGCCTTTCTTGACGGGAAACAGGGACTGCTGAATGCCCCGACCGGTAGTGGTAAAACCTTTGCCTTGTTTATGCCGAATCTTATCAAATGGATTGATGAGCACCCCGGTGATTACCAACTTAAAGAAGAGAACGGGCTAAAATTACTTTGGATCACCCCGCTCAGAGCACTTGCTAAAGATATTCAAAAAGCTCTTCAAACTTCTGTTGATGAAATGGGAATTCGCTGGGAAATCGGACGACGCACTGGTGATGTATCCCAATCCGTAAAGCAAAAGCAAAACCGGAAGATGCCTGAAGTTCTCATCACTACTCCGGAAAGCGTACATATCTTATTAGCACAGAAAAACTATGAACGGCATTTTAAAAACCTGGATGCTGTGATTGTAGATGAATGGCATGAGTTATTGGGATCAAAAAGAGGCATTCAAACGGAATTGGGATTATCACGATTAAGAGGATTACTTCCTGAACTGCAAGTGTGGGGAATTTCAGCTACTATTGGAAATCTCGAAGAGGCCATGGACGTATTACTCGGTCCAAATCAAAAAGAACAACCAGTAATTGTCAAAGCCAACGTCAAAAAGAATATCGAAGCCATTTCAGTTCTTCCAGACGAAATGGAAAACTTTCCTTGGTATGGACACCTTGGGCTAAAGCTGCTCCCCAAAATTCTACCCATTATAGATGAAAGCCGGTCCACCCTCATTTTCACGAACACACGGGCTCAATCTGAAATTTGGTTCCAAAACCTGCTGGAAGTCCGACCCGATTTAGCCGGAGCCGTTGCCATTCACCATGGCTCTTTAGATCGAAAAGTAAGGGATTGGGTGGAAGAATCTCTGCATGAGGGAATTCTGAAAGCAGTTGTCTGCACCTCAAGTTTAGATTTGGGGGTTGATTTCACACCTGTAGAAACCGTCATCCAGATTGGAAGCCCTAAAGGAGTTGCACGATTTATGCAACGTGCCGGGCGCAGCGGACACCAACCTGGCTCAACCAGCAGAATCTACTTTGTACCTACCCATTCGTTGGAATTGGTAGAAGCTTCGGCTCTTAAATCAGCCATCAATTCTGAAGAAATGGAAAGCCGGGAACCGGTCCTAAAACCTTATGATGTGCTGATTCAGTACCTGGTTACACTAGCCGTATCAGATGGTTTCTTCCCCAATGACATTTTTAAGGAAGTAAAAAATACGTTCGCCTATCAAACCCTTTCAGAAAAAGAATGGAGAGACATTCTGCAGTTCATCACCGCAGGTGGTAAATCGCTGAGCAGATATAACGAATATTCAAAAGTAGAAATTGATGAAGACGGATTATACAAAGTCACCAGTCGGAAAATTGCACGCAGGCACAGAATGAGCATTGGCACTATTGCCAGCGATGCCATGCTTCGGGTAAAGTATATGAGCGGGAAATCTCTGGGGGCCGTTGAAGAGTGGTTTATAGCTCAACTGAATATTGGAGACACCTTCTGGTTTGCCGGGCGTAATCTCGAACTCATAAAAATGAAGGACATGACGGTGTATGTTCGGAGAGCCAAAGGAAGTTCATCCAAAGTTCCCAGCTATATGGGCGGAAGAATGTCGCTGTCTTCTAACATGACCCACATTCTTCGTAAGAAAATGCATCAGGCCGTTTCAGGTGATTCTGATGATGTTGAACTGATAAAGCTTGCCCCGCTTTTTGACATTCAGCGTGATTGGTCTATCCTCCCTGATGAAGATCAATTCCTGATCGAAAAATCCTTCTCGCGTGAAGGGTGCCACGTATTTTTCTTTCCATTTGAAGGGCGCTATGTGCACGAAGGTATGTCGGCCCTCATCGCCCACCGGCTCTCTAAGATGACTCCCATCACATTTTCCATTGCTATGAATGACTATGGGTTTGAATTACTTTCCGATCAGGATATTCCCATCGAGGAGGCTCTGAAGAACGATCTTTTTTCTTCAGAGAATCTTGTTGATGATATTATGGCCAGTATCAACAGTGCTGAACTGGCCAAGCGCAGGTTCAGAGAAATCTGTCAAATAGCAGGTCTGGTATTCCAGGGATTTCCGGGTCAGCCCAAAACCAACAAGCACCTTCAAATGTCGAGCAGCCTCTTTTTCGATGTATTTATGGAGCACGAACCTGACCATTTACTCATTCAGCAAGCTTTTGATGAGGTGATGAGCATACAACTTGATGAGGTCCGGCTTCGAAAAGCTCTTAAAAAGATTTCAGAACAGGAAATTGTTTTCAACCTTACTGAACGTTTTACACCATATGCGTTTCCGATTATGGTTGACCGCCTCAGAGAAAAACTCAGCTCTGAAAAGTTGACCGACCGCATTCAAAAAATGCAGCTGCAATTAGAAAAACATGTTAAATGAATTTGAAGAACATCCAAGAGTTTAGGTTAAAAGAACAGACTTTTCAGTTGCTCCCTCAGAAAGCATTGTTTTGGAAAGAACAGAACATGTTAGTGGTTTCGGATGTGCACATCGGTAAATCCGGACACTTCCGCAAACATGGCATTGCGGTACCAAACTCTGTTAATGAGTCCAACATCACCCGGTTAAATGAACTTGTCGAGAAGATAAAACCTGAAAAAATACTCTTCCTTGGCGATTTATTTCATAGTGAATCGAACAATGAAGTCGAGCAATTCAAAGAATGGAGGCAGGCTCATGCAGCTACAGAAATGATACTTACTATCGGAAACCATGACTTGCTAACCGGTTTCGAGTATGAGAAAATGGGGTTGAATTGCCTTAACCGGTTTCAAGTCCCCCCATTTACTTTTCTTCACGATCAATCTGACCATTCGGATGAGTCCTCTTATTGTATATCCGGGCATATTCATCCGGCAGTGAAACTGAAGGGGAAGGGGCGTCAGAGCCTTCATGTATCCTGCTTTTACTTTGGAGTAAATTCTGCACTGCTTCCGGCATTTGGAAGCTTCACAGGCAGCTATCGAATTTATCCCGCACAGAATGAATTTGTTTTTGCGATTGTTGAGCAAAAAGTTATTCAAATACCGCCCAATTCTTAGCCTTGACTAAAAATGCGTTACAAGCAAATTTTGCCAATTACCTTCCTTTTTTTTGCCGCATATTTTCTCATTTCTCCAGAAATATTACACGCACAAAATGGCACTTTTGACGCTCAATTCTACGCACAAAAATCATATGATTTGCAAAAAAAGGGAATGATTTTTCTCGGAAGTTGGGCAACTTTGAACATTTTATCCGGCTCAACCGGGTATTTTTTGAGCGAGAAACCGACCAAATATTTTCACCAAATGAATGCAGGGTGGAATCTTGTAAATGCTGGCATCGCCGGCTTTGCTCTCTACAATATTTCCCAGGTTGATGTATCTGCAATAAGTTACGCTCAATCCCTGAATGAACTCCGAAAACTGGACCAGATTTTGCTCTTGAACGCCGGTTTGGATGTAGGTTATATAGCTGCAGGTGCCTGGCTTTGGGAGCGGGGAATACGCAAACAATCCAGCCGGCTGGAAGGCTATGGTAAATCACTCATTCTGCAGGGAGGATTCTTACTCGCTTTCGACATTGTACTGTATCTAATGCATAGTCCTATTACTACCGATTTGCTACAGCTCACCGAAAACCTAGAGATAACTGCTTCCGGTTTCAGGATTAACTTCTGATCCTATTGATTAGATTTGCGTTTATAGCAGTGATGAAGACGACTTAATATCCGGTGCTTTCGGGTACGTACATTAGCGTTAGAAAGGTCGAACTCCTGAACAGCATCATCGGTGCTGGCATCCGGTTTATCCATGAAATACTCAATAAACTCACGTGATTTCTTTCGAAGTTCACTCAGGCATTCTTCGAGTATTCGCTGCCGTTCTTTATCCAGTAAATTCCTAAACTGTTCTTCGGGCTCATATACTTCATTAAAAGCTTCATCGTCGTAATTAAACTTATGCTGTCGCTTTACATAACGAAGGTATTCGTGGCGACAAGCTTTGATCAGATAACTAAAGATGTACTTACTATTCTTGATGTTGTTTTTCCTAACCTGCTCGAACACATCCAAAAAGGCCTGCTGAACACATTCTTTTGCAGCGTTGGCTTCCGCACTCATCACTACCTGAAGGTAATCTTCAAGCCTTGGGATTACTTCTGACAAAAGCTCACTGGCTTTTTCATCATTCCCCTTCTGGAGCGCTTCTACTAATTCTGAATAATCGACTCTGAGTTGTGCCAAACTAACCAACCACTAATTAAAATTTTCAGCACTCTTTGTGCCTTTTCCTTATGTGATAACCGGCATGTGATTATCACATCTTATAATCTGTCAAAATGTTAACAGCTTCAATAATAAGTCATTTTTTTTGAATTATTAATCCTTTTTAATCTTTTAGTGGCAGCTATAAATATTAAAATTTAGATTAGATGTGTAACAAATAGGTTAAAAAACACTCCTATACTGGAGTATATCTATGTTTTACAACTAAAAAATTGACTTTTAAAAAAATTGTAACAAATAGGATTCAAAGTACTCTTGTACTTAACCCAATTTTTAATCACTTAAATAATATATATCATGAAGTCTGTTAAATCTCTTTTCGCCCTCATTGCTATCGTTTCCCTGTCATTCGGATGTGCTTCGGTTACCGACGCTTCCCTTAACGACGAACTGACCAGTCAGCCAACCATCGAAACCACCACCACCGACAACGGCGTATTCTCCGGCGGTAACGACGTGAAGCCTATTGTAGAACGTCCCTGGTAGTTACTACTACCCAATACCACTTAACTCAATCAATTACACAATCATTACTGTTATGAAATCTCTTAAATCTCTTTTCGCCCTCATTGCTATCGTTTCCCTGTCATTCGGATGTGCTTCGGTTACCGACGCTTCCCTTAACGACGAACTGACCAGTCAGCCAACCATCGAAACCACCACCACCGACAACGGCGTATTCTCCGGCGGTAACGACGTGAAGCCTATTGTAGAACGTCCCTGGTAGTTACTACTACCCAATAACCACTTAACTCAATCAATTACACAATCATTACTGTTATGAAATCTCTTAAATCTCTTTTCGCCCTCATTGCTATCGTTTCCCTGTCATTCGGATGTGCTTCGGTTACCGACGCTTCCCTTAACGACGAACTGACCAGTCAGCCAACTATCGAAACCACCACCACCGACAACGGCGTATTCTCCGGCGGTAACGACGTGAAGCCTATTGTAGAACGTCCCTGGTAGTTACTACTACCCAATAACCACTTAACTCAATCAATTACACAATCATTACTGTTATGAAATCTCTTAAATCTCTTTTCGCCCTCATTGCTATCGTTTCCCTGTCATTCGGATGTGCTTCGGTTACCGACACTTCCCTTAACGACGAACTGACCAGTCAGCCAACTATCGAAACCACCACCACCGACAACGGCGTATTCTCCGGCGGTAACGACGTGAAGCCTATTGTAGAACGTCCCTGGTAGTTACTACTACCCAATAACCACTTAACTCAATCAATTACACAATCATTACTGTTATGAAATCTCTTAAATCTCTTTTCGCCCTCATTGCTATCGTTTCCCTGTCATTCGGATGTGCTTCGGTTACCGACGCTTCCCTTAACGACGAACTGACCAGTCAGCCAACCATCGAAACCACCACCACCGACAACGGCGTATTCTCCGGCGGTAACGACGTGAAGCCTATTGTAGAACGCCCCTGGTAAATAATGTACATTATCAGTAATCTAAACTTTCAGAGAAAGTCTGAATGCATAAACACTTCAATCTTTGATCTACTTATTTCTTGCATTATTATTTTTACAAGATTCTGCTGATATAGCTGAACAAACTAAAATGCAAGTTGCTCATTATACAGCGCAACTAACTGGGGAAAATAATGGGAATGAATACACTCTTTGGGCTTTAAACGAAATTGCAACCTCGAGCTGTGAAGGTTTAAAACAAGTTCAGTTATACTCTTCAACCTATTCGGAATATTTAAGTAATTACCAAAATTTTTCTTGTTCTACTATTTCAGATATAGAGAAGTATGATTTTGAAAGTCCTTGGCCTCGAACTCAGCAGAAATTATTCAGCGATGTTCAAAATGGTGATATATCATTGATGCCAGGTGATATTGAGTTTAATTCTCCTTTGCTATTCCATTATCAGCTCCTTATGAGCCCAAATGTCAGGGAGTATTACTCAACTGAATATTTAGAACAAGCCCTAGTAAGTTGGTTAGAATTAAAATCTGACTATCAAAATAAAAGAAGTGGCTCTTATGCTCTCTTATTATCAAACATTATTCGTTCTGCATATGCCCTAGATAATTTTAGCGTAGTAATTAAGAATTATGCAGAATTTGTTAAGAATGACTACATACCAAACTCAAAAACAAAGCAAAGATTACTTGGTGCGATTGACTATACATTATATGCTACCGGTAATTACGACAAGTCATTAGAAGTTTCCCGAGAGTACCTTGAACCCCTTACCACTTTTTTAGGCATTAAATCCAGCCTTTATTCCATCAAACTTACTCAAGGTGCTTCATTATTTTCATTAGGAAAATATCAGGAATCAAAAAAGATATATGAAGTCTTATACAATCAATCTTTAAGTTTTGAAAACCAATACTCTTTATTCACGAACCTTGGGATTAATTATCTGAAGTTGGGGCAATCAGATAAATACATTGATTTTCAGTTAAGAGCTTTAGAACAAGATATTAATAGTTATTCCAGTTTACTTGGTATCTACCGGAACCTATTCATCTATTACAGTTCCATAAATGATGTAAATACAGCCCTCAATTATATTAATAAAGCACGTGAAATAGCTACTGAACACCAGGACACTACTGAATTAGCGCTTATAAATTCATTTTTAGGCTCTTTTTACTGGAACAATTACAAAGACGCAGAGAAAGCACTGGCTAATTTTAATGCCGCATCTAAGGTACTGTCAGCCGAAGATAATTACGATACATACACCGATTTACTCATTGAGAAGGGTATCATTCTAACTAAAATAGATTCACTTTCTAAGGCAAAAGAACTATTTCAAAGTGCTAAGGAATTAACCCTTTCCCGCTCTGATACTCCCGATTATTTGGACGCTGTAATAAATCTCACTCTTATTGACCTAAAGCAGAATAGGATCAAAGATGCAGCAAAAAATCTGGATGACATCCAGCTCTACTCGCTTGATAACATGGATTTTGAACTTTCAGTGAAATATCAAACTGTTAAGTCTAACTACCTCAGAGTAACCGGTAATGACCGGGCAGCTATAGATAACCTTTTACCCATTATTGATCAGGTGATCGACCGTGCCAAGAATAACTCCGATGCACAGGAAGGGTATTGGTCGGTTGAGGACGAATACCTGGATGCTTTTGAACTAATTGTTGAACTACTTATTGACAATAATAGAAGTCCTGAAGCACTTTCCATTTTAGATCGGCTAAAAACTATCAATGATGCAACCCTCTACAACAGCCCTTTGGTCAAAGCATCGAAGCTTAGCGAAGAAGAATTAGCTGAAGAAAAAAGGTTAAATCAGCGGATTCAGTCACTCCGAAAAAAATATCTTAATGCAAATGAAGAAGAACGTTTTAGAATAAATGCAGAAATTGACCGAATTTCTGCGACGCGGGAACAAATTTTGGCTGATGTAAATCTGGACAAAGAAGAACCTCTCCCGCCGATTTGGTCTATACAGCGTTCCTTAGATGAAGATGAGTTGTTGCTTCATTTCACCGAAGTTGGCACAAAACTTTATGTCAGTTACCTGACTTCCTCCCAAGTCAGCATAAAGTATTATACCTTCGATAAACAACGTCAGGCTTTATTTTCACAAATTGGGGATAACCTTGCATCCGGAAGAACAAACCTCCTGGAACTTTACCAACTTCACGAAATTCTAAATCTGAAGGACATTCCAGGTCAGATTAATCAAATTTCGGTTGTACCGGATAATTACCTGTACCGAATCCCTCTTGAAGTTCTGCCTACTGAAAAACCTGATTCACCGATTAGCTTCGGCAGCACCCGGTATTTAATTGAAGATTATCACTTCCGTTATTTTACATCGCTAAAAGAATTTGACAGCAACCAGCGTTCTTTCTCTGCTTATACAGAGACTGATTTTTCAGGCTTTGCCATTTCGGACTTTCAGAATTTTGAAAGTGCAAACTTACCTTCTCTTCCCTACGCCACGGTAGAGACGAATAACATCACCAATGTTCTTTCATCCTTCAATAACAAAAAAGTATTTGTGGGTGACGCTGCCACTAAAAATATTTTCAAGCAAAAAGTAGGCACTTCTCGGCTTGTACACGTTGCTACACATAGTGAAGTCTCCCAGCAAGATCCTTTGTTCTCTACTATTTATTTAAGGAATTCCTCCGACTCCGATACCTTACAGTCTGACCAGGCTCTTTATGCCTATGAATTGTTTGATACCCCGCTGAACAGTGAATTCATTATGTTGAATTCATGCAGTTCCGGTTCTGGGAGTTATATTCAGGGAAGTGGTATTATGGGAATTAGTCGTGCGCTCAGATATGCAGGCGCTAAAAGCCTGGCTTTAAATCTGTGGTCGGTTAATGATAAAGTAGCTTCGGAGTTTGCTACCGATTTTTATGATTTACTGAACGAAGGTGAAACTAAAAGTGAAGCTATCAGGCAGGCAAAACTCAACCAGTTAAGGCGAGCCAATGCCAATCCGCATTTTTGGGGAGCATATATGATGATAGGGAATCCTTCGCCGGTTACAAACAAATCAACAAATGCCGGCCTATTGTTTTCTCTGTTAGCTCTTACAGGTTTGCTAACCGGGTTTGTCACCTACAGAAAAGAGAGCGCTAAATAAACTAAGCTACACTGCCAATCCTCTTGATCTTGAGTCACAAAAAAAAGGCGCTTACCTAATATGCAAGCGCCTTTTAATTAGTAGAGTAGTAGCTTTTTCTAATTATAACGGGTCATTCACAAGTTTTTTAATTATCTGCTCACGTTTTCCAGGGCATCTACATATGTTTTTGCAACACGGCTATAAGCACCATTGAGTTCATACGCTTTTTGGAAGGCATCTCCAGCTTCTTCAAGTTTATCCAACTGGAAATACGTGTTACCTAAAAACCAATACCCTTTTTCAAGAGTAAGTATTTCTATGTTTTCTTGTGCAGTAACAATTTTGAAATTTTCGATAGAGGATGAATAATTACCTGTATTATATTGTATTGAACCTAAACTCAGTGCGATTTCAGCTTTAAGTTGTGGTTCTGTAGCTTCCTCCAGTTCTGTTTGGAGTAGTGAAATGGCTTCCTGAACTTCCCCATCAGTAGCCAGCCTTATAGCTCTTCGAATTACATCGCTGGTAACTGTGGGAGAAAAGCCTTCATTATCCCGAACAATATCCAACCCAATTTCGGCTATCGGACTTACTGAATAGTCACCGGAAGGATTGAAATTCAACACCCCAACTACCGATACAATCAGAATTACAGCCGCTGCTGCAGCATATTGAGCAACTTTTCTGAAAGAGTGTACTTTGGAAGATGGTTTTGCTTTTTGCTTACGGTCGATGACGGCCTTTATATTGGCAACGCTTTTCATATAGTCCATGTAATATTCATCCTGAATAAGCTCGGACCACAATTCGTCAACCTGCTCGGCATCAAGCCTGCCGTTTACATACAGATCAATCTTCCTCTCTAATTCTTTATTAATCTTACTTTCAATCATTTTCGTTGTTATAATAGTTGTGATTACTAACTGTGATTTGATAATGAAACGTTCAACAACAAATAACTTGGAGAGTTACCACTTTTATACCTCATAATTGCCGTCATTTGTACTACCCATATCAAATTATCTCTGACAAGAGTAAACTGATCGTTCATTGTTACACATTTTTTTCAATATTTTTAAAAAAAGATATTTCACACTTTACTTCTTTTATTTAGAAGAGTATCTCACGCAATAATGTTACAGTATTTTCCTTAATCAGTAAGAATATTAAACGATTTTAATCATTGGACTTTCATGCCTTCTGCCGACACTATTAAGTATTTATTGGTTTTCGCCGTTTTTTTCGTTTCCTGTGGCAATAATCAGGTATCCATTAAAGGTGACATAGATTATCTCGGAGATGCCAACCTCATTGTTCAGCATCAACCCGTTCATTATAAATATTCTCCGGTTCAAAGAGATACCCTTTCCGTTACTGAAAAAGGTACTTTCTCATTTACCACCCCTGTATCATCCCGACACATACGATTGCTGCAAATAAACGATGAATCGTATCCCCTTGTCTTTTCACCGGGAACAGATTTGGACATTACTATACAGAGGGCCGATTTTCCACAAAATGTATTTGTTGATGGCTATCCGGATGACTGGGATGAATATTACAACAGATATCTGACTGAAATTGAAGAAATTGAGAACCAAATACCTGTTGAGGAAGAAAAGATAAAAGTAGGAGAAAAGAACAATTTACTCGAGCTCAGCGAAAGAAAATATCAACTTGCTGAAAAACGCCTTGCCGGTACACCCCTTCACGATTATTATCTGAAAACCATCGGCGAGTATTTGGTTTTCAAGGTGCGTGCCATTGAGTACAATCAGCGGTTTAATGAAAGTTTTGATGCTGATTCTGCCCGGAACCTAGTTTTTACTTTGGCAGATTCTCTCAATTTCTTCTCCATAGAATCACTTAAAGCTCAACGAGCCGGCATTCGTGACTTCGCCCACTATTATGCTCGCACCTTCGGCATTTATGACAGTGTAAAATCTGCTTATGGGCAAGATTTATCCGAATATGATATCAAACGAGTAGCCTACAAGGAACTGAATGAAAAACGCCTTCAGGTGTTAGATCATATGGAAAGTCGTGATGCTCTGGCCCATGCTCGCATGTATCTGGTTGCTGAGAGAATCGGAGAACAGGATTTGGAAACGGCCACTCCAAGTTATGAGGATTATCTGGAAGAGTTTTCTGATTATCCTGAGTACACCGAATTCCTCACTTATTTCTATAATGAAATTAAATCGGTTTCTCCCGGCCAGCCTGCGGTTCCTTTTTCCCTTCCAGATATAAATGGCAATATTCACACCATGGAAGATTACCAGGGTAAATTTGTGTTACTTGATTTTTGGGCCGGATGGTGTCAGCCTTGCCTCGAAGAGTTTTCCTATATGAAAGACCTTTATGCAAACTACTCGCGTGATGAGCTGGAAATAATTGGCATTTCCAATGAAGCAGACAGCCTGGTTTGGGTGCAGGATATAAATAGACTGGAACTCCCCTGGGTGCAGCTTTATGGAGGGAATGGCTTCAATGAAGAAACCTTTAAAGCCTACAAAGGCGGAGGAATTCCATTCTATATTTTAGTTGATCCGGATGGAAAAATTTCACGATATAATGATATCCGGCCTTCTTTTAATTTTTCTACTGTATTAGACAGTTTACTTTCCGAGTATAAAAACCAAATGAACTAATGATCCGACTTTTATCCATTCTGATAATTCTGAGTGCAATAACAAGCTGTACTAAAAAGGCGCAAAAAGAAGAGGTTATCGACTCAGAAAGGCTGGGACAAATGCTGATTGTAGGTTTCCGGGGGATAGAAATAGACCAGAAACACCCTTTGGTTAAAGACCTGAAAGAGTTCAATCTTGGCGGGGTTATTCTTTATGATTACGATTATGAACTTGAAAGCTTTGGAAGAAACACAGAGTCACAAGATCAATTGCTGAAACTATCCAGCGATTTAATTGCTAACGCTCCCATTTCACCCATAATCGCTGTTCACCACGACGGAAGCTTCCAATCGCCGCTTAGCAGCTTATATGATGACGGCGATACTTTGGAAGAAGATTTTCTTCAGGATTCATCATCCACGGTTTCATATTCCAGGAAGTACGCTCAGGAATTCAGGGTTCTAAGCCTCAACACCAATTTCAACCCTCGGTTAGACCTGCAAACTCCAACGACTAATGCCCCGAATCCTGAAATAATCTCATCAAATCCCGAAGTAGTAACGCAACAAGCCGGTTATATTCTTGACGAGTATGACAAAGAATTGCTTTTCAGTGTACCCAAGTATTTCCCCGGTTATAGCAGTGACTATCACCCGACAGATTCAACCAATGATGTCACGGATGTTTGGACAGATGATTTCCTGCACCCCTATCGTGACTTATTATCATCAGACCGGGAAATTTGGGGGATCATGACCGCACACAGCTTTAATGCCCATATTGATTCTGTTTGGCCCGGCACACTGTCTGAGAAAACAATCACCGGATTACTTCGCGATTCCCTCGGTTTTGAAGGTGTTATACTTTCAGATGACCTGCAAAAACCCATCATAACCAGTAAATATAGTTTGGAAACCGCCATTCAACAAGCCATCAATGCCGGTGTCGATATCCTGGTTTTAGGAAATAATCACACCTACGACGAACAAATCGCTGAAAAAGCTATCGGGATAATACAACAGCTTCTTAGGGAAGGAAAAATCGAAAAGGAACGGGTAGAAGCCTCTCTTGCCCGCATTGATTCCCTCAAAATAAACGTAATCGAAGGGCTTTGCTCCTGCATGAATTTTTGATCATGAATTCAGAAATCATCAATAAGACAGAAGAGTACGTCAAAAATAAACTACAGGGAGAAGGTACCGGACATGATTGGTGGCACATACACCGGGTAAGAAACACGGCTCTTCGGTTAGGTGAAATTGAAAAAGCTGACCTCTTTATCGTGGAACTGGCCGCTTTATTACATGACATAGCTGACCATAAATTCCATGACGGCGATGAAGAAATTGGGCCTGCCACTGCGTGGAACTGGCTAGAAAACTTGGGTGTGGATGAAGCAGTCATCCGGAAAGTTTGCATCATCATCCGGGATGTCTCATTCAAAGGAGCCGGGGTCGAAACAACAATGGAATCCATAGAGGGAAAAGTAGTGCAGGATGCAGACCGGCTGGATGCCCTGGGTGCCATCGGGATTGCCCGCGCCTTTGCCTATGGCGGACATAAGGTCCGTGAACTATATAACCCGGAAATTAAGCCTGAGAGTCACACTACTTTTGAAGCCTACAAGAAAAGCACCGGACCAACTCTCAATCATTTTTATGAGAAACTGTTTCTGCTCAAAGATCGCATGAATACCATGGCTGGCAAAAAAGAAGCTGAAAAACGCCATCAGTTCATGAAGGGCTTTATTGATCAGTTCTTATCTGAATGGGACGGCAATTTTGAATTATGAATGCAGAATCATTGTAATTCAGCATTCATAATTTCAAATTTCTAATTTCCTATATAAGCTTCTCCTTCTATAATCCACTCCGGTTCTCCTACTCCTTTCAGGTAATAATCGAAGTATTCCTTCATCCGGATGGCATAATCCAGCTTATTGGAAAATTTCTGCGGATGATGCGGTTCATCGTGATACTGTAGGAATACCACATCTTTATTGTACCGACGCATAGCCAGGTACATCTCAATGCTTTGGTACCACGGCACCGCTCCGTCTGCATCACCGTGCATAATGAGCATCGGGGTGGTTATTTTATCGGCAAAAAACACCGGGGAGTTCTCTATGTATTTTTCCGGAGCTTCAATCAGGCTTTGCCCGATTCGGCTTTGAGTACGTTCATACTGAAACTGGCGCGCCAGCCCTGATCCCCATCGAATGCCACTGTATGCACTGGTCATATTACTGACCGGAGCACCTGAAACCGCAGCATCAAAAATATCAGTTTGAGTTACCATAAAAGCTGTTTGATAGCCACTCCACGAATGTCCGTGAAGTCCCAGCTTATCTTCATCAGCAATTCCCATTTCAATGAGCTTTTGAATTCCGGGAACCAGGCTCTTTGTGGCAGCAAAACCGGGCCGACCTATTTCAAATCGAATATCCGGAAGAAAGACCACATATCCATCGCTAACGTATTGAGCAAAAACCGGCCGGTGATTGGTCTTTGGCTCATTGAAATCGTGCAAGCGGTCGCTAAAGAAGCGGTAGTAGTAGGTCATGATCGGGTACCGTTTATCAGGATCGTAGTTATTCGGTTTGATGACCACACCCTGAATAAACTTCCCATCTAAGCTTAGCCAGTCGATAAGTTCAGCTTTACCCCAATTCCACTTTTTTTGAAGATCTTCATGAAGTTGGGTTAGCTTACTTGTTCGTTTAAATTGACGGTTACCGGCCACCCAAATATTTGGAAACTCATCATAAGCTTCCCGTTTATACAATATCGTATTCGCATCTTCCGCTTTTTCCACAAAGGTGAATTTCTTGTCTTCTTCCATCAATCGGTTAACACCGGATCGGTTTGCTTTAGCCGAATAGAACCCAAAATTCTTTTTGAGATCGTGATAGGAAGTCAGCAGCAACTCTTCATTATTGGTATATGGTTCTCCCCAATCCTTATTCATTCTTTCTATACGGAAAATGCGCTTGGCTTCACGCCCTGCTCCATCGGTAATAGCCATTGGCTCACTAAAATCTGTGGGGAACCTCCAGATGTCGTACTTGTCATAAATCATCAACGCCCGGTCACCTTCAATCCAACCGGCTATGCCGTAATCGGGAACCCTGGATGGGTAATCATGATCTTCGTTATAGAATGGCACGTCCAGATGAGCGGTAATATTTCGAGTCACACCGTTTTCTATATCAAGTAAATTCCAGTGTTTATTCACATAAAAAGCAGCAAATTTACCTTCCGGTGAAAGGCTAACCCCTTCCGACAACTTCTTCCCGATCAACGTACGCTCTCCGGTTTCAAGATCCACGTAATACCAGTCGTTAAAGAACCCTTCCCATGTCATTTCTTTCATGTAGGGAATCTGTGAACTGCCCAGCACCACATTCGGGTTATGGGCAACATTAATATCGGGCATTTCATGATCGGCCAGCTGTACCCACTCATCACTATCCAAATGATATACCGCCATGTAAAGATGGTTCTTGGTTGAATTCCAGCTCTTCTTCTCATGCGTTTTAATGCGGGGGTCATCACCATGCCAGATATCCAATCCCCGGTCTTCAACGATATCAGCCACGTCGTAGATATCTACTTCATCGTCTTCACCGCCATCTTTATTGGTGTCTAACGCGGCCATTTCTGCATCCATGAATCCAAAAAACAATCGTCGGCCATCGTTGGTGAAGGTGAGTTCGTTGTTAGATCGCAACACAAATCCTTCTTTTCCGGCATCGGTATTTAACAACGTCTTCATTTCTCCATTTTGCGCGTCCCATATATGAACTGACGCATTGCTTTCAACATAAGAAGTATCGTATGTGGTCTTAGTGAATGCCAGTTTCTCCTGATTATAGTCCCAGGTCAGGTTACTAAATAATCCTTTTTCAGTTACTTCTACGGAACGTGACTCCTGGTTATTCAGATCAAAAATATAGAGTCCGTTTTCAGCATCGGATGTATCAACCACGGAATAGGCCAGGTAACTGGAAAGGCTATCAAACTCCATTTCCCGAACAAATGGCAGGGAAAAAGCAGAACCGGATTCGGTATTCCAAAGCGTGACCTCTGTACCCAATTTCTTATTCCCTGATTTCAATTCCTCTACTTCTCTGGATTGATGATGCTGAATAGCCAGCCAGTTTCCATTCTCAAAAAAAGTAAAAGACTGAACGCTGTCAAACTCAGTGATTGAGCCATCATTGGTTGATAGCAAAGATAATCCTTGCTTGGGTTTATTTTTCTCGGCTTTGAGTTCTTCCGCCAGTGGTACTCTCAGGAACGCAGCTACCCACTCCCCATTTGGTGTGATTTTAGGCGATGCTCCTGAAGTAATAGAAAAGGTATTCCGCCCATTCGTCCTTTTCACCTCTACCCGGCCATCACCACGATCAGGCCATACTTCATACGCTACCCAGTTTCCATTAGCAGAGAGTTCAATGGAACCAATGTCTTCGAACTTCATAACATCTTCGAAACTCAATACCCCCTGAGCCGTAGCCCAAACCGGAAGAAGAAATGCTGCAATTAAAGTGAAGAACAAACGATTTTTTTGTGAATACATGATTCTATACTTTGATGAAATTGATGCTTCAAATAAAATGGATTCCGGCATCAGATGAAATCCTAAATCTGCTGGTTTTGGAATCTTTTACCTCATTACTATCTCTGCCATGAAAAACTCATCCTACACCTACGACAATTTTCTCGATGCTTTCGAACAGGCTAAAGGTACAGCCAAAGAACTAACTCAGAGTGTGGATCAGGCTGTTTTTCTCCGAAAACCGGCTGCTGATAAATGGTGTATGGGCGAAATTTTAAATCACCTTGTGCAGGCAGGAAATGAGTATTTACCTCAAATCAAAAAGGGACTAAACAAACCCGATGAAGATTTAGCGAAAGGCGGTGAACCATTCACCCCAAACTTCTTCTTCCGATGGTTCATACATGTTGTAAGTCCTCAGTATAAACGAGCCGTTCCAACGATCAAGCCATTTGAACCAAAGAGTGCTGCCGACATTAATCAGGAAGAAGTACTGGCGGACTTCTTTACCCTTCAGGATGAGTTCATTCACTTGATCAAAAAAGCTAAACTGGAACAGCTAAACCTGGACCGGATAAAAACGCGCAATCCTATTGTTAAGTTTGTACCTATGTCATTAACAGCCTGCTTCGGCGTACAGGAAGCCCACCAGCGCAGACATTTTGAGCAGATGAAAGAATTAAAAGAGCGGTTTACTGAAGATTAAGCCGCAGCCGTAAACGGCTTGCTTGTGACCCGGAATACTTGGTATGCTTAATCCAATACTTCATTGTTGTACAGATCTTTTCCGGTACACAAACATGAGGTTCATCACCGGTCAAATTTGCGCTCCCGCTCCGGATATTCGTCATAAGGAAAGAGAAACAGTCCATACGGCTCATGCCCCTCTTTACCTACATCCTGATGATGACGCTGGTGAGCCCGCCGGATTAGTTTCATAATTTTACTGTCACTGCTGAAAGGCACGAACCTTTTATGGGCGAACAGATCATGGATGATAAAATATAGCACCCCATAAACAGCAACCCCCGCCCCAATCCCGAATGCAGGCGCGCTAAACATAGTAGCAGCTCCATCAACCATCAGCCAAATAGAAATTCCGGCAAAAAAGACCGAGAAAATGTCATTCAACTCAAACATTCCATGATTTGGTTTGTGATGCGACTCATGAATGTTCCAGAGTATTCCATGAAATAACCAACGGTGCACGCAGTAGGATACAATCTCCATCCCCGCAAAACCCACACCAATAAATCCAATTAAATAAAGCCAATCCATACTGCCCTTTTGATTTGTGCTAATATTGTATCCTGATTTCCGATTAGCAAACTAAATTTTTGAGATAATAGTTTACTCTTACCAGCGATACACATATTTTACACATATAATATATGTAAGCAAAGAGGTACGTATGGAGGGACTGAAAATTTACCAGGGAGGGTCAGCTAAAAAACAGCGAAATGAGGTTAAACTCTCACAAAAAGCTGAAACCGGATTTGTATCTCCGGCAGCTGATCATCTCCAAAAACCGTTGGATTTGGAAGAATTAATTGTACACCGCCCCGCTGCTACGTTTTATGTGCGGGCAGAAGGAAATGCGATGAAGGCTTCGGGGGTGCAGGATGGAGACATCCTTGTGGTTGACAGATCCGTACATCCTTCGGATGGAAATATTGTAATAGCCGCGATCGAAGAAGAGCCCGTAATCAGGAGGCTGGTTAAGAGAGGGTCGCGGCTGTTTTTAATTTCTGATGATACCCGGTTTGAACCGATCACCATTCACCCTGACACCAACTGGCTCATCTGGGGTGTAATCACGCATGTCATTCACCGGTATGAAGTATGATCCTGAACCTCGAGAATTTCAATAACCGGAGCTCCATTGCTTATGCGATGATTGATTGTAATAATTTTTACGCTTCGTGCGAACGGGTGTTTAATCCTTCTCTTGAGGGCAAGCCTATTGTCATCCTTTCCAATAATGACGGCTGTGTCATTGCCCGTTCAGAGGAGGCCAAAGACCTCGATATCCCGATGGGGGCACCCGAATTTAAGTTTCGTACTTTTTTCAGGGAAAAGAACGTGACTGTCCGGTCTTCGAACTATCCGCTGTATGGAGATATGTCGAACCGGGTTATGAAAACCTTGCGACACCTCACCCATGATATTGAGGTTTATAGCATTGATGAAGCATTTGCTGAACTTTCTACCAATACCTTTTCTGATTTAGAGGAGTATGGACGCCACATCAAAGAGACGGTTTATAAGTGGACGGGAATTCCGGTTTCTGTAGGCATTGCCCCAAGTAAAACACTGGCAAAAATTGCTAACGAGACAGCAAAACGTAATCCCGACTATAGTGGTGTGTTAAGTTTGTGTGATAACCCTGTGATAGACCAAATTCTGAAAAACATGCCATTGCAAAAAGTCTGGGGAATCGGGCATGGACTCACGGTCCGCTTAAACCGGTTTGACGTAAAAACCGCTTTTGACCTAAAACAAAAAGTCGACTATAAGCGGTGGGTGCGAAAACATCTGAATGTGACAGGGTTGCGAACTGTACTGGAGCTTAACGGACTCCCTTGCATGAAGCTCAGCGAAGCCCTCGATTCCCGAAAAGGCATTCTCACTTCGCGCATGTTTGGAAAGCCCCTGTATGATCTTGCCCCCATTCAGGAAGCCGTGGCAACATACATCAGTCGTGCCGGGGAAAAGCTTAGGGCGCAAAAAAGTGTGGCATCTTGTATGCATGTAACTCTTATTGGAGACCGCTACGACAACCTGAAGGGTAAGTATAGATATGGCGGCGGACACTTTTTCCAGGTTCCAACGGCCCATACCCCCACCATGATACAAGCCGGAATGGCCATTTCTAAATCTGTTTTCCAGCCGGATACCAAGTACAAAAAAGCAGCAGTCATGTTGACCGGAATTGTTCCCCATCGCGAAGTACAAATGGACTTATTTGATCCTGAATTGTATACGCAGAAACAGTTTCACTTAATGAATTGCATAGACCGGATTAACACGCGCCACGGACGAAACACGGCCGCCTTTGCTGCCACAGGGCAACACCGAAAAAATAGTGAAGAGGCCAGCTGGAAAATGAACCAGAATTACCTGAGTAAACGATATACCACAGAATGGAAAGAGATCATGACGGCTAAAACAAAGTGAGGGGTGAAGATGTGATATGGTGAGGGAGTGATTTTTAAAAAACATCACCCTATCACTTTATCATTTAATCACTAAATGAGCCGCTTCTTTTCCGAGCTGCATACCTAAGGCAACCCCCATTCCACTTAGGCCTGCAACCACGATTGTCTTATTATTGATACGCTGTAGCATTGGGCTTTTAGTGCTCGTGAACCCCATAATCCCTGACCATTCGGTATCTATTTCCCAGCCTTCAGGAAGCCTCAAAACATCGTTAGCGAAGGATAAGAGGCTCTTTTTGATTTTTTGATTTGTCCCAAATTCAGTTGTTGTTTCAACATCAATGTCTAAACTTCGTGCGCCTCCAAGCAGAAACCGATCTCCCTGCACTCCACGGAAATAGTAATATCCGCGGTCAAAATGATATGTCCCTTTCCACTTCAAGTTCGGTATAGGTTTGGTAACAAACACGAATCCACGACCCGGCCTGATGTCAATATCTTCCAACAATGTTGAGGTGAATGAATTGGTGGCTACAGCCAGTTGCTGCCCCTGAAGTTCAATACCATTCTCAAGCAAGAGAACACCATCGTCTTGTTCTATTTTTTGCACCTTAGACTGCCACCTGAATTCTACTCCAGCAGCCAGATTTTTTTCATAAAGAGTTCGCATCATTTTGCCGGGATGCAGGCAGCCCTCCTGTTTTATACTTATTGCGGGGAACCCATTGTGCTCACACTTTTGGTACACATCTTCTAAACCTGCGGCCTCGCGCAGCCACCGGTTGCAAACATCCAGATTCTCTAAAGCCTGTTCATAAACCCCGGCATCAGTAAAAATTTCGTAAGCCCCCGGTTCCCGATATCCAATATTTTCATCACCCAGAGTCTTACGTAGCAAACCCAGCCCATGTATTCTTCTCCGGATCCGATCGATAATCTTAGCCTCTTCCTCAATTTCCATGTCCGCCATGTGTTCGGTAACTGAACCGAAGCATGCGAATCCAGCATTTCGAGTGCTGGCACCTATGGGATAGAATCCCCGGTCTACTACCAGCACCTTTTTGTCAGGATTTCCTTTTTTATAGAAATGTGCGATGGACTGGCCCGTCAAGCCGGCTCCCAGTACAATTAAGTCAAACTTCCGACCATACAGTTCGGATTCCCAATAAGATCTTTCTGCTTTAATCATTTGTGTTCAAAAACTAAAGAAGCCATGAGCGGAGTTGCAACCTCAAAAAACCGGTCATCTACATTATACTTTGGATGATGCCAGGGATACTTGGAATCGGACTCTTCGCTGCCGCTCCCCACAAAAAAGAACGCTCCCGGAAAATGCTGCTGATAGAACGAAAAATCTTCACCGGCCATGACTGGTCGCTTCAGCTCAATGGCTGATTCTTCACCAAACAGGTTCGACATTGTGCTGAGTACGGTGCGGGCTTCATTTTCTGTATTTATAACCGGAGGATATCCTTTGTTTAATTGAAATTTGTAGCTCCCTCCTGCCGATTCCGTAATTCCTTTTACCAACGCTTCCAATCGATTATGCACTAGTTCTGCCGTTTCAGGGGTAAGCGTCCTGGCTGTACCCCAGAGCTTAACTTTTTCAGGGATAATATTATGAGCCGTTCCTCCTTCAACCCTGCCAACAGTAACAACCACCGGTTCGGTTGGGTCAACGCTTCGGCTGGCTATGGTTTGAACTGCGTTGATGTACTGCGCAGATAACACTACCGGGTCAATCGCCTCATGAGCCCGGGCTGCATGCCCGCCTTTGCCAATAATTTCAACTTCAAATTCATCAGGCGCTGCCATTAACGGCCCAACTTTGGTCGCAATTGTGCCCGGATTATGCATCGGGGAGGTATGCAATCCATATATAGCCTGGACTCCCTGATCCTGTAGAAACCCCGTTTCACTTAAAAGCTTCCCTCCTCCAGGCAACTTCTCCTCCCCCGGTTGAAATACAAGCAGCACTTTTCCTTCAATTTCAGCCTGAAGCTCCTTCAAAATTTTAGCAGCCGCTAGCAAATTGGAAGTGTGGGCGTCGTGCCCACAACAGTGTGCAGCTCCCGGATTTTGAGAGATAAAATCTTCTTTTGCTTCCCCATTTTCTTCCATTGCCAGCGCATCAATATCTGCCCGGAGAGCAATGACCCGATCTGATTTTTTTTCACCTTCTATTATCCCCACACAACCTGTTTTTAGTGGACTTTCGAAAGGAATTCCTATCTTTTCTAATTCAGATTTTATGAACTTTGTAGTTTCAAATTCCTTGTAACTTACCTCAGGATACTGATGTAAATATCTTCGGGTTTCTATCGCGTACTGAACGTATTTTTCCGAGAGTTTCTTAATTTGAGAATGCATGCGTATTCGTTGAATTCAAACCTTAGCTGATGATAAGGATATTATCCGATTCAACGTAACCTTTGAATGAATGAATCGTACCTTTACGGGTTACAAAAAATGAAGGACACATGAAGAGAACATCCTGGGAAATAATATTAGCCGGCCTTTTATTTGTAGGTATTGCCTTATACATCGTAGGGCAGCACTCAGAACCTAAAAAGCCCAACCGATCAGCCTTTGCAGCCGATAGTATTCGCATTAATTTAGATGGTGAAAAGCTCCATGTAGTTGAGCTTAAAAAACTCGAGAATCTTGAAAATTTAGAGAACCTGAAGAACCTTGAGAATTTAAAGAATCTCGAAAACCTCAAAAATATTACCAATTTCTTGCCTGTTGAAATTCAAGAGGAGATTGAAGCTGAGATAAATCAGGCGCTCGAAGAACTTGAACAGGAAGGCATCAATGTTGATATAAATCGTGAAGAGGGAATTGTATCCATCAATAAAGAGATGGCAGCAAGTCCCGGAAACTGGACAGTGGTTTCGCCGGGTGTTTTTGCTTACGTGAAAGAGTTTGATGCTTTAAATGTAGAGAATGCCAATATTGTACTACCCTTCGGCTCCATTACAGTTAAAGGGAGCCAGGAAAATCAGATCAAATTTACTGTTGAAGCGTCCGGGCAAGTTTCTAACGAGGCCGATCTTGAATCGAGGATTAATACTTCAGCTAACATACATTCGGGTAGTGCAAATTTTGAAATCAGTAGCCGAAGAGCTTTATCCAAAGATCAAAACATTCATCTTCAGGCTACACTGATTCTGCCGGAAACCATGAAAATTACTTCCAGAACTCAAGCCGGACATATTACCTCTGATAATGTAGCAGGTGAACAAGTTTACGAAACCAGGGGCGGACACATTAATCTTACAAATGTAACCGGAAATATTAGTGCCAAAACCAGCGGAGGCCATATTTCGGTAATCAATTCGGAAGGAAAATTTAATCTGCACTCTCTTGGTGGACATATAAAAGCTCAGCATATCATCGGTTCTGTATTAATGAAAACCTCCGGCGGAAATTTAGTTGCTGAAGAACTCTCCGGCTCCGTTCAGGCACACACAAATGGCGGTAATATTGAGCTTCACTTTGTGGATATGCAAAACTCTTCTCAGGCAAACACCGGTGCCGGAACCATCTCTATCCTGATTTCTGAAACCACTAACGCAAGGTTTGACCTGTCCGGAAATAAAGTTGAAATCGGCAGCGATCTTAGCTTTCAAGGGACACAGACTTCCGGAGCTGCTAACGGAACCATAGGCTCCGGAGAGGCTTCAGTATCAGCAAAAACGAGCTACGGAAGAGTCACGCTGAAGTCTGCTAATTAAAATCCTCTTTCTTTAACCCTCTTTTATAGACCATTCACCCTATTCTTTGACATCAAAGGGTTTACAAAGATTAGAATTCTGAACATTTCTAAGTGTCTGCCATTGGCATATGTGCATATAACATGCATAAATCGCTAATAAAAGATAAGGAGAGGTTACTTTTATGAGTACACTCAAAAAAATAAGTACAGGATTGTTCGCAGCTTTATTCGGAGTATTCACAATTGCGATGACGGCCCAGACGACCAGCCCTGATCAAGAGTACATGCAGGTTGAAGCTAATGAAGATGTTACTTTAATAGGGACGGTTGTAGATGCTGAAACAGAAAACCCTATACCGGAGGTAGAGGTTGAAGTCACAAAATTAGATGAATCCCTTGAAACCAATAAAGAAGGCGAATTCATAACTGAAGATTTAACTACCGGTAACACCTACACTCTGAAAATTGACCATGAGGGTTATAAGGAGTACGAGAAAAAGGTAAAAACAACCAAAATGGAATCACCTTCCATAGAAGTGATTATAGAACTTGAACCGGTTGAGAAGGAATAAGTACCTACTCACCGAGTTTTATTTCAAAAGGGCTTTAAGCAATTAAAGCCCTTTTTTAATTGTGCTTTACTCTGCCTAATAGTTTGATGACGAACAGAATGACCTGTTTCTAAATGATGACTGATGCATTATCTTTGACCTATGACACCTACAGTTCACCAAACCAAAGACGGTTCTTCGACTCTCTATTCAGATACTTTTGAGCAATTTTATCATAACCCCAATGGAGCGGCCTCAGAAAGCCTGCACGTTTTCTTTGAAACACCGGGGTTGATTTCAACTCTGGATAAAGCTAATTCCTTAACAATTCTGGAAATTGGTTTCGGAACAGGGCTGAATTTCCTGTTACTCCTTGATATTCTTAAACAGAAAAAGCTCAATATACCCGTGGAGTTTTGGTCGATAGAGGCTTTTCCCGTTGACCGGGCTACTGCTTCTGGGTTCGACTTTAAAAAACATCTGAATCACCCTGAACTCAATGATATGCTACCGGGTATCTTTGACGGTATTCAACCCGGATTGAATGAGATTCAGCCTTTGAAGGATATGGATGTTACGCTCCATCTTTTTTACGGCCGGTTCGGGGATTTTTCTCCACAAAACTTACAAGCCGATTTTATTTTTCATGACCCTTTTTCACCGGAAGTTAATGAAGAGCTTTGGACCGCCGACACCTTTACCAAACTAGCCTCCTATTCCTCTAATCAAGCAGTTCTTGCCACCTATTGTGCTGCCTCGAAAGCACGTGGAGCTATGTGTGCCTCAGGATGGAAAGTTGCGCGTTCACAAGGTGCTTTAGGGAAGCGGGAAATGACGGTTGCTTCACTTTCGCCGAAAATGCTCAAAAACTTCAAACGTGTGAATGAAGAAAGGTTAGCCGGCCGATATCAAAGCGGAGATTTTGACTAACTAAGATCGAAATCGGTTTTTACTTTGAATGATTCACAAACTCGGTAATCAGATCTTTTATCTCAGGAATACCTTCTCTGGAATCAGATGAATACGGTAAAATCGGAATCTCAATGTTCATTTCTTTCAGGATGCGGCGAACTCTTGCTTTCGATTGATTTACTTTATTCCTGGAAATTTTGTCTGACTTTGAGAGTACCACTGAAAAGGGTTTCTCATTCATAGCCATCCAATAGAAAAAGTCTTCATCCAGCTGGCTGGGTTCATGCCGTACATCTACAACGTGAAGTATCAGACTCAGAGATTCGCGATCCAACAAATAGTCGCGGATGTTTTTACCCCAACGCTCTCTCTCCTTTTTAGGAACTTTGGCATATCCGTAACCAGGCAGATCAACCATGAAAAACTCATTTCCCACTTTATAGTAGTTCATCTGTTGGGTTTTACCCGGCACATTTGATGTCCGGGCTATGTTTTTCTTATTCAGAAGAGCATTAATGAGAGAAGATTTCCCGACATTAGAACGTCCGGCAAAACATACCTCAGGTAAGGTGGCCGGTGGGCATTCTTCAAGCTTTGTAGCACTGGTAATAAATTTGGGCTGGGCGTTAAACATTAAACCAGCTCATTTTCTTCTTTCTCAACACCAAAATTGACAGGCACCGGGTAATTACCTGTGAAACAAGCAGTGCAATAATCGTGGCCGGAAGGGTTCGCTTCTTTTACGGCGTCAACAAGTCCATCTGCAGACAAATAACGGAGGCTGTCCACCCCGATTTCTTCTGCCATTTTTTCGATATCCCGATCAAACTTATTGGCTATTAATTCATTGGGAGTCGGGAAATCCATTCCGTAATAGCATGGACTTATAATCGGGGGCGAGCTCACCAAGAAGTGGATCTCAGCCGGGTTACATTCCCTGATCATGTCAACCAGGTAGCGGGAAGTTGTTCCTCGCACAATCGAGTCATCTACGATAATAACAACCCGCCCCTCGATTACACCACGAACGGGATTAAACTTGGTTCGTACTTTCTGCTCGCGGGATTTCTGACCCGGTGATATAAAAGTCCGCCCTACGTAATGGTTTCTAATCAAGCCGATATCATACTTACAGTCATTGCCTAATTTATTGCTTTCGCTGGCGTAACCAAGAGCAGCCGTGTTACTGGAATCAGGTACCGAAATAACAACCGGCTTCTTACCCGTTGTATTGTTCTTAACAACATCGGTCAGCGGGTGTTCTTTGGCTAATTGTTTACCAAGATTGCGTCGGATCTTATCCACCATCTCGCCGAAAATCTTGCTGTCGGGACGAGAAAAGTACACATATTCAAAAATACACTGGCTGGTACCTGTTCCTTCTTGCGGAGGTATAAAATAGGACTTCGGCTCGTTGCTTTCGTCGGCATCCTTGTCAATCACAATCACTTCGCCGGGCTGCACATCCCGAATATACTCGGCATTGTTGATATCAAAAGCACAGGTTTCGCTGGACACACAGTATGCACCATCTACTTTACCCAAGGCAAGAGGCCTGAATCCGTTGGGATCTCTGACCGCAATCAGTTTGTCATCCGTTAGAATAACCAGACAGTAAGCACCCTCAATTTGTTCGAGTGCGTCCATAATCTGCTCCATCTGGTCTTCCTTATCGCTGTGGGAAATGAGATGCAGAATTAACTCAGTATCAGAGGTACTTTGAAAAAGAACACCTTCTTTGCGGAACCGCTCGCGGATTTGCTTGGCATTGGAAAGATTCCCGTTGTGCCCGATGGCCAGGTTACCATTCCGGTAGTGTACCCGAAAAGGCTGGATGTTGGCGGGGTTTTTGGAGGAGCCTGAGGTTGAGTACCGATTATGGCCTATGGCATTTTTACCTCTCAATATTTTCTTAAAAACCTTGGATTTACTAAACACGTTAAGCACTAATCCAAAGTCTTTATAAGCCGGCATAGAATACCGTCCTTTGTCGTCATCAAAATAAGAAGTAACAATTCCGGCCGATTCCTGTCCCCGGTGCTGTAAAGCATGCAAACCATAGTAGGTATGAAGGGCTGCATCGGGGTGATTATAGATACCGTAGATTCCGCAATATTCGCGAGGCTTGTCGCTCATATTCAAAGCTCCAGATAATGAGTGATTAAGTAAGTGTTGAAGATAAGAAATGATTCGGGGTTTCGGGAATTAGAACTCACAGAAGTTATCTACAGATTGTTCACATCATTGCAATAAATGAATCCCTGCTTTTAGTTCGGTTACGCTTTAGGTAATTCAATGTAAAAAGTGGACCCTTCGCCTTCCGTGCTTTCAAACCAGATTTCCCCGTTCATACGCTCTACAAATTCTTTAGAAAGGCTCAACCCAAATCCGGTTCCCTTTTCTTTATTGGTACCTTCTCTTGTCCAGGCTTTGTTTGAAAATACTTTGTCGGATTCCTCTTCAGGTATTCCTATGCCCGTATCTCTGATAATAATCTTCACATTATGGGAATTAGGCTCAGCTTTAATCTCTATTTCATCTCCGTTTCTGGTAAATTTGATGCTGTTGGAGACTACATTGCGAACAACCAGTTGCAGGGCATTCTGATCAGCCAATACGTGCTCACCTTCCTGAATACAGTGATGTACTGTTACCCCCTTTTTTTGGGCAATAAAAGTATGGCTCGACACAATCTCATCCACAACGCTGTATAGGTTAATAGGACTAATTTCCATTTTAACTCCTGATAGCTGATCCTTAGCCCATGCTAGCAGGTCTTCCATTATATGTACATTCTTTTGAATGGACATCTCAAGTTCAGGAATCAGCTGAGTGAGTTCCTCTTTTGAGATTACATTGTCTTTAAGAAGGTGGAGGATTCCCTGCATGGAAGTCATGGGTGTGCGCAGGTCGTGAGCTATAATGGCAAATAATTTATCTTTTGCTTTGTTGGCCTCTATAAGCTCCTCTTTTTGCTCTTCCAACACCCTGTTTATTTCTTCCCGTTCGCGGGCACTTTTTCTCATCATAAACAGGAGTACCACAATCAATACGATCACCAGCGCAGCTACAACTATAAATATGTATTGTACCTCAAGCCGTCTCTCCTGCTGAGCCTGTTTATCCTGTAACAACCGGTTTACCTCATTCTGGCGATCCAACTCCAATTGATTCTCAAGTTCGGCTAGTGCTTGTTCTTTTTCGATGCTTGTCAGACTATCCGATAATTCTTTGTACAGCTCTAAATACTGAAGGGCATCTTCGAACCGGTTGGCTTCCCGGTTGGTTTCATACAACTTTTGGCGAACATCCTGCATTAAAGAAGTAGCACCTAAGCTCTCAGAAATATCCCTGGCATTTTCAAAATATTGAATAGCCTCTTCATAGCGCTCTATTTCTCTGTATAAGTTGCCAAGCCCGAAGTTATTATAGTATTCCCCCTGGATGATACCCATCTGCCTGGAATGTGCAAGAGATTCACGAAACTGGGCCTCTGCTTTTTCATGATTTCCTAACTTTCCATTTAGTCTTCCAAGGTTATATAGTACGATTACAGGAGGGGAATCCGGGCGGATTTGATTATTCAGTTCCAGGGCTTCGTTGTACAAGTCTAATGCTTCCTGCAGCCTCTCCTGATCGTTTCGGGTATTTGCAAGATTCAGTGTTGTTCGGTATAACTCAGGTAGGAGGTTTTTCTGCTTTGATAAGGTCCTGGCTTTTTCAAGATAAAAGGCAGCACGTTCGAAATTCTCTTCCATGTTGTAAGCATGGCCAATATTATTCAGCGTAGTTGCCAGGAATGAAGTGTCGCGGGTCATTTCCGCAAAACGTACTGCATCCAGGTAGTATTCAAAAGCTAACGCTGTTTGCCCCAGGTCTATATAAGCATTTGCCATGTTCTGCCGAATTGCCGCATTCGTTCTGTCTACCTTAGAGCTATCTAATCGGGATACATATTTAAGCGCTTCTTTAAAAGCTTCTATCGCTTTCGCTTCTTCCCCACGGTACGAATAAGCCGCTGCCAGCAAGTTATTGTAATTTGCCCTCAGTTTGCTATCGGGATACTTTCGTATAGCTTCATTTAAAATAACGATAGCGGAGTCTTGCCTGCGTTCCGTAATCAGAATGTCCGCAAAACGAAGGCTGGATAGAGCTTTTCCTTCGGAAAATTCCAATTTCTCTGAAAGGCTGTCAGCGAGCTGTGTCTTTCTTCGAGCCTCAGATAATTTACTTCGTTCAAGGTCCGACTCTGCTTCACTGAGCCAAATTAGCACACGACTACTATCACTTTCATTCCCGCTATTGGTATTCTGAATAGCATAAACGGGTTGAAGCGCAATAATTATGAATAAATAAGTGAGTAACTGATAAACTACTGAAGGCATAATCATTAAAAGTGGTTACTGATTATAGTAAAAACTATTGCCTTATGTGTTTATCGGCTCTTTAAGATGCTTAAATAAATGAAAAAAGTTGTGATATAAAAAAACCCGCTTAAAAGCGGGTTTGGCACCTAAACTTCTTACTATCTACCGGTTAGTTTTCAAGCGTGGCATCCAATTCTATGGTGACTCCACTCAGCGCCTTAGATACAGGGCATCCGTTTTTTGCTGCCTCAGCAATTTCCTGGAATTTATCGTTCTCTATATCTGGCACATTCCCTTTGGAAGTCAGCTTAATTGTAGTAATAGCGCCGGCACCCGGATCAATAGTTACCTCGGCATTGGTGTGAACGGAATTCGGTGTGAATCCTGCTTTATCCAATTCGTTAGAAAATGCCATAGAAAAACATCCGGCGTGAGCCGCCCCAATTAATTCTTCCGGATTTGAACCTGATTTATCTTCAAAACGGGTAGCAAAACTATACGCCCCTTCATAGGAACCACTCCCTACTTTCATTGTACCGTTTCCGGATTTCAAATTTCCATTCCAAACTGCTTCTGCTTTTTTTGTTGGCATAATAATTGAATTAGTTTTGGTTGTAAGTCAATATTCTGAACAGCTTAAAAATGGATTACATTCCACACATTCGACAAACCAAAAAATGTGGTTATGTAATTTAGGAGGCAGCTAAGTCTCCTTATCACCAAATCTGTATTAAGCATTTTTAGAATGAACAAGAAAACCGAAATGAGAAAGGCAAAGCACTGTTCACCTGATGCAACCTTTCAGCGTCCGCAGGTCCTGGAAGCGTTGTAGAGGTATGATTGGTTAGAACCGTGAGCGTTAGTTGCCGGCGAACTCTCCAAGGTCCTTCGGACGCTTGGAGGTCCTGCCTTCTTATTCTATTTAATTTTAAGCTTTTCTGTTTCTTGATGTGGCGTTCCCTTGCTAACGCTTCTGACTTTGTAGCAAAAGTCTCTACATATTTTATGATCCACGGGATCCCCGACTTCGTGGAGCGTGACCATCCGGCGTTATGCCGTTCTACCCTTTTGACCACCCCAACCGAAGTCGACCCAATGTAATACCGGTCTTTGCTTTCGCTATGAATGATATACGTTTCGTGCATTTCTCCCCCAAAATAAAAAAGGCAGCTAAGTCTCCTTAACTGCCTTTTTGAGCGGGAAACGAGATTCGAACTCGCGACCTTCTCGTTGGCAACGAGATGCTCTACCACTGAGCTATTCCCGCTTCTATCAGTAAATTTCTCTCCTCTCAGAGAGCACCAAATATAAGAGTGTTATGAACTACAATTCAACCTTTTTTTGAATCAACACACAATTTTTTCAAATCTTCTTTGATTAGTTACACTCATCCCGTCTAAATCGATATTTGTTTAACAGAATGCAACAAGCGACCCAGAAATTTCTTCCCATACACTCTTTCCACATGCTGCATATCCGCTATGATGACCAATAACTCTTTGCTCCGGGAAAAGGCAACATTTAATAATCGTGGCACGCTGAGTCCATTTTTGGCTTCGTCAAACGGTCGGACAGAATAGTGACGCATACCTCCATTCTGCCATTCTCCGCTCATCACCGTATCAAAGATAATCACTGATTTTTCCCGCCCCTGAAAAGTGTGAATGGTGCCCACTTCAATGTCTTTAAACCCGGATTCCCAAAGGTGATTTCGGACTTTATACACACTGTTTCTAAATGGAACAATAATCCCAATATTCTCCGGAGCATAGTTTCGGGTAAGCCGTTTCAAACTTTCCTCTATCAGTTTATGGTGAACCTCATTTACGGGCTTAAAGCCTCGCTCTCCTGTTTCCTGCTCCAGATAAGGATTGTATTTCGCCGTATCTACCAAAGCCACAGAACCTGAGGTATCAGGGAGTGTTTTCATTTCCTCTTCGGTGGTATCCGACTTTAAACGGCCCTCATAAAACACGGAGCTGATCACCCCTGCCAAATCATCTTTCAGCCGGTATTGAACATCAAAAAAACAGGTAAACTCCGGATTATCGTCGTGCCATGTAAATAATGCTTCCGTCGTATCCGATTTTGAAACGTAGGTAAATATATCCTGCTCTAAGAATTCCCGCGCTTCCTGATCATTGGTGATGGCAATGGGCGGAAGTTGCATAGGGTCGCCGGCAATAATCAGGCGGTTCTTGCTTTTAGCGGCCATCAACAACAGATACGGAATCCCTGCCATAGAGCCTTCATCTACTACCACAGCATCGTAACTAATCCCATAAAACAGCTCAGAAGTACACACCTTTGCCATCGTGGTTGCTACCAACTGCTTCTTTTTAAGCTCATATCGCTCGTTCAGGTTCATCAAGCGATCAATTTTGTCTTCCAGCTCTTCCACTCCTCCATGTTCATCCACTTTATTGCCCGCCAGCTGACATTCTAAATCCAGTTTCTCCGGCACTTCCTCCCCATTCCGCATCATATCGTCGATCTTTTCCTGCAGCGACTCATACTTACTCAACGTATTACTCAATTGAACGGCATCGGCTTTTCTACTGTCCAGTTTTGTTTTAACCTGATGCTCAAACAGGATGTCTTCCAGCCGCGGATCATCCAGTGCGGCTTCCCCGAATCGGGTCGTATTCTGCATGCTGAACCCCGGATCGATTTCATAGAGCGCATCAATCACACTCAACAACCCTACATCCACGGCCCTGTTAGTATTAGAGACAAAAAGCACCCGTTTCCCCTCCTTCAACAAATTAGCTATGATGAAGCCCAATGTTGCTGTTTTCCCTGTTCCGGGCGGTCCCCAAACATATAGGATATTGTTCTTCAGCGACTTTTTGATAGCTTCTTTCTGAGATGGATTCCTAAGGTCATCAAAAACCGGTTTCGGGCTTTCATTGTTTTCTTTGAAGTTCTTTTCCGGTTTCAGGAGTGCTTTAAGCTGAGGAACTTCCTTCGATTTTTCCTGAAGGGTAAACAGGTGCTCCTGCATCTTTTTGAGTACATAATCGTTTTCCCACTCCAGATATACTTCATCTACTTTAGGGCCTTTATTTTCGGGGAATTCAAGCCGTACTTTTTTGTCCTTAAATTCTATGGGATGAACTTTGAATTCCTTTCCATCCATTTTAGCACGGATCTCTTCGGCGAACTTAAGCCCCTGATTTTGAGACTCAAATGTATAGATATACTCTCCTGAAATCTTTTCCAGCTCGCCGTTCATCAGCACATCGGTAGATGGGGTTTCCCGAACGGCTTCAATTTCTTTGGCAATGGCTTCAAGGGCCTGCGTAATAACTTTTTTTATCAATGTATTGATGAATATTAAATGCTAAATGTTGAATTAGTACCTCATGTAATTCAACATTTAGCATTTCAAATTTAAAATTTCCTACTGATCCCACAACTCAGACCGAATCATTTCTGAACTTTTCTCAGAGAGCAAGTATTCGAGCCTCAGGCGGTTTTTCTCCGGCACTTTCTGTTCTACCAGCCGGGCACTTTCTGGGGTGTATAAGATAAGGTCTGATTCACGAACAAAAAGCGGTAATGATTTCCCATAAATAGTCCCCGCTACAAACGAGCCTTCAAAGTGAATAGATCGCTTCAGTTCGTCTATAATCTTGGGGATGGTTTCTTCAGTACCCGTCACCAAACCGATTGTTGCTATGGCTGCCCGGTCTACCATAGATAATAAAATATCCGGATCGTAATCATACACAATTGGGATGATAAGCAGACTTTCCCTCAAGCTTCTGAAGCTATTCATCAGGTGAATAGGAACAAACAGGGCATCGTATTTTGCTGCACTTTCGTACTCGTTAACATCAATAACCTGACTTTTTACACCCACCTGTTTTTTGATTGCGTCTGAGAGCATTTTACCCAACTCATAGTTTTCCCCCACACTTGCGCAGGTTTGAATACGATCGGGCCACTCCATAAATCCCAGCTGCTCCTGAAAAAGGAGTTCTATTTCAGATTCATCCAACCCATAGCCCACAAGCTCTTCCACCAGGGCCTGAATCTTTTCCCCGCCTACTTCCAGTCGGGCAGATTTATCCAGCAGCGGTGTTTGATTTTTTACGGTGAATCCGCGCCCCTGCTCTCCCAGAATCAGTCCTTCTTCTTCCAGAATATGATAGGCCTTTCTTACGGTATGAAAACTGGCTTCCAGCTGTTGCCCGAGTTCCCGGGTAGAAGGCAACATTTCACCCACCTGGAATTGCTTGGTAGCAATCATCAACCGGATACGGTCGGCGATATGTTTGGCAGAGGTTTTCAATTTGGTTATTAGGTGTATAATACTATTTTATTAGTAAACATTAAATACAATCAATCCGTCGTGAAGATATCCGTTTTTTTAACCATACTCATACTTTTGTTTAATTATGATTTTGAGATAAAAGCACAATCTGATACTGACTCTGTCCAAGTAACCATACAGCTTGAATTACCTGCGAACACCCCTAAAAATTCTGAATTCTTTTTTGCAAGTTCTATCAATGGTTTTGATCCTGGACAAGGTTTTGGTTGGAAAGATAGGTCCATGCCTTTTAAAAAAAATAATGGTACATGGGAGCTAACAATTTCTCAACCTGTCGGAGATACAGTGCATTATAAAATTACCCGGGGGACTATTTATTCAGCTGAAGAAAACATTGATTTTACTTATCGAAATCCGCGCCAACTCATCTTTGAGGAAGAGGAAACTGTCAAAGTAACCGTAGAAGCATGGCATGATATTCCCGCTAAAAATATGGAGCACCTGTGGCCTGTAGCAGAACTTAAACCAGTGACTAATAAAACATTTAAGTACAATGAAAATGTTTTTGACTGGATGGGTACTATCCTTTATGCCGACGATATTGTCAGGTACTTCTATGGTGATCAAATAAGAGGGTTGCTGAGAAATATAACCCCTGTATTCGAGGATACCGTGGTATATTATCAAATTACATCCAAAGCGCCAGATAATAGCTTGATTGTGGTTTCGGGGAAAGAACCTAAAGACAGCCTGTGGTCTATCTACGTCGACCAAAATAACGACAATATTATTTCTGATGATGAATATGTATTCAAGGATCAAGACAGCAGCTTTACTTGGAAAGGACTAATTCAGTATGACAGGCTTGAAGGAGAAAAAATAATTAGCCGCACTACAAAAGCTGAGATCAAGCTAGCCAGGGACTTACCGAGCGCTTATTCTTCCAGTAACCGTAAAGATGCTCCGAACTTGACCTATGCTTTTCCAACTGCACAACGAAAGGCTACGCTTTCAAATAATGGTGAAAGTCGTACGATCTATTTTCTGAATTTTTTTGAGTATCTCTTTACCGAAAACCTTCAGGTATATGTTGACCGTAATAGTGATGACTTGTTGCAGATGGGTTCGGGAACAAATGAAGATTTAAGTGTCAACGTAAATGATATCAACAGAGCTGATAGATATTATTTCTACCCGCATTTTCAACTTGGCAATCAGATGTATGAGATTGCTGATGTTGACCCACATGGAACCTGGGTGCGTTTCAGACCTTCTTTTGAAGAACCAGAAGAAAAATTAGCTATTATTGAAATTGGAAAACCGATACCAACATGGAAAGCTTCCACACTTGAGGGCAACTCAATCAGCAAAGAACATTTAAAGGGAAAGTATGTATTACTTGATTTTTGGGGAAGCTGGTGTGGTCCTTGTATAGAAGAACTGCCTTATTTAAAGAAGGCTTACAAGAAATTTAAAGACAATAACTTAGAAATTATTGGGCTTGCTTATGACGCCGTAAATTCGACAAAAAAAACTATTTCTGAATATGATATAAATTGGCCTCAGGTTATTGACGATGGCGAATTCAACACGCTATTCAGAATACAAGGATATCCTTTTCAAATTCTAGTAAATCCTGAAGGAATAATTGTAGAAACGGGTGGGGCACTTAGAGGTGCAAAGCTTGAAAAAACGCTAAGAAAATACCTGGATTAGCAATCAGGCATAATCCTCCATAATCTCTAAATAAGCCTTTACTGTTTTTTCCAATCCCCAATAAACGGATTTACTGATCAGTGCATGGCCAATGCTTACGTCATGCAAGTACGGTACCGTTTCCAGCAAATCAGGGAGATTATCAAGGTTCAAGCCATGGCCGGCGTTTACTTTCATACCTAACTCGTTGATCAGCTTGGCTCCTTTTCTCAATCTCGTAAGCTCATGTCTGCGTTTTTGGGGATCGGCATTAGCGAAGGTTCCGGTATGTAATTCAATAGCATCGGCTCCGAGTTCTGCCGCCAATTCAATGTCCTCAGGATTGGGATCCAGAAATAAACTGATTTCAATACTGGTTCCTTTCAGTTTCGGGAATACCCGGTTTTTGTAATCATCGAATACCGATTCCATTTTCAGCCCGCCTTCAGTGGTCAGTTCCTCCCTTCCTTCCGGCACAAGCGTACATAAATGCGGTTCAATGTCAGTGCAAATATCAATCATTTCATCTGAGGCAGCCATTTCAAAATCCAGCGTGCCACGAACTGATTTTTTCAATCGGTACACATCTTCATCCCGGATGTGGCGCCGGTCTCCCCGTAAATGAAATACGATGCCCGAAGCTCCTGCTTTTTCACAAACCTCTGCTGCTTCAATTGGATCGGGATACCCTTCACCCCGCGCATTCCTGAGAGTAGCTACATGATCAATATTGACTAATAAATTCATTGCATTGTAGTTGGTTTTCTGAAATCAGAATTCGACATTTAAAAGTAAGCATATCACACTATATTTACAGACGAGAATAAAAGATCATCCGGCTATGACAAAGGGTTCACTTATTGGTTTGGCTTTATTTCTGTTTGCGGGTTGTGGAACGGTAGAAAGGGGTACTATTCCGTGGGAAGAGAACTCACCCAAAAATCCATCGGCTGCCACTCCTTCTGACGCTGACGAAAATGATACAAGATCCGGTAAAGAGTCGGGCACCTTTGTTGAGTCTTCCATGCCTCCTTCCGTTCAGGAAAAGCAGGAATTTTTAGAGCTCGCCTACAACGACTGGAAAGGTACTCCCTATCTCTTAGGAGGATCAGGCTATGATGGAATCGATTGCTCCGATTTCATGCAGGTGGTGTTTGAAGATTATTTTGGAATGCAGATACCCCGAACCACCCGAGAGCAATTGCAGGCCGGCAAAGAAGTGAAAAAATCGCAAGTTTTAACCGGTGATTTAGTCTTCTTCAAAACCGGACGGACTACTTATCATGTGGGGGTAATGATTAACAGGGAGGAATTTCTGCATGCTTCCACCACCAATGGGGTGAAAATTTCCGGTTTGGATCATCCCTACTGGCTGGAAACTTATTTAACCACAAAAAGAATTTACTAAACTACTTTTTCTAAGGTTTACAAAAGAGAATGGTTAATTCCTGTTTTCACAGAACCACCCTGATGCATAAAATTAACTTTCGTTTACATCATATCTGCTGCGCTGTCCACATTAATTTTTTATTATGATTTTTAGACCTGATTTCACATTTTAACTCAGATTAAATCATAAAGGCATAGCCCTCATAAGGTTACAGATCAAGCATGTTAGGAAGGAAAAAGTTTGAACTCTTTTTTGAGCAATACTTCGATGATATTGTTTCCTTCTTGTCTTATTACACATCGTGTCCAAAAGAGCTTGAGGACTGGACCCAGGAAGTTTTTCTTAAAATATGGGAAGCCAGAGAGAACATTGATCCCGACCACCCATCCGTAAAGGGATATATCATAAAAACAGCGCGGAATCATGCCCTTAAGCAGTTACGAAATCAGAAGAAGTACGAAAACTGGCTTCAGAACCACATTCTTGATTTGACCAATACAAAACCACCCAAAGAGCCGGTTATAAATCCTCCCAATTTTGACGATGCCTACCAAACAGCACTCTCAAAAATTCCCGATCGCGCACAACAAGCTTACCTCCTGAGTCGCGAAGAAGGGCTGAACTACAAGGAAATCGCCAAAACGATGAACATTTCCCCTAAAACAGTGGAAGGACAGATCAGTCATGCTCTCCGAATTCTCCGGGAAGAACTGAAAGACTTCAAGTACCTATAAAAAAAATCCCCGCCTCAGCGTATTCAGAAGTTCTTTTTATTAGAATATGAATTTTAAGTAAGGGTAGGCCCTTTTTTTTGGATATTAGTAATAAAGGCAACAATTAAATCCTATGAGAAAAGAGCCGGAATATCAGGTATTGGTAAATTACCTATTGGGGATCTGTACCCCAAAAGAGCTTGATTTCATTGAGCAATGGTTGGCTCAATCCCCCGACAATGTTCAGCTTTTAGAACAGGTTTTAGAAAAACTAAATAAAGCAGAGCATATTTCTGTAAATAAAGAACGAACCAAAAAGAGATTATTTCGACAAGTTGAGTCCGATTTAATTGCTGACCATTATTTTTCTAAAACGGCTCCTACTAAAGTAAAAGATAGCCAGGACACCTCGGCCACCGGCTTCCAAAAAACAGCTTTGATTGTTAAGAGTATTGCATTGGTCGTTGTGGTATCCATAGCCCTCATTTTTACACTACAGCTAAGTAAGTCCTCCCAGCCAGCCGATACTCCCCAAACAGCCGAATTACATGAACGGCAACTCTCCTATGGCCAAACATCCACTTTTCGGTTCAATGATGGTTCTGTAATCACCTTAAATGGAGGCAGCACTCTGCGCTACCCCGAACAATTTGATTCTGAAGTCAGAGAAGTGCATCTGGAAGGAGAAGCGTTTTTTGATATCGCCCCGGACAAGAACCGTCCTTTCATCGTACAAGTAGGTAATACCACAACCCGGGTTTTAGGTACATCCTTCAATATCAAAGCCTACAAGAATGATGAGAAATTGCAGGTGACTGTAATTGAAGGCAAAGTGGGAGTATCCGGAAAATCAAAAGAAAATAAAGATAGTGTACCCGAACAACCCGTTATTCTCGAGGAGAATCAATGGGCTACTTATCACCAAAGCGGAGAGTTTTTTGAACAAGGTGAAGGAAATGTCTGGGAACAGATTGCCTGGAAAGATCAGGTTTTGATTTTTAATGATAAGCCTTTCTCTGAAGTAGCTAAAATGCTGGAGAGGTGGTACGGAGTAGATATAATTTTACAAGGCGAACAGCTTCAGGATGCTAAGCTTAAAGGAGAACACAAGAATATGAGCCTTGAACGAGTGTTGCAGTCTATTCAATTTATTTTGGGAATAGAATATACCATTGAAGAGCAGGTTGTGACGATACAAGCTGCCGAGTAGGATTTTTACAAAAAAAGGCCCGAATTAATCACTCATGTTCGCGCATCGGATTAAAACGGACCTCTAATTTTAACAGGCATCTTATGCCCATTAACATTGGTAATCTATGAAAATAATAACCTTCAGAACAATCCTTTATATGTCTTTCTGTACTATTTGGGGATTTATATTCAGTTTCATAACCGCAACAGCATTGATGGCCGGAACAACTTCGGCTCAAAGTGTTAGTGAAGTAGATGTAACCGTCGAATTTGAGCAGGCAACCATTCAGGACGTTTTTAAAGAGATAGAGCAACAAACAGCTTTTAAATTTCTTTATGAAACCTCTGCGATTGAGTCGAGCAATAAACGGATTACCATTCCGAAAATGACGGCAACGGTAGAAGAAGTTTTAATGACTGTTACCAGCCAAACAGGATTGCGGTTTCGGCAAACCGATAACACCCTTGCGGTACAGTTGCCTGTTGAAGTACCGACAACTAACCAAAGTCCCATTCCGGAAACCATTTCCGGAACGGTAACGGATGCAGAAACCAATGAACCTTTACCGGGAGTAAACATCCAGGTTAAGGGAACAACCATTGGTACTTCCACCGACCCGAATGGAAACTATGAGCTTGATGCCCCTTCTCTGCAAGACACCCTTCTTTTTTCATTTGTAGGGTATGAAACACAGGAAGTGCCCATTAATGGAAATACACAAATCGATGTGGCACTGGTAGTGGTTCCTCTAAGCCAGGATCTTTTAGTAACCGCACTTGGCATTAACCGCTCCGAGCGTTCTATAGGTTATGCCACTCAGCAGGTAAATGGAGAAGACCTGACCTATTCGAATGAAAATAACGTCATCGGATCTCTTGCCGGTAAAATAGCCGGTGTGCAGGTAACGGGATCATCCGGGGCCAGCCTTGGCGGAACGCAATCTATTAAAATACGTGGTGTGAATTCCATTAATGGTGAAGGACAACCACTTATCGTTATTGACGGCACGCCTATTTCGAACGCCAATTTTGCGGGAAGTGCCGGAGAAGATTATGGTAACATTGCCCAGGATATAAACCCGGACGACATTCAGTCCGTGAACGTGTTAAAGGGCCCGGCTGCCTCTTCATTGTATGGAATCAGGGGACAGTATGGAGTTATTATGATTACCACAAATAAGGGTAGTGAAGCCGGAGGTATTGAGGTTCAAATCAACTCAAACCTTTCTTTCCAGCAGGCGGGTAACTTTATGCGTTACCAGAATAAGTATGGGGGCGGCTCGTCCCAAACGTGGAGAACATTGCCTAATGGCGATAAGTATGTTCAGGTTAATGTGGATGAAAGCTGGGGACCAAAAATGGATGGAACTCTGGTCCGTGAATATTTCAGCTTCTATCCACAAGATCCGATGTACGGACAGCTTACTCCTTTTGATGCTCATCCCAACAATATTCAAAACTTTTTTGAAACCGGTTATACTGCCGACAACGGCGTTACTATTTCCGGTGGTGAAGAGCGCACGAATTTCAGACTCAGCTTCAACGATACCAAGATTACCGGTGTCTACCCCAATACGTATTTAAACAGAAATAACCTGGGGTTAAGCGCCAACATCGAAGCCAGTGATAAATGGGACTTTTCTGCTAATATTAATTACGCAACCAATGAAGCCCGCCGACCTCCACAGGGCTCTCAGTTTGGGTCAAGGTACTTCCGTCAGTGGTTCCAAAGAAACCTTGACATGGGAAGGCTGAAAGATTACAGATATCCCGATGGAACAGTAATGCAATGGAATATGAGGTCTCCAAGTTCTTCGACCGGAGAAATCACCAACAAGTCCCCCTTATACTGGGCCAATCCCTACTTCGAAGCTTATGAAAATACAAGTACCGATAGCCGCGACCGGGTATTTGGTAACGTAGGCGCTCACTTTGAAGCCCTGCCCAATCTCGTTGTAAGTGCTAACATCCGGGGAGATATTTATATCCAGAATATTGAAGGAAAAACCGATTTTGGTGGCACTTCTACCCCCGGATATTCAGTTGGTAAGTACGAAAACAAGGAGATGAATTACGAGTTATCAGCTCAGTACCAAAAAAGCTGGGCAAATCTATCGTTAGATGCCACCCTTGGAACTAACTTGTATAATCGTAATTACTCTTACATCTCCCAGTCAACGGTTGGTGGACTTACTTCGCCGGGCTACTTCAACATCAACGCTTCGGTTGATCGCCCAAATGTGTTTAATTACCTGGAGCAAAAGAAAATTGTAAGTGCCTACGGCCTGGTTTCGCTCGGCTTCTCAGATACCTACTTCCTTGATTTAAGCCTGAGATCTGATAAATCTTCGACCCTCCCTAAAGACAATAACTCATACCTGTATCCTTCCGTCTCAGGTAGCTTTGTGTTTAGTGAGTTATTAGATCTGGAGGCACTTTCATTCGGTAAGCTCCGTGCCAGCTTTGCACAAGCCGGTTCTGATTTAAGTCCCTACCTGACTACCCCCGTTTACAATGTGGGCAGTGTGTATGATGGACAGAATACGTTAGATGTGCCATCAAACATCAATAATCCGGACATTAAGCCATCGTTCTCTACATCGTATGAGGCAGGTTTCGACATCCGATTCTTTGACCGTGTAGGAATGAACTTTACCTATTACCTGCAACAGAATAAGAATCAGATTATCCCGCTTAACATATCCGGAACCACGGGTTACGGGTCAGCTATTATCAACGCCGGGCTTATTGAGAACAAAGGGATTGAAGTCAGCTTAAACGGAACTCCCGTTCAGCAGAGAGATTTTGTGTGGAATTCCACCTTTAACCTGAGCCGCAATACCAACCAGGTTGTAAAATTGCACCCCGACATCGATTTATATAATCATGGCTCCACGGTTTACTCATCAACAGCCAGTTATCTGAATTCCTATGAAGGCAAAACCTACGGAAGCCTGGTTGGGCGCGCCTACCAGCGTGATTCGGAAACGGGAATGATTCTTCTTGATGATGATAACCTGCCACTCTGGACAGATGCCACTCACAATTTTGGGTCTGTACTTCCTGATTTTACCGGTGGGTTTCAGAATCTATTCTTCTATAAAAACTTCAGTCTGTCCACTATGATCAGTTTCCAGGTTGGCGGACAATTTTTTAGTCGGTCAGAAATGCTTGCTACCCGAACGGGTTTACATAGCCAGACTGCGGCTAAAAACGACAAAGGAAACAACGTACGTGACCCCGTCAGTGAAGGTGGCGGTGTGAAAGTACATGGTATCTCTGCTTCAACAGGGCAGGAAGTCACAGCCTATGTAGATGCTCATGACTATTTCGACCTTATTGGTGATGAAGTTTATGAGGATTGGGTAATTGACGCTTCCTACATCAAGCTAAGCGAGGTTAAACTCGGCTATACATTTGGGGACAAGGTTATGTCCAGAATCCCTGTGAAATCGATTAATGTAGCCGTATTTGCAAATAACCCGCTTATGATTTGGCAAAAAGCACCTCAGGGTCTCGATCCTTCAGAGTTGTCATCAGGCAGCCAGGACATTACCTGGTACGAATCCGGACAGTTAAATACCGTCCGTTCTTATGGCTTGAATGTAAAACTAATCTTTTAAATCAGAGAACCATGAAAAAATTATTCATACCTATTACACTGATTGCATTTGCGATTTTCAGCAGTTGCGATCTGGTCGAATTCAACAACATAAATAATAATCCCAACCAGCCCAGTGATGCGGCCGCACCACAGCTTATAGCAAACGCGATGCTCTCGCTGCCGGGATTAAGTTCATCCCCTAATGCCCAGTTCATGGCCCAGTATTTGGCCGAAACGCAATACGTGGATGCTTCATTATACCCTGAAGGCGGAACCAGCTTTTACGGATGGTACCAGGGGCCACTGGTTAATCTTAAAACCGCAGAAGAAGTAGCTACAACCGATAACCAAAAAGCCGTTGCCAGAATCCTGAAAGCGTACATTTTCTGGAACGTAACCGATCGCTGGGGAGATATTCCCTATTCCGAGGCATTACAAGGCACTGAGGAATTCACCCCTGTGTACGACTCTCAGGAATCTATTTATGAAGATTTGTTTGCAGAGCTTAAAGCAGCAGCCGAGCAAATTGATGAATCCGGTAGCCTGAGCAATGACATCATTTACGAAGGTGATATGGGGAAATGGGTGAAATTCAGCAATTCCTTGCGTTTGTTGATGGCTTTGCGGCTATCAGAGGTAAACGCATCATTAGCAGAAACTGAATTTAATGATGCGTTGAATGACGGTGTTTTCACTTCCAATGAGGACAACTTTCTGTTTCGGCATTTAGCTGATGCAAATAACCAAAACTACTGGTATGGACAGATTGTAGATCCTCCGATCCGGGAGTGGTGGGCTTTAACGGTAAGCCTTGTTGATTTAATGGATCCTTATAATGACCCCCGTCTGCCTGTTTACGGCAACGAAGTAAGAAATGGAGGCGGATATGCAGGGCTTCAGTTTGGAGAAGAAGACAGCATTGGAACCGAAGACTTCTCTCTGTTAGGCTCTGACATTTATGCTCAGGATGCCCCCGTTTATTTGGTAACCTATGCGGAAATTCTTTTTGCACGTGCAGAAGCTGCAGCCTTAAACTGGACAACCGAAGATCCCGCAACCAACTATAACAATGCCATCGAAAACTCAATAGCTCAATGGACCGGGGATGCCAGCCAGGCTACAGCTTATTTAGCTCAACCAGACATCATCTTCGATCCCGGCAACGCTGTTGAACAAATTTCAACCCAGCGATACCTTCATTTGTTTATGCATGGATATCAGGCCTGGGCAGAATGGCGGCGAACCGGTTATCCGGATAACCTCGTGCAGCCAAATGGCAACACTGTTCCCCTAAGGCAGAGCTACACCTCTGACGAAGCCCTCAACAATACCGAAAATTATGAAGAGGCTATACAGCGTCAGTTTGGTGGAGAGAATTCTATTTATGGCAGACTGTGGTGGGATCAGAATTAATGAAAAAGACATCAATAAAATCAATGAAATACGTAGTACAACCATTAAAACTAGCTTTGGTTTTAATTCTGTTGTTGGGTGCTTGTAGCGGCCCCCGGCAACAGACCCTTCGGGGATTAATAGACCAAGTGGAAAATTCTTTTGTACCTGACTCAAGAGTAGATCAATTCAATGTGCAGGTTTCCGGTGGAAGTCCGTTTCTCTTATCCGGAGAAACAACCAATGCTGAAGCTAAGCAAGCTCTGCTCGATTCTCTTGCAAAAGCTAACTTCTCCTTTATAGACAGCATTAAGGTGTTACCAGCTGCTGAATTGGGAGAGAAAATTTACGGAGTAGTCAATAATTCTGTATCCAATATCAGGTCGGAACCACGCCATTCAGCTCAGCTTGCAACACAGGCTTTACTGGGAATGCCACTTCAGGTTCTTAAAAAGGATGGCGGATGGTATTACGTTCGCACTCCTGAAGACTATTTATCCTGGATAGACAGTGGCGGGATGCACCGGATGAATGAAACTGAATACCTCGAATGGAAGTCAGCTGAGAAACTCATTTACATGGATACCTATGGATTTGCTTACTCATCCCCTTCAAAAAGTTCTGAGAAAGTAAGTGACCTGGCTGCCGGAAACATTCTGAAACTGGAAGATTCAAATGGAAGCTATTATCGAATTTCATACCCGGATGGGCGTGAGGGCTTCATCCCGAAAAATGAGGCCACGCCTTTTGTTGATTGGAATGAAAATTTAGAGGCTACCCAAGAGTCGCTGGTTCAAACTGCCCACAGTATGATGGGAATTCCTTATTTATGGGGAGGAACCTCCACAAAAGGTGTAGATTGCAGTGGTTTTACCAAAACCATTTACCTGATGAATGGCTTGATTATTCCAAGGGATGCCTCCCAGCAAGTCCATGCCGGCACAAGAGTGGACGATGAGAAAAACTGGGATCAACTGCAGGCGGGCGATTTACTGTTTTTCGGAAGTCCCGCTACCGAAAACAGAAGTCGCAGAGTAGTACATGTTGGAATGTGGATTGGGGATAACCAGTTTATTCATTCTTCAAGACAGGTACGAATCAGCAGTGTAGATTCCACCGCATCCAATTATGATGCCTACAACACCGGTCGTTACCTCGAATCACGGCGTTACCTTGGGAATACGGAAGGTAATGTAATCCGCACCGATGACATGTACGATGACATACTTTTCCCTTGATTATCGGGAAGTAAAGATGTGCTGCATCATTCGCCTGTAGTCATCGGTCAGGTCAACATCACGGCGTTTCATCATCGCTTGCATCACCTCTATGGCTTTTTCAAACCGATAAATAGCAGGGCCTCTTGGCCCAAGCCAGGTGAATGAGTCGATTACTTTGGGGGAAAGTTCATCTATAAACACATTTGAACTTACCCCACAAATCGTCCCTGTGTTTAGCATCGTGTTGATGGCTGTTTTTGAATGATCGGCCATCACCGTTCCAAGAAACTGCCGCCCTGTTTGGATAAGATCTTTTGTAATCCAGTCGGTTACATCGATATTTTTATAGTCGTTCTTAAGATTTGAAGTAATCGTATTTGCTCCCAGGTTTACCCATTGCCCGAATATGGAGTTCCCAGCAAATCCATCATGTGCTTTGTTTGAGTAGGAATGAAAAATACACCCGGCTACTTCTCCACCCACTTTACAGACCGGACCAATAGTTGTTCCGTCATATATTCTCGCTGCCATTTTTACCGTTGCTCCTTCTCCAACTACAACGGGCCCTCTGAGAATACTACCAGCTTCGATCGTTGCACCATCCTGAATTACGACTGGTCCCTTTTCCGCTATAAAAATACAGCCCGGCTCTATATATACATCGTTTCCTATAAATGTATTTTTCGGGTGGTGAACGGATTCAGGAACCTCCCCCTTTTTTTCTGAAACTGATTTCAGCCCCAACAGTTGAATGTCTTTTTCTATTTCGTATGAATTCAGTGAGAGTAAATCCCACAAATGCTCAAGGTGAATAACTTCCTTAACCTCTGCCTTTTCCAGACCTTCTTCATTAAAATTGTTTTCACTGAACATCTCCTTAGATGACTGCGCATTTACTTTTGCCGCAACAGTAACATCTTTGAATACTATTTTTTGGCCTTCCTGAAGGTTTTTTAAAGCATTCAGAAAATTCCCTGAAGGCAAAAAGCGTGAGTTAATCCATAGCACTTCGTCCTCACCTTCTATTTCTCCTGTTTCAAAAACACCATTCAAATGATCCGGCAGCAAACGGTAAAACTGTGTATTGCCAAGTGATTTTAGCCATTTTTCCCGAATTGTGAGTATGCCCACCCTCAGGTCATCCATCGGGCGTGTCAGGGTAAGTGGCTGGAACCTTTCAACCTGATCATCATTAAAAAAACAAATCCCCATATATAAAGCCGTGTTTATTGGTAAGAAATTATAATCGTCATTCTTTAAACTTCGCATTATATTTAAGGATTAAATAAGCCAAAAAAAATTTTTAATAGTTAAAACTGTATGTGTGGAATCGTAGGGTACATTGGCGATCAGCAAGCCAGCAAAATTATAATTGACGGACTCAAGAGACTTGAATACAGGGGATATGACTCCGCCGGATTAGCCGTCATAAACGGAGAGCTGAAGATCAAAAAAGGGAAAGGGAAAGTTGCTTCTCTTGAGAAAATGATCACCCCATCGGAGAATGGAACTGTAGGAATTGGCCATACCCGATGGGCTACTCACGGTGAACCAAATGACGTAAATTCGCACCCACATACCGGAAAAAACGGTAAACTGGCTCTTGTTCATAACGGCATCATCGAGAACTATAACACTCTGAAAAAGAAATTAAGCGATCAGGGATATACCTTTTACTCCGAAACAGATACCGAAGTTCTTACCAAACTGATTGAGAGTTTCCTTGAAAAAGATGCTTCGGATCTAAAGAAAGCTGTTCAGCTGGCTTTGCACCAGGTGAACGGTACCTATGGAATCGCATTGGTGCATTCTGATTTTCCTGACCAAATAGTAGTAGCAAGAAAGGGGTCCCCTCTTCTGCTTGGTGTAGGTGAAGGGGAAATGCTGATCGCATCCGATGCATCTGCCGTTGCCGCCTATACCGACAAAGTTATTTACCTGGATGACGGTGAAATAGCGGTAATCAGGAAAGATGATTACACAGTAGAATCCGCTGACCAAATTGAGCTCTCCAAGGAAATCCATGAACTGGCTTTAAGTCTTGAAGAAATTGAGAAAGGCGGGTATGATCATTTCATGCTCAAAGAAATTTTTGAACAACCCAAAGCTCTCTCGGATTGCCTGAGAGGTCGAATTAATGCGGACGAAGGCACCGTTACGCTTGGCGGTATCGAGGGAATTATGGATCAGCTGGTTAATGCCAACAGAATTATCATCGCAGCCTGTGGTACCAGCTGGCATTCGGGGTTAGTAGGCGAATACCTTTTTGAGTATTTGGCTAAAGTGCCTGTAGAAGTAGAATATGCTTCTGAATTTCGATACAAGGAACAGCTTATAGGGGAAGGCGACGTAATGATTGTGATTTCCCAAAGTGGAGAAACGGCCGATACCCTTGCAGCACTCCGGGAGGCTAAAGCCCGCGGAGCACTGGTATTGGGTGTTGTTAATGTGGTTGGCTCAACCATTGCCAGAGAAACAGATGCCGGTGTTTACATCCATGCAGGTCCGGAGATTGGTGTTGCCTCCACCAAAGCTTTTACTGCACAGGTTACTGTGCTCACCATGATGGCGATTAAACTGGGACTCTACAAAAAAACCATCGACAATAAAGAAGCTAAAAAACTTATTGGTGAGCTATCACAGATCCCTGCCAAAATAGAAGAAATTTTAGAATCTACCGATGAGATCAGGGAAATTTCGAATCTGTTTTCCTACGCTCCCAATTTCTTGTATTTAGGGCGCTCGTACAGTTTCCCTGTTGCCCTTGAAGGTGCGCTGAAGCTGAAAGAGATTTCCTACATTCATGCTGAAGGATATCCTGCAGCCGAAATGAAACACGGCCCTATTGCCCTGATTGATGAGATGATGCCTGTTGTTGTAATAGCAGCAACACAGCATACCAATGATAAAATGATCAGCAACATTGAGGAAGTTAGAGCCCGTAAAGGAAGAATCATTGCTATAACGACTCCAGGAAATGAAGAAGTGGAAGAACTCGCTGAGTTTAAATCTATTGTGCCTGAAACAATGGATGTGCTCTCCCCATTACTGACGGTTATTCCACTCCAGCTGCTTTCATATTACGTTGCCGTTAACCGTGGTTGTAATGTAGATCAGCCCAGAAATCTGGCCAAAAGCGTTACTGTAGAATAATGGACCGGTATTGTGGATAACTCGTTGCCTGAACTATCCGAAGCCCAAAAAACATATGATTTGTAGCCTGAAATAATTATTTCCCTGGAAATTTTATTTTAGTCACTGTGGATAACTTGACTTTTACCGGATAATTTCTTTCAATCCAGTTCCTCTTTGGTTAGTAATTATCCTAAAATGAGAAACTGGAAGGCTTTTATATTTAAAATCGTGGTGCTTGTGCTGGTGGGTATTGTAATATTTACAGGCTGATTCACCCCCGCATTTATTCTTTTCTCTCCTGTTGTAAGGCATGGTTATTCTGTGTATCCAAAATCTCTTCCTGAAAAATATTCCCCATATTTGAATACTTTATTTATAAAAAGTTACCTACATTCGTTTTATTAAGTTTAAAGGACTATTGGTTTATGGGGAAAATTGATCTGAGTTATTTAGAAAATATTACCGGGGGCGACAACGAGGTAATGATAGAGATGATAGATCTCATGTTGTCGGAGACTCCCAAACATATTAAAAAGATCAAGCAGGCTCACGGGAAACAAAGCTGGAAAGAATTAGGAGCCGAATCACACAAACTGAAACCTATGTTTTTATATGTGGGTCTTACCGCCTTAAATGAAATTGCCCAAGATTTAGAAAAGTTCGGTAAGGAGGCAACCAATCTGAAATCGATCCCCGGTTTAATTGATAAACTTGAGCAAGGATATCTGGAAGTAGTAGATGAGCTTACAAGTAAAAAGGACGAGCTAAGCTAACACCATTTGCAGGTGGTCTATATCATCAACCACATAGACTTCTCCCTCTGCCCTGAAGCCAAACTCATTGTAGTATACTTCTAAAGCTGCCTGAGCTTCAATCCGTATTGGTTTCTTGTCGCACAATTCAATTCCCTTTTTGATAAGTATTTCGCCTAAACCGGTACCTCTGAACTCCGGGGCAACAACTATTCGGCCCAAATTAGCCTCCTTATCATACTTTACGCCATAGGGAAAAATTCGGAGGTAAGCTGCCAGTTTTTCTTCTTTATAGATGAGCAGGTGTTCGGCTTTAACATCCGCTCCATCGATATCCTCATAGAAACACTGCTGCTCTATGATGAAGACATTTTGCCTTAGCCTTAACATATCCTGAACCTGAACAGGACTGAGTTTGCCAAATCGTTTATATATTATTTCCATCGAATCAATTTTTAGTTTAATGTAACCATTCTACGGTCGGGGTCGTACAGAAAGGCCACTTTTAACAAAATTCTACCATTATGATTTGGGCCTGGTTATTAAATAGTGTTTCCATATATGCCACTGCAAGCTTACTTAAAGGAGTTGAAATTAAGAATTTTTGGAGTGCTGTTTTTGTAGCCGCTCTTCTCGCAATTATAAATGTATTTGTAAAACCAATTCTTCTAATTCTGAGCTTGCCGATTACCATTCTTACCTTTGGGCTCTTTGTATGGGTGATTAATGCTGCCCTTATTATGCTGGTAGATGCCATGGTAGAAGGTTTCAAAGTCAAAAGTTTTGGTTGGGCACTGGCTTTTGGGCTGGTGATGTCTGTAATCAGCTGGGCCTTGTTTAAGTTATTTGGCTAACCAACAAATTGAAATAAAAAAGGCTGCCTTCCCGGCAGCCTTTTTTTATATACTACGTTATTTAAACGGTCATCAAATATTATCACACACGGCTTGGGTAAAGGTAGAAGTAGTCCCTTCACCTCCAATATCCGGGGTGCAATACACTTTCTTCTCTACCAGAGTTTTATAAACCGCTTTTCTAATGTTTTCAGCAATCTGCTTTTGATCAATATGCTCAAGCATCATTAATGAAGAAAACAACAACGCCATAGGGTTCGCTACATTTTTTCCAACAATATCGGGAGCGGAACCGTGAACAGCTTCAAACATAGCAGCATCGTCACCAATGTTGGCGGCACCGGTAACTCCAAGTCCACCCACCAGGCCTGATGCAAGGTCAGACAAAATATCGCCAAACAGGTTGGTGGTTACCACCACATCAAACTGCTGGGGACGAAGTACCATCTGCATGGCCATATTGTCAACAATCAGATCCTGAAATTCAATGTCTTTATATTCTTTAGCTACCTTTCTGCCAACCTCAAGGAATAAACCGGTGGTCAGTTTCAGAATGTTAGCCTTGTGGACAAGTGTCACTTTTTTCCGCTCATTTTTTACGGCATAATCAAAAGCAGCCCTGATAATTTTTTCGCTGGCTTCTTCCGTTACAACGGCAATAGCTTCTGCGTGCTTCTTGTTGTCTGCTTCCTCAATCCATTCCTCTTTGCCGATGTACAATCCCTGAGTGTTTTCACGGAAGAGTACCATATCCACTCCTCGAAACGGGCTGTCGATACTAGGCAGCGTGCGAGCCGGCCTGATATTACTGTACAAGTTAAATTTTTGGCGAAGTGCCACATTCACAGATCTGAAACCTGATCCAACGGGTGTAGTCAGTGGCCCTTTCAGTGATATGCGGTGCTCATCCAGCGCTTCGATAGTTTCTTCAGGAAGGGGATTTCCGGTTTCCTCATAGGCTTTCAGCCCTGCCGAGCATTCAATCCAATTAATCTCAGCTCCTGCTTCTTTCAGAATAGTAGTTACGGAATTAGTGATTTCTGCCCCGATTCCATCACCGGGGATTAAAACAACATTTTTCATTTATTGGTCGGTATTTGGCTTCAAAATTTTCGAATGGTAAATATACCGATATAAACTCCCAAATGTGAGCCCTGCTTATTTTTTGGAATGAAAGCCAGCCGCTTAAGCTTTTACCTACCAAAAAGGAATATGAATAAATCACTGATTTGGTTCCGTAACGATTTACGCCTGCACGATAACGAAGCGCTGGCTAAAGCTGCTCAGGCCGAGGAAATTTTACCTGTTTATATTTTTGATCCCCGGCATTATGAAACTACTTCCTTCGGCTTTCCTAAAACCGGTTCGCACAGAGCCGGGTTTTTACTTGAATCGCTTGAGAACCTCCAATCCAATTTACAGAAACATACTCTTGATCTGATTATCAAAAAAGGTAAACCTGAGGAAGTAATCCCAAAGCTCATGTCTGAATATAACATTGACCTTGCCTTTACTCATAAAGAAATTACCCGTGAGGAAATCGATGTTGAGGAAGCCATCAAACGTTCTATTGGTGATAAGCTGAGTTTTGTATGGGGCAGTACTCTTTTTCATATCAATGATATTCCTTTCTCAAAGAACGAAATTCCGGATGTTTTCACGCAATTCAGAAAAAAAACAGAAAAACAGTCGGTAGTTCGAAAGGAACTTGAGTTTCGGAAAGAGGTTAATTTGGTGCCGGATGTTGATTCAGCCCCTTTACCAACCCTTCAGGATCTTGGTATTGAAGCCATGGATAACGATGACCGGGCTGTACTAAGTTTTAAAGGTGGAGAAGACGAAGCCTTACAGCGCCTGCAGAAATACTTCTGGAAACAAGACCAATTGAAGAATTACAAATATACGCGGAACGGTCTTATTGGAGCTGATTATTCCTCAAAATTTTCTCCATGGCTGGCTAACGGCTGTCTTTCTCCCCGCAGAATTTATTGGGAAGTAAAAAAGTATGAGGATGAACGTACAAGCAATGTCTCCACTTACTGGATGATCTTTGAATTGATATGGAGGGATTACTTCCGGTTCTCGGCCTGGAAGCACGAGGATAAACTCTTTTGGCAATCCGGAATCCAATCCAAAGATCGAGATTGGAGAACCAATCGTAAAGATTTTAAAAAATGGGCTGAAGGTAACACTGGAATTCCTTTTATTGATGCTAACATGCGTGAATTAAACGCAACCGGCTACATGAGTAACCGTGGCCGTCAAAATGTAGCGAGTTTTCTTGCTCAGAATCTGAATATAGATTGGAGAATGGGAGCCGAATACTTCGAGTCATTGCTGCTTGATTACGACCCGTGCAGCAATTATGGAAATTGGGCTTACAACTCAACCGTTGGTCACGACCCGAGAAACCGCTATTTCAATATTATCAATCAGGCTGATAAGTACGATAAGAAGGGTGAGTATGTACGACACTGGATACCGGAACTTGAGAAGGTCCCAAAAGAATTTATCCATGAACCGCACAAAATGAATCCCGAACAACAAACGTTACATTCCGTAGAGATTGGAGACTCGTATCCAAAGCCGATGATAAACCTGGAGGAAAGTTATGAAGAAATCAAAGCAAGAGAATAAAAGTCGTATCCTTCCGATGAAAAAAAATCGAGGTCAGAAAGACCCTGTTTCACCAACTGAGGTAACCAAGAACCTGTTTACCGATGTCTGGAAAGATCACGTTGACGAAGTACGAACCATGGCCGGAGAGCTGCAAAGCGAAAAATTGGCAAGCATTACCCGAAAAGCAAAAGCGGTTGTTCTTAGCCAAACTAATAAGTCAGCCCGGCTGTCCCTGATCAAAAGCGATGACTAAGATGAGAAAGAAATCGGATTTACCTGAGAAGGTGTGTCCGGTTTGCAATCGCCCCTTTAAATGGCGAAAGAAATGGGAAGATGACTGGGAAAACGTGAAATATTGTAGCGAGCGCTGCCGCAGAAACAAATCTTAGAGCCTATCCCACACCCATTCGGGAACCAACTTCGCAACCCAGGCCAACAGCTGCCAGCGCTTGGTTACATATACATAGTTCTTCTTCTTTTCAATACCCGTAATCATTTGTTGGACTGCCTTTTCTACAGGTGCAACCCAAAACATGCCTTTTGCTCGTTCCGTCATTTCCGTCCAAACATAACCGGGACGAATTTCTGTAATCGTGATATCACCATCCATCCGCTTTGCTTTTTGCCGATAGCCTTTCATATAATTTGAAATGAAATGCTTGGATGCCGTATAGGCAGCTGCACGGTGATGAGCCAGAAGCGCTGCCATTGAGGACATTCCCACAATATGGCCGCTTTCACGGTTTCTGAAATAATCCATTGCAAAATGGCAGCCATGGGCAAAAGCCAATGCATTAACCTCAATCAGTTTAGATTCTGCTTCCCAGGGTGGCAACATTTGGATACGTCCGATGCCTGCATTCAGAATCATGATATCCATTCCGCCCATTTCATCGATGAGGCTGTTATATACCTCTTCAGCTTTTTCGTGATCTGTTACATCCAGGGTCTTGATGAATGCGAGATCTCCGATTTCATCTTTCAGCTCTTGCAACCGCTCCGTTCGCCTTCCCATTAACCCGACCTTGTGTCCTTTTGATGAAAGCTGAATGGCAAGTTCTTTGCCGATTCCTGAAGTGGCACCGGTAATTAGGATATTCATTCTATGAGCATTAAGTCTTCTGACAAATAATTCGTTAGCGGACTCCTTGTGAGTGCATCATAAGTATAAAGAAAATCGACAAACTGTGATAATACCCGGAACCTCGATTTTAAAATTACTTCATCCAGTTTGGCAATACCTTCCTGCAAATCCAGAATAGTGAGAGGGTCAAAATCTTCGCTATTGGCCAGGTTGTTTTGCATGACTTCTAAATTCAGGACCTCTACTTTCTTGATCATTAGCCGGTGTTGAGCAATTATATTCTTCAGATGCTCGTACTCTCTGGTTTTATTTATCGAATCACGATACTGTTCAAATTCAAGCTCTCCCTCCAATTCCAGCTCTTCCAGCTTTCTTTCTGCAATCTGAGGCTTATTATCATTAAAAATTGGAAGCGTTAGACCCACCGAAAAACCGTAATTGGATTTTCTGTTGGTAAAGGGAAAGTATTCAATCTGTGCATACCCGATATCAAAATCCGCTTTCTCTACCCTGCCCTCTTGTCTGGCAACCTCTGCCTGTTGGGAAATTAAATCCAGCTCTGCCGAGTGGTTTGATTGTGTTACGATATCTGCGGCAACTTCTTTTATGGTTTCCACCTGTATAAGCGGAAAATCTGCCCAGTTTAATTCACCAATATCAACAATAAGCTCTATTTCTGCCTGTACCCAGTTTAATTCCACCAGTGTTTCTTCCAGGTTTTCGATGGCCTCAACCTGGTCCAGTTTGGCTTCTGAATAATCTTTACCATCAAAGAGCTCACTTTGTAAATTTTCTTCCATAATGCTGGCTTTGCGGGAAATGATATCCAAACTCTCTTCAACCTGTGCTTTTAGCTCCCGATTGTAGAAATATTGTAATGCCAGCTCATACCGCATCATCAGGTTCTCTTTATACTCTAACCTCTTCTGAAGCTCCAGCTCTTTTCGGGTCGCATTAAAAAAGGCGTTATTTCGCCGAATTCTCCACGGATTTCCAGGCCTTACCCGTAAAGCATATTGCAGATCTTCATAGGTTAGTTCGTCATTTCCCATACGGAGTTCCACTTCTTCCAGGATGGGATATCTGTAGTTACGGGGTTTAAGAAATGTTTTTTGAGCATCAAAATGAGCCGTATTTCGACTTTCAAAAGCGGTTAGTAAAAAGTCTGAAACTGTTTGCTGTGCTCTTGCATCGAGAGGGTTAATAAACACAAAACCCACAAATGAGGTCAGAAATAGAAAAGCGGTTCTCATCTTATGATAATTTTCTCTCCAACTGGCAGGTCATTCTTCTCCGGGATTTCTATAAAGACTTCCAATCCAAATGTTTGAATGGTAGTTGTTTTTTGCAAAACCTCAGGTAATAGTACCACCGAACCAAATCCAATAATAGAACCGGTAGTTTGAAGGTCCGGATGTTCCATAGAACGCACCGTTACTGTTTGGCCGAGTTGTTGGCTGCGGTCTTTTTTGCCAACCAGATATCCCACTACAGAAGTAGGGTTAACAGGATTAATCGAGATTAATGATGTAAATTCCTGAACCTGCTCATTTGGTTTGATATACACATTCTCTATAACTCCCGGAAAGGAGGCAAACTTGTTCAGGTTTCTGTCTTCCTGCATCTTCCAGTTTAACTCCTGTCGGGCCAATTCAATTTTAGCCTCCAACTGAGACTGATCAAAGGTGTGGTCCTGATTCAGGTCGGTAATTCTGATGTTCACAGCTTCCAGTTCAAGTTCACCCTTTTGTCGGATGGATTTAATTTGAAGCTGAAGAGTGCCTAACGTATCGTCTTCGAGGTTTGCCGTTCTGTTTTCTAAAATGGAATCCGTCAGCGACCGGTTTAACTGGATGCGCCGTTGCAGTAGCTTTACTTCATTCTCAATTTCATTCCGAATTATCCTTTTTTGAGATTCCAACAACTCCAGTTCGGATTCCAGTAGCTTCTGTTGCTCAATCTTTTGTGATTCAAAAATCTCGAGTTCTTTTCGAAGCTGTGCTATTTCCAGGTTAAGCTGGGGGCTTTCTAATTCCACCAGAATCTCACCCGGCTCTACCGTTTGGCCCGGAACCACATGTACTTTTTTAACTACGGCCGGCTTCTCAATATTAATATTATATACCTTGGAATACGTGACTCCAACAAAAGATTTACTCCCTTTGAAGTACTGAGAATTCACAGCAAAAAGTCCGGCAAACAGAAGTGCTATAAACAGATAAAAGGAATTTATTTTCTTGAACATTATTCCTCCTCTTTAATTGTTTTCCTGGAAACCTTTGAAAGTGATACGAACCCTCAGCGTATGCTCAATAGCTCTCATTTCTTCCAAAAACTTACGATTGTCACCTTCATGCATAAATTCGATTTGGTACTCATAATCGTATCGACCATTATTCCTGGCCGTAATTTCAACGTCATCGTAATCGGTGCAGTATTTATCTAAAATAGCCAGTACCTGCTCGTGGCCTTTTCCATCCTGAAGACGGAAAGTGAGCGTTCCTCGGATACCATCCTTTGTACTAAACGGACTCATATGGAGCACTAACGCCATGGTACAAAAGAGTACGGTACCTACAAAGGCGATGGTATAACCAAAAACCCCAATAGCCAATCCCACACTGAGAGATGCAAAAATGAACAGGATGTTTCGGACGTCCTGAATCCGGGTACGGAACCTGATCATGGCTAAAGCACCGAAAGCCCCTAAACCACGGGCCAGGCTATCACCAATGGCCATCATCACCATAGCAGCAACGATGGAGCCCAGCGCCAGCCCCTGGAAAAAATTCTTGGGATACTGATGACCTGAAAACGTCACCCTATGTGTGATCGCAATCAAAGAAGAAAGGGCAAAAGCCCATACCAATGAATAAAAGACATTCAGTAAGGTGGGATAATCGTAAACCGGCTGGTCCGGGAATAATTCGAACATAGTATAATTTACTGTCTCTGAATGCTCAGAGGCTGATCATGATTTAATGCATCAATTATACTGTTCTTATCGGCCTGAAAAAAATGAAATTAAATTAACCTTCAGGCTTTCTGAAAAGCAGGTGTTTTGGTTTTTGCGTATTCAAAAGCTCCAAACATTACCCCGGAGTAGAAAAGGTCACCGAGTACGGTGTAATGAAAGAATGGAATTCCGGCTGCATAGCTCATGAATAAACCCTGAATACCCTGAATACCCTGAGGATACATCGGGTTGCCTAACCATGCACCAAAATTGGTAACCAGAAAAAAGATAACAGAGGCACTTAAACTGCCAGCTATAACCGTTTTAGTGTTCACTTTTTTCAGAATAAAAATACCGGCTACAACAATGAGGGCTATAGCACCATACATCCAGTAAAACCCGGGTGTGAAGAGCGTAAAGCCGCCATAAAAGCTGGCATACAACAGGTTGTTGACCAGCAGATCACTGATAAACATAGCAAAAAGGGGTACCAGGAAAGAAAATTTCTTATCCGTGAAATACGCTGCTCCAAAAATAGACATAGCTCCTATAGGAGCAAAGTTATAAGGATGCGGGATAATACGTGAGAGTGCCGCAATTATGATAAAGCCGGATAAAACTATAAAACGTTTCTTATTCATTGATCTGATTGATGCTTGGTATGAACACCTAAAATAAAAAAAGCATCGCCTCAAATGAAACGATGCTTTCGAAATATCCGGTATTTCTTAATTTATTTTGTGGAACTGTTTCCTTTTTTGCTGTTTAGCTCAAGGTTAAGGTCAACAGTTACTTCATCACCGATTACCGCATCAGAGGCCCAATCGCCGGTTCCTACTTTATAATCTGTTCGGTTTACGGTTATTGAGGATGTAATTCCGGCTACAATAGTATTTTCTTTCATCGGATTATCTTTCATACCCAGCAAAGTAAATGGCAGTGCAATTTCCTTGGATACATCTTTAATCGTGAGCGTACCGTTTGCTACAAACTTGTTGTCTCCGGTTTTCTCAATATCAGAGCTTTTAAATGTAATGTGTGGCCATTTTTCTGCGTTGAAAAAATCTGCTGTCTTCAAGTGACCGTCTCTTCTCTCGTTGTCTGTATCGATGCTGTTCACCATAATCTTAACATCGATCATGCTTTCTTCAAGATTATTTGGATCGAAGTTAACGGTGGCTTCGTAATTATTGAATTCACCATTTACCGGTGTAAAGAAGTGAGTTACTTCAAAATTTACTGCACTGTGGGCTTTGTCTATGCTCCAGCTGGTGGCTGCATATTTTGTTAATGCCAAAGACGAAAGCGCAAAGATAGTTAATGCTAATACGGACGTTATTTTATTTAATGTTCTCATGGTTGAGTAATAGTTATTGATTTTAGATTTGTGCTAATCCCTCAACACAGCCAAATGGGAAATAATTTCCTTTAATGTTAAATCATTATTAAGCCTCGATCCCTGTTATAAAAGGAATAGCCTGCTTTACTCCCCCGGCTAATGTTAGAAGGTGTAAAAACATGGAGAACGGAGAACATTTATTTCGGCCAATGGTTTGCATTAGTAGAATAGTTACCGTTAGTTATTCATTAATAATTCAATACTTAAACAAAATACCTTTTATGAAAAAATTAGTGCGTTATTCATTTGTTATAATTTTGGGTGCAGTTCTTAGCACAGCTACTGCTTTCGCTCAACAACAGCAAATGCCGCCTCAACCTGAACCTTTAAGCCCTGAAGAAGTTACTGATGAACAACTTGAAATGGTTGTTAATGTATCTGAAGCTGTTCAAGGTTTGCAGAAAGAGGCTGACATGCAGATGAGAGAAGTTATTGCAGAAGAGGAGATGGAGTACAGTCGTTTTCAGCAGATTATGATGGCTCAGCAAAATCCACAAATGGCCGGACAAGTAAATGTAACTGAAGATGAAAAACAAACCCTTCAGAAAGTTCAGCCTAAACTACAGGAAATAACCATGAAAGTTCAGCAGGGTTATATGACTGCTATTCAGGATGAAGGACTGTCTCCTCAGAAATTTCAGCAAATTGCACAAGCTATTCAGGCACACCCTGAAGTGGCCAAACGGTTTGAAGAGATTAAGAGTGAATCTGCTCAGGAAAGTGGAAGTGACGGTTAATCGACTCCGCTATTTACTTTGATTTTAAAACCCGGTGTACTTGCATCGGGTTTTTTATTTGCTGATCCATCTTGATCCTTTTACCGTAAATCGCCACGGTAGCTTGGCATCTTCACCGGCATAATCCACCCCTATTCTTGGGCTCGCCTCTATCTCCTTCTCCGCGAATTCAATTCCCCGATCTTCAATCCAAATTATATCCCCAAGAAGATCACACTCATTATTTGAAGTAGTAATTCCCATTGCCTGAGACAATTTACCCGGACCATTCGTAATTACAGGTTGAAGTTTATTCTTCCCTCTACGCTTAACCATTATTTCTTCACCTTCAATAGGTTGAATAGCCCGAATAAGAATGGCGTCAGCCAGGCCTTCCCTATTCGTCACTACATTAAACAGGTGATGAATTCCATAGCATAAATACACATAAGCATAGCCCGGAGGTCCATAAATGGTTTCTGTGCGGGATGTTCGAACATCCGGGTAAGCATGGCAGGCCCGATCTGTTCGTCCGTTATAAGCCTCGGTCTCTACAATAACTCCGGCCGTTTGTACTCCATCAAAATTCGTGCAGATCACTTTCCCGATCAATTCCTTGCTGATTTGCACCACCTCATCACGCTGGTAAAAAGATCTGGGCAATTTTGAAGACATCAGGAAATAGCTGTGTATGGATTTTCTTCGATGGCGGGCCGGTTTCCTAAAAACACATCCTTGTAGGCTCTCGCCATAATGGCACTGATCACAAACAACAGAGCCGTATAGAACGTCCAAACGCCTAAAAGAATAAGAATGGTGTATCCCTGATAAAAGTACCGGTACGTTGAAAAGGCATATTCCAGGTAGGCGCTTAATCCGAATTTTGCGATTTCGAACAACAAGGTATAAGTCAAAGCCGCCATTAGTGCCACTTTGGGTTTAATCTTGCGTTCGCTCACAAACCGAAACACCACATACAAAATCATGAAAGCCAGAATAATGGGGAGTACGATATTCAGGAAGTCGTAAATCCAGGGAAGCTCAATCACCATATCGGTAAAGGGTATTTGGATACGGCTGAGGTTAAAAAGAGAAATCGTGGAAATGGCTAGACTGAAAAACAGAAATACGGTTCCAATCAAACTAAAGCCAAAGAAGTTGTAAATCACATCCATAATAGGATGTTTCCGCTCTTTAATGTCGAAGGTATCAAAGAGAACATGTTTGAGGCTGTGCAGTAATCCCTGGGTAAAAAACATCAGCACAATGATACCGATGATACCGAAAATCTGGCGGGCCCCCACCAATGGTCGCAGCAGCGATTCTATGGTTACCGCTCCCTGAAACACATCATTATTCTGCGTTTCGTAGGTGAAGCTTGGGAAAAACTCCCGGCCGTATCGTACAATTTCGTTAAAGGCCTCATCCACCGAAAGTACATACCCGATGATAGAAATCAGGATGAGGACGAAAGGAATGGCACAAATAAATAAATTAAAGGTGATGGCGGAGGCATTGAAAAAGATGTCTTTCTTACCTGCCAGCTTTAAAACCCGCTTCCAAAATTCTTTGTGTTTCTCCACAAGATGTATACAATTTGATGAAGGGTAAAATTCGCAGGATGCTGAGTTAATTCCAAACAAACATTTCACGCATAGTTTTTCAGGTAATACATTGGTAAGTTCCACACCTTAAATCAGCAATCTATCAGCATAAAAACAGGTATTTCGAGCGCATGAGTGCTAAGAAAAAGCAGACTCCGCTGATGCGGCAGTATTTTCAGATTAAAGACGAACATCCCGGTACTATACTGTTATTTCGGGTTGGGGATTTTTATGAGACTTTTGCCGATGATGCACAGCTGGTAAGTAAAGAATTGGGGATAACCCTCACCAAACGAAATAATGGTGGCGACCAAACTCCCCTCGCCGGCTTCCCCTACCATGCACTGGATAATTACCTGCCCAAGCTCGTTAAAAAAGGATACAAAGTAGCCGTCTGCGATCAGACCGAAGATCCGGAAGACGCCAAAAAAGCCGGGCGTAAAATTGTAGAACGGGAAGTTACCGAGATTACCACCCCCGGCGTTACCATGTCGGAAAAGCTGCTGGATCACAAGCGAAATAATTATATAGCTTCCCTCCACTGGGATGGTTCAACCGTCGGTGTTGCTTTTTCTGATATCTCGACCGGTGAATTTGCTTTGAGTCATGTGGATGAAAAGAACCTGGACAGCCTGCTTGCCGCCATCCAGCCTTCTGAGATTCTGGTTCAGCAAAAAAGGAAGAATAAGCTGGATGAAAAGCTCACCCATCATAACATCAGCTATATCGAGGATTGGGTATATGACGGGGATTATGGATACAACCTCCTCACCGAGCATTTTGAGACCCATTCCCTGAAGGGTTTTGGGGTTGAGAATCTGAAAGTGGCCCATGTTGCCGCCGGCTCGCTGATGCATTACATGCAGGAAACACAAAAAGCTTATTTGCGTCATCTGCGCCGGCTGTACGCGTATGAAAGCAGTGAATTTATGAGCCTTGACGCCGCCACCAAACGGAACCTGGAGCTTACCGCCAGCATTCAGGAAGGTGGAACCGATGGCACCCTTATTTCCATACTTGATGACACCTGCACGGCTATGGGCGGGCGTTTGCTGCGCCGGTGGATTATGCGTCCGTTAAAAAGACTGAAGCCCGTTCAGCAGCGACTTGATGCCGTTGAAAAGCTATACAAGAATACTGATGTCCGGCAAACCCTTCGTGAAGAACTTGAGCAGGTTGGCGACATGGAGCGGCTTATTTCCCGGATTGCGGTGGGCCGCACCAACGCACGCGATGTGGTGCAATTGAAGCTTTCTCTTGCACAGATTCCGAGACTGAAGTCTCAATTTTCGAATATTGAAGACCCATTATTAGAAAATATTTCGAGCCGGTTAAAATTGCTGATTGAAGTTCAGGAACGGATTAATAAGGCCCTGAAAGATGACCCTCCGGCCAGTGTACGAGATGGTGGTATGATTGAAGACGGGTTTAATGATGAGCTTGATGAACTCCGCGATATTGCCAAAAACGGAAAGAAATATATAGCCCAGATCAAAGATGATCTTGCTAAAGAGCATAATATTCCCTCCCTCAAAATCGGCTATAACAAAGTATTTGGCTACTACATTGAAGTAACCAACACGCATAAAGACAAAGTGCCTGAGAGCTTTATCCGTAAGCAAACACTGGTGAATTCCGAGCGATACATCACCCCCGAGCTGAAGGAAGTTGAAGAGAAAGTGTTATCGGCAGAAGAGCGAAGCAAAACGCTGGAATATGAATTGTTCGAAGAACTGAGGTTGTACGTAGCGGAGTTTGCTGACGACATCCAGCAGGTTTCTCACGCCATTGCCGAGCTGGATTGTTTGCAGGGTTTTGCTGAAATCGCTTTCCGGAATAATTATGCCAAACCGGAAGTGGGTGATCATGAAGAAATTGATATCAAAAAAGGACGGCATCCGGTGGTTGAAAAGTCGCTGCCTATGGGTGAGCCGTTTATCCCCAACGACATCAAGCTGGATAACGATGAACAGCAAATTCTAATTATCACCGGACCCAACATGGCCGGTAAAAGTATCATTCTTCGCCAAACCGGACTCATCGTGTTACTGGCTCAGGTGGGGAGTTTTGTGCCTGCTAAAGAAGCCAAAATCGGTCTGGTCGATAAAATTTTTACCCGTGTGGGTGCTTCAGATAACCTGGCTGCCGGGGAAAGTACGTTCCTGGTAGAAATGAACGAAGCGGCCAACATTCTGAACAATGCTACCCCCCGTTCACTAATTCTGCTGGATGAGGTCGGCCGGGGAACTTCCACTTTTGATGGGTTGAGTATTGCCTGGTCGCTGGCTGAATATCTTCATAACCACGCGCCGGTTGCTGCAAAGACTTTATTTGCCACTCACTACCATGAGCTGAATGAACTGGAACAAATGTATGAGCGTACCAAGAATTTCAACGTTCAGGTAAAAGAGCACGACGGGAAGGTGGTATTTTTGAGAAAACTCATTCCGGGTGGCGCCGATCACAGTTATGGAATTCAGGTAGCTGATATGGCCGGTCTTCCGCAGGTTGTGATTGAACGGGCCAAAGAAATCCTGAAAAACCTGGAAAGCCATAGTCTTGATATTACCAACAAAAACGGGACCATTGAGAACGAAGCTTCCTCCAAAAAAGAAGCGGCCAAGAATCTCTCTGAGAAAGTAGAAAAACAGCCCGAAACTTCACAGATGACAATGTTCCAGACGCATGTGGATCCCCGAATTGAAACCGTACTGAACAAGCTTGAAGCCACGGATCCAAATCGAATGACGCCCATTGAGGCTCTTATGCTGATTACTGAATTAAAACGACTGGTTGACTGAGAATGTGTTACCGTGTTAAAGTGTTTACGTGTTTAACTCTAAACACACACTTTAACACGTTAGCACGTCAACACATTAATACATGAAAAAATGGAAGAAAAATCCCACAAATCCGGATATGTAGCCATCATCGGGAAACCGAATGCCGGTAAATCCACCCTGATGAATTATATTCTGGGAGCCAAGATTTCCATCACTACGCATAAGGCCCAGACAACCCGTCATCAGATTGTGGGTATATTTTCGGATGAGAATACGCAGATCGTTTTTCTGGATACGCCGGGTGTAATCTCACCAAGATATGAGCTTCAAAAAGCGATGATGAAAACCGTAGAGCGTGCACGCAGTGATGCTGATGTAATCCTCTTTATCCATGACCCGATGGATAAGCACCCCACGGATGATGTAATTGAACTTATAAAGTCCATCAACAAACCGGTATTCTTGGTTGTCAACAAAATGGATGCCGCAAATAATGAAAAAGCCCACAAATCGGCCGAGCAAATTCAAGAGAAGCTGAAGGTTCGTTCCACACATTATATCTCAGCAACTGCCGGAACCGGCGTACAAGAATTGATGGAAGATATTCGGGGATGTTTACTGCCCGGCCCTCCTTTCTATCCCAAAGAAGACCTGAGCGAGCACCCCGTACGTTTCTTTGTTTCAGAGCTGATTCGGGAACAGATTTTCCTTCAATTTCACCAGGAAATCCCCTATTCCTGTACCGTTGAAGTAGTTTCATATGATGCCGATGTGGACATTGACCGTATCCATGCCGACATCATTGTAAACCAAAAATCCCAAAAAGGAATGCTAATCGGTAAAGGCGGATCTGCCATCAAAGAGTTGGGTATTGAAGCCCGGAAATCGGTTGAGGAATTTATTGGGAAACAGGTGTATTTGGAGCTTCATGTGAAAGTCAGAGAAAAGTGGAGAGAGAAAGAAGGCTGGGTTCGTAATTTGGGGTATTAATGGAACTCGGATATCGCAGATGCGACAAATTTCTAAATGACTTCTTTTATTTTCACATTGAGATTTTGATGTAAAGTCTTCTCATATCAGAAATTTTATAATGATTTTAAATTAATTACACCCATACATTTACGATCAGTGAACATCTGTTCAATCCGTGTCGTCTGTGTTCCATCAAAAAAATAATTTGCGCCTTCCGAATTCTACTCTTAACATTAGTGCAATGAAATTTTTCCGACAAAATATTATCAGCTCTTGTGCAATGATGTGTTGCATGTGTATGTGCATGGCGCAGACATAAGGGCTGAGATATACGTAAAATAATTTACACAAGCCCTTTTGAATGCAACTCAAAAGGGCTTTTTTGTTGGAATCTATTTTAATCGTTCTTTTACAACCGTTGCATTCTCATTAAGAAAGGTGGAGGGATCAGGTCCTTTGAAGCCTTGGCAACCGTCCCCGACTAATAATTTTATTTGTCGGGGAAAAGGTGCTACGTCCTGTCTGTCACATAAAATTTATGTGAGGGAAAAGATGAGTTCGAACAGATATTGGTTTTGACATAAAGCCTCTTTCGGATTCATCTCTGAAAGAGGCTTTTTTCGTTTTAAGAAGTCTCATCAGAGAGATGCAAAATCTTAAAAGCTAAATACATCAACAAATAACACACTCGCTTAAAACCAATATATCATGAGCAACAACAAAGAAAAACGCGACTACAAATTTGAAACTCTGCAGCTGCACGCAGGCCAAGAACCCGATCCCACAACCGGATCAAGAGCCGTGCCGATTTATCAAACCACTTCGTATAATTTTGATAATACCGAGCACGCTGCCAACCTATTTGCCCTCCGTGAATTCGGAAATATCTATACCCGAATCATGAACCCTACCAATGATGTTTTTGAAAACCGGGTGGCTGCCCTCGAAGGTGGAGTGGCCGCATTGGCAACAGCCTCAGGACAGGCTGCCCAGTTTCTGGCTATTTCCAATCTGGCTCAGGCGGGCGATAACATCGTTTCAACCCAAAACCTGTATGGCGGAACCTATAACCAGTTCAAAGTAGCCCTGCCCAGATTAGGGATCGATGTTCGTTTTGCGGAAAAAGATTCTATCGAAGCATACGCTAAACATATCGATGAAAACACAAAAGCCATGTACGTGGAGTCCATTGGGAATCCGCGCGGTAACGTAGCCGATTTTGAGGGACTTTCGGCCCTGGCCAAAGAAAATAATATCCCACTTGTGGTAGATAATACATTCGGCGCGGGCGGAGCCCTCGTTCAGCCTCTTAAACACGGAGCTAATGTGGTAACCGCATCAGCTACCAAGTGGATTGGCGGACACGGGACTTCCATCGGCGGGGTGATTGTAGACGGTGGAAACTTCAACTGGGGCAATGGAAAATTCCCCGCATTCAGTGAACCCTCTCCTTCCTATCACGGACTTAATTTCTGGGAAGTATTCGGTGAAGACGGCCCTTTTGGCAACATCGCTTTTGCCATTCGTGCCCGGGTTGAAGGACTTCGCGATTTTGGCCCAGCCCAATCTCCGTTTAACAGTTTTCTGCTTTTGCAGGGACTGGAAACACTGTCTTTACGGGTTGAAAGACACAACGAAAATGCTCTGAAATTGGCCCACTGGCTTAAAGATCATGACGCCGTTGAGTGGATCAGCTTTACCGGCCTGCCCGAGCATGATTATCACGAGCGCGCAAAAAAATATCTGAAAGAAGGTCACTTCGGTTCGGTATTCACCTTTGGTGTAAAAGGCGGGTATGATGCTGCGCGAGAATTCATCGAAAACGTACAGCTGTCCAGTCATCTTGCCAATGTGGGTGATGCCAAAACCCTGGTTATCCATCCTGCCTCAACCACTCATCAGCAGCTCACGGAAACGGAGCAGCAGTCGAGCGGTGTGAAAGGCGATTTAATTCGTGTATCGGTAGGAATCGAGCACATCGATGATATCATCGAAGACTTCGAGAAAGCATTCGCAAAAATTAAAGTGGCCGTGTAACCACGATTAGTACTCCTTTGCAGGTTCGGTGGAAATCCGGGCCTGCTTTTAAACTATAATTAATCCGGAAAAGCCATTCAAAAGATTTGACCGGCTGAACAAATATGAACAAGAACATCAAAATTACGACCCTTAATAAAAGCTGGACAACAGAGTCAGGTTACACATTTAGTAAAGTAGATATTGCCTGGAAAAGTTGGGGCACTCTTAATAAGAGCAGGGATAATGTAATCCTAATATGTCACGCCCTCACCGGCCATGCTGCAGCTGATGAATGGTTTAGCGGATTATTTGCTGAAGGGGGCATTCTTGATCCGGAAAAGCAATTCATTCTGTGCATAAATATCCCGGGCAGTTGCTATGGCTCTACCGGCCCGGCCTCCATCAACCCTGAAACCAATGAACCCTGGCAAACGAATTTTCCCGACATCACCATCCGTGATATTGTTGGCTTTCAACAATTATTACTTGATGAATTGGGAATTCAGGGAATTGAGCTTGTAATTGGCGGATCTCTGGGAGGAATGACAGCGCTGGAATTCGCTATCATCGACGATCGGGTGGAAGCAGCGGCCTTATTTGCAATGGGAAAAGCTCATTCCCCCTGGGCTATCGGGATTAGCGAGGCGCAACGTCTTGCCATTTATGCTGATGAAAACTGGAATAACGGATTTTATGATCCCAAGAGTCCGCCCACTAAAGGACTTGCCGCCGCCCGAGCCATGGCGATGATCACCTACCGTACACCCGGCAACTATACTCAAAAGTTTGGGCGGGAGATCCATCCGGAGAAAAAACTGTATCAGGTTGAGTCGTACCTTAATTATCAGGGAGAAAAACTGGCCGGGCGGTTTGATGCGAATTCTTACATCACCCTTACTAAAGCGATGGACTCTCACGATGTATCCAGAGGTCGGGGGAGATTTGAAGAGGTTCTGGGTAACCTGCATAAACCGGTACTGGTTGTGGGCTTTGAAAGCGACTTGCTGTATCCGTTTAAAGAGCAGCAAGAGCTTGCAGAATTGCTCCCCAACAGCCGTCTTGCAGAACTGAAGTCTCCTTATGGTCACGATGCCTTCCTGATCGAATTTAACCAATTGAACACGGAACTATATTCATTTTATCACTCACTCAACGAAGTACAATCATGACGCTCACACTCAAGAAATCATCTATCGACTCTCATCAAGAACTTTCAGTAAAAAGAAAACACATAAACCTTTTTATCGCAGGTACAGGCGCAGTTGGAGGTACACTAACCCAACTCGTCAGCCAGTTGGATCACTCACTTTATGAGCTGAATATAATCGGAGTTTGCAACAGCAAATTCACTCAATGGAATCCTGATGTTGATCAGTTACTAAATGAAAACCGGCTGACTGAGGGAACCCCTACCGACTGGGATACAATCCCTGATAAACTAATAAACAACAGCAAGGGAAATCTGGTTTTTGTTGATGCTACTGGAAGCGAAATTGTTGCCCGACAATACCAAAATCTACTGGATCACGGAGTGCACATTGCTACGCCCAGTAAGCGAGCCAATTCATTCGGGCAGGATTATTTTGACGGGCTGATTAAAGCGAACAACTCGGGTCGGGCACAATACCGGTACGAAACTGCTGTAGGTGCCGGACTTCCTGTGATCAGCACCCTCAAAACTTTGCTGAACAGTGGAGATGAAATCACGAAAATCACCGGGGTCGCTTCCGGAACCATGACTTACCTGTTCACTCAATTACAGAACGGTGTTCCATTCAGTGAGGCTGTAAAAAAAGCTAAGGAAGGAGGTTATTCCGAACCGGACCCGCGTGATGACCTTTCCGGTGAGGACGTGGCCCGCAAATTCCTGATCCTGGCGCGCACAAGCGGTTATAAGTTTGAACGGGACCAAATCCGTGTTGACACCCTTGTACCTGAAAAGCTGATTTCTCTGTCAGCGGAAGAGTTTCTGGATCAACTTCCTGAATATGATGGTCACTGGAAAAGCCGGAATGCACAAGCTATGGTCAATAACCAAAAGCTGCGATATATAGGTACTTTTACACCTGAAGGCATCAATGTTGGAATAGAGGAAGTTAAGGGAGATTCCCCTCTTGGCGGATTGAAGGGAACGGATAATCTCATTCAGATTTACACCAAGCGATATAATTCTTCTCCCATTATTGTGCAGGGTCCCGGGGCCGGACGGGAAGTAACCGCTGCCGGTGTTTTAGGAGATATTATCGATATTGCTGAGGTTATTTTAGACTAATTCATTTTGACTTCCAATCAGATCTGACTTATAGTAGGTGAAACCTAACAGTTTCTACCTATGAAATTTTTGATTCTAGTCCTTGTTTTTTTGTTATCAGCAAACAATTCCTTCTCCCAGGAACGCCAACTTCCTCGTGATCTTGGCATTAAACCCGGAATTTTAACACCGGGACCATTAAATGCCATCACTGATGTTGAAGGTGTGCAGGTTGGACACAAAACGATTATGGAGGGTGATAATATCCGAACCGGGGTGACCATGATTTTGCCTCATGATGGAGACCTGTTCAGAAGCCGGGTTCCTGCAGCTGTTTACGTAGGCAATGGATTCGGAAAAGCATTAGGCTTTACACAAATCCGGGAATTGGGCGAGATCGAAACTCCCGTCGGACTTACCAATACGCTGAGTATTCATACGGTGGCTAATGGTATAACAGATTATATATTGCGACAGCCTGGCAATGAAAATGTGCGCTCGGTTAATCCTGTGGTGGGTGAAACCAATGATGGCTGGCTGAATGATATCCGCGGGAGGCACGTAACCATTAATGATGTTTTTGAAGCTATTGAGAATGCACAACCCGGCCCGGTTGAAGAGGGAAGCGTGGGTGCCGGAACCGGGACTTCTGCACTCGGTTTTAAAGGAGGAATTGGAACCTCATCCCGTCAGCTGCCTTCAAAATTTGGCGGATATACGGTGGGTGTATTGGTTCAGTCAAACTTTGGAGGGGTATTAACCATTAATGGTGCTCCGGTGGGGGAAGAACTTGAAAATCATTACTTGTCGGGACAGGTACCTTATGATGTCGATGGTTCAGTAATGATCATCGTTGCTACCGATGCCCCACTCCTTTCAAGAAACCTGGAGCGGCTGGCTAAGCGAGCATTCCTTGGGATATCCCGCGTGGGTGGTTTTGCCTCTAATGGCAGCGGGGATTACGTGATTGCCTTTTCAACTAATGAGGGTGTCCGAATAGAAACCGGAGAGACCGGCCCCACCCAAAACTACAAGGAACTTAAGAATGCGGCCACCACCCCTCTTTTTCTTGCAGCTGTTGAGGCAACTGAAGAAGCCATCCTGAACTCTCTGTTTAAGGCGACCACGGTAACAGGAGACCGCGGCCATATCCAACAGGCACTTCCCATACCGCAGGTTTTGGAGATCATGGAAAAGTATAACCTGCTGGAACCATGACATACGTTCTGATGTATTTATAGGTAATCATTGTTTTAAGCAATGGCTTAAAGTACATTCTATCGTTTACTTTTTATATAAACCTTTTGAAATGCCTGGCTTTTTCAAGAAAAATATATTCAACTGTGTTATCCTGTCCGCGGTTATTTTATTTGTGGCGTTTCCGATTCTTCAAGCCAACGGGCAGCCTTCACAGTCAATCACAATACAGGGGCGGGTATTAGATAAAGAGAATGGCTCACCTATGGCATCCGCTCATGTTTATATTTCACAAACCAAAGTAGGCACAACTACCGATAGCAATGGAGAATTCACCTTCTCCACAAAAATTAGTGGAGAAAAAACCCTGGTTGTCAGTTTTTTAGGATTTAGAACAAATGCCAGAACCATTGATCTTGAAGCTGAAAATACTCCGTTGTTTTTTGTTATTGAAATGGAACCGAATCAATTTGATTTGGACCAGATAAATGTATCTACATCAAATAAAGAGTGGCTGAATAACTTCGGGAAGTTCAGACGATATTTTATAGGTGATGATAACCTGGCTCAGCAAACATCCATTGAGAATCCCTGGGCTATAAGTTTTGAAATCGACAAGAGTGATAATCTTGTGGCTACCGCTTCACAGCCACTTATTGTCAAGAATGGTGCTCTTGGATATGAGGTTGAAATAGATCTGGTCAATTTCACTCTGCACCAAAACGGAGAAACCAGCTCGTACACCTACTATTCCAGCTTTAAGGAAATGACGGAGGAAAGAAGGTCCGCAACCAATACCTGGAACAGAAACCGCGAACGTGCTTACAGAGGATCCTTCGAGCATTTTCTCATCAGTTTATACAACGACGAATTGAGGACTAATGACTTTGAAGTCGTTTATATGGGGAGCTATGACCCCTTTAGCATTAAAGAGTTTATTATAACTTCCCCGGATGAAAACATGGAGAATGAGCAGGGTGTAAAAGTATTTCGCCTTCAGGACCCTGTTGACGTTTTATATGGGGATAAGAAACAATAACTTCCACCAGAGAGAACGATCCCGGATTACTCCCATTACCGAGGTTGGTGTTTTTATAGTAACCGAAGACGGGAAACTGAAAAACCCAAAGTCATTACGCCTCGACGGAGTTTGGGCCTCGCACCTGATCGCAAATCTTTTACCTATAGAATACTATAAGTAGTATCGTTTTCGGGTCAGTTTTAGCTCAAAAAATTCTGCCAGAAAAGCTATCCCACAAGTAGTCTTCCACGCTCTCCCACACCACTGAAATTCCCTTTCATTTTCCGCACTGAATAGTCTTCAACCCGGCAAAGAACGTATTCAGCTCATATATATACAAGATATGTTCGGCTTTTAAAAAAGTTGCTTCAATAGTCAAAAAACCCACACAGGCACTGATTTAACTTTCTGAGGGAAAGCTCTTGACACAAAGTGGTACTTTAGGGTACATTGTGGGGTGAAGTGGGAGATAGTGGGGACTGCTCTCCTTTTGATCTAATTTAAGCAATCTAAAACACGCAGGGATATCGTGCCAAGTTTTAAAGGACAATACGAGCATAGTATAGATGCCAAAGGCCGCGTAGCCTTCCCTGCCAAGTTACGCAAATCTTTAAGCCCCGCCGCACAAGAACGCTTCACTATTGTCCGCGGACAGGAACCTTGTCTTTATTTATATCCCGAAGATGAGTGGTCGAACGTGGAAGAAAAACTGTCGCGCATTAATAACTTCACAAAAAAAGGCCGCCTGGCTAAACGAAACTTCCTGCGCTATGCAGAAGACGTATCTCTTGATAAGCAAAACCGGATCGCCCTTCCCTCCGACCTTACAGAGTATGCAGAAATAAACGGGAAGGCTGTATTTCTCGGAATGGGTGAATATATAGAGGTATGGGATCCGGAGAAACTGGCCGAGGTTGATGAAGCACTGGATGACGGTGCGTTTGAAGAGATTTTTGAACAAGTGATGGGAGATGAACCGGAAACCGATGGTGCCTGAGATGACGACATATCACCAACATATCCCGGTTTTACTTAATGAATCGGTGGAAGGACTTATCACCGACAAGGATGGCCTATATATAGATGGTACACTTGGCGGTGGTGGCCATTCCAAAGAAATTTTAAAACATCTTGGTGAAAACGGACGGCTATACGGCATCGACCAGGACGATGAGGCACTGGAAGCTGCTTCATCCAATATTGGCGATGACCCTCGTTTTACCCCCATAAAAGGCAATTTTGGCTACCTGTCCACCCTTCTACCTCCCCAAACCCACGGACAGGTAGCCGGAATCCTTTTGGATTTAGGAGTTTCAACCCACCAGATTAAAGAAGCAGAACGAGGATTCAGTTTTCAGGAAGACGGCCCGCTCGATATGCGAATGGGAAATCTTTCCGGTGTTTCTGCTTACCAGGTGGTCAATGAATATGAATACGAAAAGCTGCGCGATGTCATCTTCCATTATGGTGAAGAAAAACAAAGCCGGCAAATAGCCCGGGCTATTATCGAAAAACGCCCGATCGAAACAACCGGTGAGCTTCGTGATGTGGTTTCATCCGTTGTAAACAAACGTTTTGAAGTGAAATCACTGGCCCGCGTATTTCAGGGTATCCGCATTGAGGTGAACCGCGAGCTTGATATGCTTAAGCGGGTGATGGAAGAAGCGCTGGACGTGTTGAAGCCCGGCGGACGTATTGTAGCTATTTCGTACCACTCTCTCGAAGACCGCATTGTAAAACGCTTTTTTAAAGCCGGCAACTTCGAAGGTAAAGTGGAAAAAGACTTTTATGGAAACCCGATATCCCCCATAAAGCCTGTTAATAAGCAGGTTATTACCCCCAATAAAGAAGAGGTTTCCGTAAATCCGGCTTCCCGAAGCGCTAAACTTCGGATCGCCGAGAAGACTGAAGGAGGCGACTCATGATCGTGCAATCCCCACTTAAAAAGCATGACATTCGTCCCAACCTTCGTAAAGTATCTCTGCCCGACAACAAAACTTCCTCCCCAAAACAAAGTCGGACAAAGCATACTGCAAAAGCGAACTCCAAAATTGGCCTCCCCAAGGTCAAACCCTGGAAGGTGATTGTAGGAAGTATCATCATCGGGGCACTGGGTTTGCTATATCTTACCCATGTATTCTCAACCCAGCGGCTGTTAGATGAAGTTCAGACGCTGGAGGCGGAATACAATCGGGCACGGGCTCAGTACGATGAGCTCAAACTTCGGTACGACCGCATGATCGGTCCGGCCGAGATATACCGTAAAGCCGAAGAACAAGGATTCGTAAACGGCGGCCCGGCAGATAAAGTCATCATCATAAAAGAGGATTAGACGGATGGATGAACGCACTGCCATATTAAGCCGAATGTTTATCATTCTTGGGTTGATACTCCTCATCCCATGCGCTTTAGGATTTCAGCTTATTCGCATAAACTATGTGGAAGGTGATGAGTTACGTGAACTCTGGAGCAAGCAAGCTGTGGACCAGATCCCTATTCCCGCTCAACGCGGCAATATCTATGATGCCAACGGCACTCTGCTTGCGACCAACGCCGTAGATTACAAGCTGGCTTTTGATCCTAAAGTAACGGTAAACGGGAAAGCCGGAGTACCTAAAGAACAGGTTGATAAACTGATTACCAAACTATCTGCTTTAACCAGGAAAAATGCTTCTTATTACCGAACAAAAATAAATTCAGCGCCTGCCCGCTCCCGGTATATCGTTCTTGAAACCAACCTGTCGGTTTTAGCAAAAGATCAGATTAAAGCGTTGGATATTGATGGTGTAATTCTGGAAGAAAACTACCGGCGTAAATATACTTTCGGAACGCTTGCGGCTCACACCTTAGGATTTGTAAATCATGAGACCAATGGCCGAATTGGACTGGAAGCCTATTATAATGAAGAATTAAAAGGAGAAGACGGTGTACGTCAGGTACGTCGCGATCCTTTTAACCGTATTTTCGAATATGTAGGAGCTCCTAAAAAACTTCCCCGCAACGGATATTCACTGCATACCACCATTGATGCTTACCTTCAGGCCATTTTGGAAGATGAGCTTAAAGCCGGTGTGGATAAGCATCTGGCTAATTACGGAACGGGCATCATCCTGGATCCTAAAACCGGGGCTATTAAAGCATTGGCGAACTACCCTACTTTTGACCCTAACTACCCGGGAAGTAACGACGAAGAAAATCGCAGGAATTTCGCTATTTCTGATATGATTGAGCCCGGCTCCACATTCAAACTGGTTACAGCCATTGCGGCTGTAGAACAGGGCGTAGTTGATTTCAATGAAGTTTTTGAGACGCCTGATGACGGTGAAGTGGTAATCCATGATCTTGTATTGCGCGACCATGACCCTCTGGGTGATCTTACTTTTGAAGAAGTTATTCAAAAGTCATCAAACGTGGCTACCGCTGAAATAGCCATGCGAATGGATAAGGAGGTATTTTACCAATATGCCCGTAACATGGGCTTTGGATCAAGTACCAACATCGACCTGATTGGTGAAGTGGAAGGAAGGCTGGCAAAACCTTATGAATGGAGTTTGGTGACGCTGCCCTGGATGTCGCACGGATATGAAATCCAAACCACTCCTCTGCAGATAGCTCAGGCTTATGCTGCTTTTGCGAACAACGGAAAAATGATGCGCCCTTACCTGGTAGAGCGAATCGAAGATAAGAACGGTGAGGTTGTTACTGCCCATGAATCGGAGGAAATCCGCCAAATTGCCAAAGAATCTACCTTAGAGAAGCTTTATCCGATTTTTGAAAGCGTTGTGGCCGACTCAGGAACCGGCGACCTTGCCCAGGTAAAAGGCCTTCGGATTGCCGGAAAAACAGGAACCGCCAAAAAGGTGGTTAACGGCCGCTACACCAATAATTACCGGGGCTCATTTGTGGGATTCTTCCCTGTTGACGACCCGCAGTATGTATGCCTGATTCTTCTGGATGAACCCCGAACCAGTGGTTATGGAGGGTTTACCGCCGCACCCATTTTCCAAAATGTGGCCAAGCGAATTGCCGGACTCGATAATAACATCCAGCAGAATATGAAAGTCGGTGAAGAGCAAAATCCGGAGTTTGTACAGGTTCCGTTTTTGAAAGGACTTAAGAAAAAACAAGCTATTGAGTTACTTGCCGGGTTGAACATCCCTTATGAGGTAAATGGAAAAGCCGGGTATATCACGAATCAAACTCCTGAAGCAGGCACTCAAATTAACATTGGGAAAGAAATTTCTTTAACACTGTCGGAAACTTATACAGCTATTGACAGTGCAAAAGTAAAAGACGGATATGCTGAGATTCCCGACCTGATTGGCATGAATATGCGTCAGGCTACCAACCTGCTTACCGAGCTTGGGCTCGAAACCGAGATCATTGGTTCAGGAACTGTATTTGCACAGTATCCCAAAAAGGGTGAACTCCTTAGAAAAGGATACAACGTGACGATTCGCGGTAAAGCGAAATCACTGGAATTACTCACTCAAATAAAAAAGCGATAATTGACGATAGATAAGCTCATAGAAATTTGTAATCCTCTGCACGTCACAAACAAAGATTTTGATGGTGAGATAACTACATTCGCCATCAATTCCCGTGATGTACAGAAAGGTTCTGTCTTTATCGCAATTAGAGGCACACAGGTTGACGGGCATATGTTTTTGGAAGATGCCATCGGCCGTGGTGCCAAAGTCATTATCTGTGAGGAATCTTATTACACGGATGCCGATGTATGTGTGATTGAAGTTGAAAACACACAGAAACTGGCCGGACCTATTGGTCAGGCTTTTGCCGGGAATCCGGCTAAGCAGCTCAAAGTGATCGGCATAACAGGAACTAATGGAAAGACGACTACCGCAACCCTGGTTTATCAGGTTTTATGTGCCTGTGGTGAAAAAGCCTCTTTATTAGGAACGGTAAGCAAGAGAATTCTTGAAGAAGTACTCGACAGCAAGCTTACCACTTCCGATCCTATTGAACTGGCCAACGACATGAAGACCATGGTAGAAGCCGGGTCTGAATACCTGGTTATGGAAGTTTCATCCCATGCATTAGATCAGGACCGGGTGGCCGGAATTGATTTTGAAGTAGCTGCTTTCACGAACCTGAGCCAGGATCACCTTGATTACCATGAGACGCTGGGTGAATACGCGAAGGCGAAAAAGATTTTATTCGACAATCTTCCCGAGTCATCAACAGCTGTAATTAATGCGGATGATGTGCAGGGCGAGTTTATGCTGAAAAATTGCAAAGCAGGAAAATCATTACTCAGCTTTGATAAAGATTCATCCCATATCCTGAAGAATTCTTCGGATGGAATTACAATTGTCGTAAACGGCGAGAAAATTGAAAGTCCGCTTATCGGAACTTTCAATGCCTATAATGTGGGCGAAGCATTCCTAATTTGCCGCGCACTTGGGCTGGATGCCAAAGAAATAGCTGCAGCACTGAGTAACGCCAAGGGTGCAGCCGGACGTATGGAGCCTGTAACCGTTGAAGGAGAACTTCTCCCCAAGGTAATTGTGGATTACGCCCACACGCCCGATGCCCTCGAAAATGTTTGCTCTACTCTTGCTTCGGTAAAAGAAGCCGACCAAACGCTGACGGTTGTTTTCGGTGCCGGCGGAGATCGTGACTCGAGCAAGCGCCCGAAGATGGCCAAAGCAGCAGCTGCCTTTGCCGACAAGATTATCGTAACCAGCGACAATCCCCGCACAGAAAATCCCGACTTAATCATTGCAGATATTCTGGACGGATTTGAAGAACTGGGTAACGTAAAGAGTATTACCGATCGAAAAGAAGCGATTCAACAGGCGATCGCAGATGCTTCTGAACATGAAATTATCCTGATTGCCGGTAAAGGCCATGAGGATTATCAGGAAGTAGATGGTGAGCGTCATCACTTTGATGACTGTGAAATCGCCCGGGAAGCATTAACTCAAAAAGCCGGGGGAGGAAACTGATGCTGCACGAACTCTTTACCTGGCTTGATGCTACCTACGACGTTCCGGGAACCGGAGCTGTAGCTTTTATTTCAACACGAACAGCACTGGCTGCCGTTACTTCTTTATTGATCAGTCTGTTTATCGGAAAGAAAATCATTCACTGGCTCAGTCACCTGCAGCTTCGCGAAGTAATTCGGGATGACATTGGGCTCGACAGCCACCTCGCCAAAGGCGAAACACCAACTATGGGTGGTGTAATCATTATCCTGGCGATTGTAATCCCGGCTTTATTATGGATGAAGATGGAAAGCATCTACAGCTGGTTGATTGTATTCGTTGTACTGGCTTTGGGAATCGTAGGATTTATCGATGATTACATCAAAGTGGTCAAAAAAGATAAAAGCGGACTGGCCGGGTGGTTTAAAATAGCCGGACAGGTATTTGTCGGGCTTGTTGTAGGAGCCGTACTGTACTTCCATCCCGATTTCGAGACTTTTAATTCCCTTTCAACCGTTCCATTCCTGAAGAATGTAAATATTGACTACGCCTACTTCGGTGAAACCTTAGGCTGGATGATTTATTTGGGCGTAGCTGTTTTTGTGATAACAGCCGTAAGTAACGCCACCAATTTAACAGACGGTTTGGATGGCCTGGCTGCGGGAACCTCCGCCATTTGCGGAATTGTGTTTGCCATCTTTGCTTATGTATCCGGCCGGGTCGATTTTTCCGGCTTCCTCGATATTATGTATCTGCCCGGAGCCGGTGAACTCACCATTTTTGCAGCGTCCCTGATCGGAGCTTGTATTGGATTCTTGTGGTACAACACAAACCCGGCTTCGGTTTTTATGGGAGATACCGGTTCACTCGCACTGGGTGGCGCATTTGGAGCTGTGGCATTGATGCTGCATAAGGAACTTCTTCTCCCCTTCATTTGCGGAATCTTTTTTATTGAAACGCTTTCGGTCATCATTCAAACCACCTGGTTTAAGTACACCAAAAGAAAATATGGAGAAGGCCGGCGTGTTTTCCTGATGACGCCCATCCATCATCACTATGAAAAGAAAGGATGGCCTGAACAGAAAATTGTGGTTCGTTTCTGGATCATTACGGTTCTGCTGGGAATTCTAAGCCTGTTAACACTCAAAATCCGATGAGAAAAGTTAAGGATCGACATATCGTTGTGATTGGCGCTGCCCGTAGTGGTATAGCAGCTGCTCTCCTCCTTCATAAAAAGGGAGCGGATATTTTTGTGTCTGATTATGGGAAAATCTCTGACGAAGCCAGTGAAAAATTAGAAGCTGCCGGTATTCCTTTTGAAGAGAACGGCCATACAGATAAAGCCAAACAAGCTGAGTTTGTGGTTGTGAGCCCGGGAGTACCCACAGAATCCCCGATTATACAGTATTATCTGAATGAAGAAAAAGAGGTGTTCTCCGAAATTGAAGCAGCCAGCTGGTTTACTGATCAGAATGTAATTGCAGTAACGGGAAGCAACGGGAAAACCACGGTAGCCAATTGGTTAGATCATGTATGGAAAACCGCCAAGCGGCCACATGCCCTGGCCGGAAACATCGGCGTGGCCTTTTCCGATGAGATTGATAAGAATAAAGGTGATTTCCTGCTGGAAGTGAGCAGCTTTCAGCTCGATCACATCAAAGATTTTAAACCGGCAGTGAGTATGATTTTGAACATCACTCCGGATCACCTGAACCGCTACCAGCATAGCCTTGAAGCGTATGCAGCAGCGAAGTTCAGGATTACGGAAAATCAGACGGCCGATGACCGGTTCATCTTTAATTATGATGACCCCATCATCCAAAAGCATGTTGAACAGTTAAAGCAAAAGCAATCGGCTCCACAATTATGGGCGTTTTCCAACAAACGGGAAGTGCCAGAAGGAGCCTTTGTTCGCGACAATCATATCATCTTCAAATTCAACAATAAAGAAGAATCCCTTATGTCAGTAGAAGAAATAGGACTACGTGGCAAGCACAATCTAAGTAATGGACTTGCCACCGCATTGGCAGCCCGTGCGGCTGAGATCAAGAATGAGGCCATCCGCGAGAGCCTGAAAAGCTTCACCGGTGTTGAGCACCGGCTTGAACTGGCTCGAGAGGTTGAAGGCGTGAAATATATCAACGACAGTAAGGCGACCAATGTAAATGCGGTTTGGTTTGCTTTAGACAGTTTTCACGTACCGGTTACACTGGTTTTGGGGGGGCGTGACAAAGGAAATGATTACAGCGAACTGGAAGCACAGATTCGAGAGAAAGTTCACACCATTATCGCAATTGGTGAATCCAAAGACCGGGTGGAAGAGCAACTGGGGAAAGTAGCTCCCAACTTTGTTCGGGTAGAAACGATGGGCGGAGCCGTAAGGGCTGCAAAAAAAGTAGCCAAGCGAGGTGAAGTTGTACTTTTAAGCCCAGCCTGCGCCTCTTTTGATATGTTTGACAGCTACGAACACCGCGGCAAAATTTTCAAAGAAGAAGTAAACAAATTGTGAAAGAAGCAGAGTGCATAGTGACAGAGTTACAAAGTGGTATTAGTCAAAAAACCACTTTGTAACTCTGTCACTCCAACACTTTGTCACTTTAAATAAAACATGATATACACGAGTCCACATAGCAATATTTCCAACATCATCGGTACTTCTGCCGAGGATATCGATACGCGCAAGCAAGGCAGCGATCGGTACTTATTGATGTCGGTTGTGATCCTCATGACCTTCGGGATGCTGGCGGTGTATTCGTCTATCGCATTTTTTGCAGAAACCAAATCTACCACGGCCGGAACCTTGATTGTTGGTCACCTGGTGAAGCTGGGAATCGCATTCTTTGTAATGCTGATTGCCTCAAAGATGAATTATCACACCATTGCCAAGTTCAGCCGGGTTGGTATGGTTATCAGCTTGCTCCTTTTATTAGCTGTACTGGCATTCGGAACCGAGCAGTTTGGAGCTAAGCGCTGGCTGAATGTAGGCGGGTTTTCTTTTCAGCCATCCATGGTTGCTACGGTGGCTTTAATGGTCCACGTTTGTGTATTACTTAGTGAAAAGCAGGAATACATCAAAGATTTCAAAAAGACCTTCCTCCCCATCATGTTCTGGGTCACCTTAACATGCGGGCTTATAGGAATTGAGGATTTCAGTAGTGCGGCTATCTTGATGGGAATTTGTCTCGTAATCATGTTTGTGGGAAGAGTCAGCATAATACAGCTTGGCTCCCTGGTTGCTGTTGGCATTTTGGGCGGAGCCTTGTTGCTGGGGCAATCCACAAATCGTCAGGATCGAATTGAACAGTATTTAAATCAGATTAAAGAAATCCCGAGCGAACACATCATTCAGGGCAGCGGATACCAGGCTCAACAGGCTCATATAGCTATCGCCAAAGGGGAATTGATGGGTGTTGGGATTGGGAAAAGCTCACAACGTGACTTCCTTCCTGCTCCTTACAACGACTTTATCTTTGCCATCATCGCTGAAGAATATGGGCTGATTGGAGCCATGTCCCTCATATTCATTTTCACACTGATACTCTTCCGAGGCATTGTATTTATCGCCCGGAATGCGGAAGACCACCTGGGATCACTCCTGGCTGTGGCCTGTACATTAACCATCGTTTTTTATGGATTTGTGAACGCCGGGGTTGCCAGTGGCATTCTTCCGGTAACGGGACTCCCCATGCCCTTTGTGAGTTATGGCGGAACCAGCATGCTTTTTGCCGGACTAATGGTCGGCATCCTCCTCAACATCTCGAAACATAACCGGGACCGGAGGACCTTGTTCTATGGATAAAAACCCACGCATATTATTAGCAGCCGGCGGAACGGGCGGACATGTTTACCCCGCCATCGCCATCGCAGATGCTTTGAAAAATGAGAGGGCTGAAACGGAAATCCTATTCGTTGGAACCAAAGACCATATGGAATGGCAGGCGGTTCCAAAAGCAGGCTATGATATCCGGAATGTATGGATCAGCGGATTTCATCGTCGGTTCACCCTGAAGAATTTACTGTTCCCGGTGAAACTGATGACAAGTGTTATTCAAAGCCTGCGCATTTTATCAGGTTATAAACCACATGTGGTTGTTTCCTGCGGAGGATATGTAGCAGGTCCTGTTGGATGGGTAGCCGGTAAGAAAGGTATTCCCATTGTGATACAGGAGCAGAACAGCTTTCCTGGAGTCACAAACCGGCTATTGGCAAAGTTTGCCACAAAGATATTTACAGCCTTCAAAGAGGCCGATCGGTATCTCCCGGAGCATAAAACGGAGATTACCGGAAACCCAACCCGAGCCACATTAACCGGGGCTGATAAATCCAAAGCACTACAGTCTTTCGGGTTTGATGACAACAAACCGGTGCTATTGGTAATGGGTGGTAGCGGTGGAGCTAAAACCATCAATGAGGCGATGAAAGCCAATATTGAACAACTTCACAATAAAGCTGGCTTACAAATAATCTGGCAATGCGGAGCACGATACTATGATGAGCTCTCTACCGAAATCAACGAAAAGAACTTAGACAATCTGCGGCTCACGGCCTTCCTCGACAACATGGCGGAAGCGTATGCGGCCTCAGATTTGGTAATAAGCCGCGCCGGGGCAAGTTCGTGCTCGGAATTGATGCTAACGGGAAAACCAAGTGTATTGGTCCCCTCTCCTAATGTTGCAGGAGATCACCAGACACAAAACGCTAAATCAATGGTAGATGCAGGTGCATCCAAACTGTTGGAGGATAATGCTATGAAAGAGACCATGACTGAACTGGTGGAGCAATTGATCTACGACCAGGAAAACCTGAAGCGCATGAATCAGGCTGCATTAAATTTAGCAAAACCCGATGCCGCCAAGCTGATTGCCAAAGAAATTTTAGAAATCGCAAAATCCAAGTTATAAGAACGCAGTAGTGGAAAAACGCATCGAAACACAACCCGTATTTGGCCGCACTAAACATATCCACATGGTGGGTATAGGTGGCATTGGTATGAGCGGGATGGCCGAAATATTGTTGCAGCGCGGATATAAGGTATCCGGCTCAGACGGTGCAGTCACCGAAACCACCAAGCGGCTGCAGGAACTCGGCGCTACGGTTCACAAAGGCCATAAGGCGGAGTACATTGAAGGTGCTGATGTGGTTGTTTACACCAGTGCTGTTAAAGCTGATGAGAATGTAGAAACCAAAGCGGCAATTGAAGAGCGTATTCCGACCATTAAACGGGCGGAGATGCTGGCTGAACTCATGAAAATGAAGTTCGGGATTGGTGTAGCCGGAACTCATGGCAAGACTACAACCACTACTATGGTCGGCCATGTAACTCAGGATGGAAATTATGATCCCACCATCATTGTAGGCGGTAAGGTTCACAGTTTCGACAAAACCAACGCCGTGGTTGGTAAAGGAGATTTGATTGTAGTAGAGGCTGATGAATTTGACCGGACTTTTCTTCGCCTCTCTCCTTCTTTGGCCATCATTACGAATATTGAAGCCGAGCATCTCGACATCTATGATGACCTGGAAGATGTGAAGCAGGCATTTATTGATTATGCTAACAAAGTGCCTTTTTACGGAGCTGTGATTGTCTGCCTCGATGATCCGAATGTACGAAGCATTCTACCGGAATTAGAGAAACGGGTTATCACTTATGGACTAACACCTCAGGCTCAGCTTCGGGCGACCGATATCCGTTCTGATGCCTTTACCAGCACTTTTTCTGTGGTATGGGAAGATGAGAAAATCGGAGTTGTCACATTGAAAGCACCGGGCGAGCATAACGTAAAAAATGCGCTTGCAGCTATAGCAACCGGGCTGGAACTGGATATAGATTTTAAACTGATCAAAAAGGGTCTGGAGCGATACGAAGGAGTATTCCGTCGCTTCCAGCTGAAATATGACAACGGCTGTATGGTGATTGATGATTATGCTCATCACCCCACCGAAGTGCATGCAACCTTGCAGGCGGCCAATAAAGGTTGGCCTGATCGCCGTGTGGTTGCTGTTTTTCAGCCGCACTTGTACTCCCGTACTCAGGAATTATATAAGGAATTCGGTCTTTCGTTCTTTGATGCGGAAATGTTGATTGTGACCGATGTATATCCCTCCCGTGAGCAACCGATTGAAGGTGTAACCGGGAAACTGATTGCCGATACCGCCGAGCAGTATGGGCATAAGAATGTGATGTATGTGGAAGACAAAGAGAATGTCACCAAAACACTGAAAGAAATTGCAGAACCCGGTGACATTATTATCACCATGGGTGCCGGAGATATTTACCGCTTTGGGGAAGAGTTCGTGGAAGCATTGAAATCCGGAAAATTCAAACCAAAAGCCAAATAGTTGAGCAACCAAGGTTCAAATAAAAGCTTACTTCCGTGGATTACCACCGTTTTGATGGTAACCGGAATTGCTGTGCTTGCTGCACTCTACTGGAACCGGAATGTAACGGTTCAGGATGTACAGGTAAATAGTCTGTATTACACTGATTATGAGCAATTAAAGCAAGCAGCAGATATCCCTTTGGGAATTAAGCCGGACAGTTTGGACCTGAATGAAGTTGTTCAACGTGTGGAAAAACTCGACTACGTTCGCTCAGTGAAACCTTATATCGAACCCAGCGGAGATTTACGGCTTACAGTAGCCGAACGTCAGCCTATTGCGCTGTTGGTGAATGGGCCGGATCGTATGTATGTGGATGCCGAAGGCGTCCGCTTGCCCATATTGGATGGAAAAACGCAGGATGTTCCGCTTTTGTATGGATACAGTGCGACATCTGATGATACAATCAAGACAGAAGACTTTGCGCAGGTACGAGACTTTTTGATGCGAGCCAAAATCGATGGCTTTGGATGGACCACTATCAGCGAGGTGGTATATGATGAAACCGACGGCGTGGTAGCCTTAAGCCATGAAAATGGAGTGAAGCTGCTATTCGGCCGAAATGACTTTCAAACCAAACTGGAGAACTGGAAAGCTTTTTATACGGAAGTGATCCGAACTAAGGGCATACAAGCGATGCGACAAGTTGACCTCCGGTTTACAAATCAGGTGGTGACCCATGAAATTTGATTTCAATCACATATCGTTCGCCGATGTTCATGGATATTCTATGCTAAAAGAAGAATCGTCTAATCGTTCCGGCGCAGAGCGTACAGAACGAGGTGGACGAACGGAACAAGCAGAGCGGGCGGAAGGGGTAAAGCAGGCAGGAAGTCTTTTGAATACACTGCTAACGGAACCGGACAAAGGATTACTGAAGAAAGATTCTATCTCGGACTTTTATTCGGATTTGGCTTCGCCATCAACCAAAAGAAGAAACTTAGCAATCAACAAAAACACAGCGGATCGTCATGGAAGAACATGAAAACATCATGGTAGGTCTCGATATCGGGACTACCAAAATTTGCGCAATCGTAGCATCAATCGATGAACAGGAACGGATTCATATCCTCGGGGTGGGCAAAGCTCAAAGCGATGGGCTGAACCGTGGTGTGGTGGTAAACATCGATAAAACCGTAAATGCCATCAAGGATGCCATTGCACAGGCAGAACTGGCTTCCGGCATCCAGGTGAACTCGGTGAATGTAGGTATTGCCGGCGACCATATCCGCAGTATGCGAAGCAAAGGTGTGATCACCATCAACAACAAAGACAATGAAATTACAGCAAAAGATGTAGAGCGGCTTCTTGAAGATTGCCAGCGCATCATGCTTCCGACTGATCAGCAGATTCTCCACGTGATCCCGCAGGAGTTTGTGGTAGACGGTCAGGATGGAATCAGCGACCCGGTGGGAATGAGCGGCATGCGTATGGAAGCCGAAGTTCACATCATAACCGGACTGGTATCTGCGGCCAAAAACATCTATCGCTGTGTTGAACGCGCCGGATACCAGGTTGCCGACATCATTTTAGAACCGCTGGCATCCTCCTACTCCGTGTTGGATGAAGAGGAAAAAGAAGCCGGTGTGGTGCTGGTGGATATCGGAGGTGGAACGACTGACGTAGCCATCTTCCAGGATAATACGATCCGCCATACGGCAGTAATTGCTATAGCCGGGCAAAAAGTAACCGACGACATTCGCCTCGGGCTCAGCGTGCTTGACGATCAGGCCGAAACCCTGAAACGTAAGCACGGCGAAAGTTATGCTGATCTGATCGAAGAGGACGAAGTCATAACGGTACCCGGCATTGCGGGGCGTCCACCCAAAGAAATTACCAAAAGTATTCTCGCTAAGATTGTTCAGGCTCGGATGGAAGAGATCCTGGAAATCGTGGGAATTGAAATTAAACGCAGCGGATATGCTGATTCCATGAGTGCCGGTGTCGTGATTACAGGCGGCGGATCGCTTGTGAAGAATGTATGTCCCCTTGCGAACGAAATATTAGGACTGGATGCCAAAGTGGGAATTCCATTAGGCATCACAGGCGGACTGAAAGAAGAAGTGAACAGCCCGATTTACGCTACCGGCGTAGGTTTGGTGATGCATGCTCTTCGATCAGGCACAGCAAACAACCAAACGATGATGCCATCATCATCAAAAGGAACCAACGTGGAACAAGTGATGCAAAAAATCACCGACCGCATGAAAAGTTGGTTCAAAGAGCTTTAGAAGTAAAATCAGCAATCATCTACAACAATAACAATCCAGTAAAATACAACAACTCAAATAGGAGTTAACAATGGCTAACAATTCACGTTTCTTTTTTGACGAACAGAGCCAGGAAAACGCCAAGATCAAAGTGATCGGCGTTGGCGGCGGTGGCGGTAACGCCATAAACAATATGATAAACATGGGCCTTGAAAGTGTGGAGTATATCGCTCTGAACACCGATGCACAGGCTCTGAAGAATAGCATGGCAGACATCAAGGTTCAGGTAGGTTCAGCACTTACCAATGGACTGGGTGCCGGAGCACGTCCCGAAATCGGACGTGAAGCGGTGGAAGAAAACCGCCATGAAATTGAAGAATCTATAGAAAATGCCGACATGGTATTTGTGACAGCCGGAATGGGCGGTGGTACCGGAACCGGGGGAGCTCCCGTGGTTGCCGGAATCGCCAAACGTCGCGGCATCCTTACCGTCGGTATTGTAACCACCCCTTTTGAATGTGAGGGCAAGGTTCGGAAAAAATATGCCCTGGAAGGCATCACCGAACTAAAGAAAAATTGCGATACGGTAATAGTAATCCCGAACGAGCGATTGCTCGACATCGCCGATGAAAACACATCCCTTATGGATGCTTTCGCAATGGCAAACGAGGTTCTCTACAACGCAACACGTGGTATCAGTGATCTTATCCTGATGCCGGGTCTGATCAACCTTGACTTTGCTGACGTGCGAACAACCATGAGCGACGGTGGAGCTGCCATTATGGGATCCGCTACTGCTGAAGGCGCCGACCGTGCTGAGAAAGCCGCCCGTGCAGCCATCAACTCGCCGCTGTTGGATGGAGTGAGCATCCGCGGAGCACGCAACGTTCTGGTTAACATTTCGGCCGGCTCCAACCTTGGAATGCGCGAAACCACCACCGCTACCAATATCATCCATGATGAGGCCGGTGAAAATGCCGAAATCATTCTCGGTACCGTGCTGGATGAAAACTTTGGTGATGACATCCGCGTGACGGTTATCGCCACCGGTTTTGATCTTGCCGAAGACCGAACTACAGCTAAAGTAGCCAGCAATGATAAAGGTTCGCTGAATAAAGCAGCTGAAAATGCACAGGCTAATATGCAGACCAACAGTAAAAAGCCCGATGTACCTAAACGCTTTCAGCGTGGTACGGGCGATTACTACAAAGGCGAAAACAACCTTAAAAAATTAGACACTCCGTCTTACCTGCGTCGCGATTTAAACGTGCGTAAGCAGGAAGACAGCATTGAGGTCCCTGAAGAAGAGGAACAAAAGAATGAAGCGCAGGATAACATCGCGCCATTCCAGAGTCGCACGGAACGTATCCGCAAGGATGACACCGACCAGCCGGCGTTCCTCCGAAAAATCATGGACTAAGGAGTTGCCATTGACCAGGTTCGCCCCCGATACCATGGGAATGGTATCTTCGTGAACCACTGAATTTTACTGGAATATAGCTTCATTCAAGCTATAGATTGCTAACAACAGAAGAAGCCTCTTGATCGGGGCTTCTTTTTTTAATCGCAGATTTTTGGATTAAACAGACTGTAGCTGCACGTCTCATTTTGAAACGCTATTATATCATTCAGTCTCCAACTTAATAGATTTAATAATGAAACAAGTACATATCAGTTTATCGGGCTTTTTTGTCTTTATGTTAATTGCTTTTTTGAGCAGCTGCTCGCAGGTCAATCCCCAGCAGGAAAAAGCAGCTTTGACTAAGCTATTGGATGAGTTCCTGACAAATGTAGAGGACCCCGACATGCACGACCGGCTGTGGGCAGATGATCTCGTTTATACCGGCTCGGCGGGTACCCGTCACGGAAAAGATGTAATTATGGATGGGATGAGTGAGGCTGAATCAGATACTGCTCAATCTACCCGCCCCTCCTATTCTTATGATAGCCTGCAGGTGAAGCTATTTGGAAATACGGCAGCCCTCACTTTTCGGCTAATTGCTGAAACGCCTACTGCAACAGGTGTGGATACAAGCTACTACCTCAACAGCGGGTTCTTTGAGAAGCGCAACGGCCAATGGAAAGCCGTGGTGTGGCAGGCTACACGAATGGCGGAGACTTCAGGGAATTAAGACTTGTTTCATTTAATCAGTAACATTTTCTCTGTTGCCACTTGTCCTTTGTATCTCAGCTGGTAGAAGTACACTCCTGAAGAAAGGTTGCCGGCATCAAAAGTAACATTGTGGGTTCCGGTACTTAGTTTCTCATTTTTTAATGTAGCTACTTCTCTGCCAAGTGTGTTATATACTTTAAGGGAAACATTCCCCGCCTGTGGAATACTAAATTGAATGTTGGTGGTTGGGTTGAATGGGTTCGGATAGTTTTGGTACAGTTCAATATCAGAAGGAATTTCTGTTTTTGGATCCGGTTCGTTACCAACCAAAGTAATCTCTATATCAATCATTGAGGCAATTTCAGCTTCGGAAAGCGGGTAAGTATACATTTGGATCTCATCCAATATTCCATTCAAAGGGGCTCTTCCGGTATTATTATTGCCAATATAAATTTGTGAAATAGATTCGGAAAGCACCTCAGAGTTTGTCACATTTGTAGTACCGACCATTTCTCCGTTAACATATAGTTTCATTTCACTACCATCGTACGTCCCTGCAATGTGATACCAGTACCTATTGCCCCGGGTAGCCAAGCCAGTATAAGATATTTCATCTGCGCCCACATTAAACAATAAACTTCTTGGGTTGCTTTCATCAATCTCCTTTTCAAACATTAACCCAAATTGGTTGTTTTTGTCTGCGGATTCAGCATATATGACCGCACTGGAATCAAATTCAACATGGTTATCATTATGCACATAATGAAAGAACCATCCCGACACGGTAAAACCATCCCAAAGGGAATCCATAGCAGCACTTGTATCTGTAACCATTAATACATCATCTACTCCATCAAAGCTGTAGGCAGATTTCTCGAAATGGAATCTATCTTTTTCGAATGCCCCTCCTTCTGCGGTTACTATATTTTGATAACGGCTTGAATCCTCTAACGTATTTTCAAAAGATAGCTGTAACGCCTGCTTGGGAGATTTGACTGTTGTGGGCTGAGGCCTATCGTCATAGAATTCAGCGACCATGCTATCTGAAAGAGCATAGTTATACATTTGAACCTCATCTAAATTACCTATGAAAGGCTGATTTCCATCTGCACTGTTACCTACAATCAGATCTGAATCGCTTAAATTTATAACCGTTTCGTAAGGTCGAATTTTTGCTTCCCGACCATTCACGAATAATTTCATTTCCTCCCCGTCAAAAGTACCTACAACATGAAACCATTTTCCGGGTTGAATAGGACTATCCCTAAAGGTCAACTCAGCACTACCTATTCTAAATACTATGGTCTCAACTGAGCTCTGCATATTGCCCGGCCCATAATTATCCTCTTTAATAGCCAAACTATATTTATACCCATCTCCGTCATTCCTTTCGATCAACGTCTCCCCCGGATAACTTCCCGAATACTCTCTTTCCATTTTAACCCAGGTTGAAATCGTTAGTCCTGTACTTATTGAGTCCATCGCATTATCTGTATCCTTTATAATGATCTCATCATCTTCTCCATCAAATGAAATAGCCGATTCAGTTTCACCAAACCGATCTTCAACAAAAGCTGTTCCTGTAGTTTCTATGGTATTATTAACCATGCTTGAATCAGTAATCGAACCTTCAAAAGATAATGATAATACTGATTTTGGTGCCGTTGAAAAGCCTTGGAATCTATTCTCATAATAAACTGCAATTGAATCCGGGCTCAATGCATAATTATGAAGACGAACATCATCGATTTTTCCAATAAATGTATCTCTAAAAATATCCCCGTCACGATTTCTTTCCACATTTTGGCCTATGTATATATTCGGATCTTTTATAGACAACTTGGTGTTAACTGATTCTTCTTTTATTAATCTACCGTTGACGTATAATTTCGCTATTTTTCCGTCATATGTTCCTGCAACGTGAACCCAGCTCCCCTTTTGAATAGCAAAATCTTTTTGTTCTATTTGTATCCCGTTCAAACTTAGAGAAAGAGAATGCCCCCCTTCTTCAAAAGAATTCTTTTCTCTCAATGAAAGCCGAAACCCATCTCCTTTTGTACTATCCGATCTACTTATAACTGTAGATCTGTTCCTAAGGTCTTCGACACGCACCCATGCAGAAAGGGAAATATTCCTATTTAAAGAATCAAATGATGCAGGTACATTTCTTATTACCACTTTCGAGGAGTTGTTCTCAAGATCTATGGCTCTGTTGTCTTCCTGGAAACGGTCCTTACCCTTGACAATATCGCTTTCTTCATAATCCCCGGGTACTATTTCATCATTCTCCGATTGCTCATCAAATGGCAGATACAAAAGCAGCTGTGGGTCTGGCATTGAGTCGACATGGACATAATCAACTTGATGACTGATCTCGCTTTCACTCAGTACATAATTGAACACTTTTAGTTGATCGATATATCCATTAAAAGGCTTCGATAATGTTACACTATTACCTATAAATATCTTGTCTGAATTTTGAAATTGAGAATCTCTGTTCCAAACGGTTCGATTTTGTATTAAATCCCCGTTTATGTAATGCTTGAATTGGCCATCTTCGAAAGTTGTAGCAATATGAACCCATTCTTCCTGAGGCAAAACGCGAGATGAACCAAGGGTCCAGGAAATATCCCCGTCAACATCCAGCTCCAATAAACCACTCGAATTAATATAGTACCTAAACCCCTTGCTTACCGTCCAAGTCTGATAACCAACTTGTTGTGTGATTGTGGGTTTTTGAATGATGGTGGACTCCGTTGTATTGAATGACTTCACCTTAATCCATGCCATTACCGTAAAATCATCAATCGTTGAAAACGCACTCGCATCATTATCATAATCCAGGCTCAAATGTGCATCCTCTTCAATAAAAGAATACGCATAATCATTGTTTCCGAACCTACCTTCTGTATAGGCCCCACTCGATGCGATTACTTCATTCCCGGCAATACTGGAATCACTCAGGCTTTGATTAAAACTCATATCCAGAATGTTGCTATTGCTATAATCCGGGATTGGTTCCAATCCTGCATTGCTTCTTACAAGACTTTCATTAACTGCGTAATCATATACCTTTATTTCATCAATTGAACCTTGAAATGGACTGTTTGAAAATTCACTCAGACCGATGGTGATATCTGAATCTTCGGCAACATACCCTTCCGCTCCATAGTTATTTTGATCTGTCTTTTCTCCATTTACATAGAATTTCATCACCCCATCACCCACAGTAAAAGCGATATGGATCCACTCGCCGCTTTCTAAACCGGCTTCAGAAGTATATCCCCTTACTTCAAGATTCCCGTCCCTGTTTAGTCCAAAGTAATATCCTTCAGTTTCATAAGAATCGAACCTTTCAAGTAGAGTAGCATAGAAGCTTTCGTCGTCAAATCCTTCATACTTCACCCATCCCATAAAGCTTAGTTCGGTAATGCCATCCAGCTCATTATCGGTATCGGCTATCGTAATTGCATCATCAACCCCATCGAAATAGAAAGCACTGTTGGGATTACCGTTGCGGTCTTCTACAAACTGACCGCCCGTTACCTGAATGGATGGGTTTAAGCCGGTCGAATCAACTACAGAGTTTTCAAAGGCCAGATGTAGCACCGGTTCCGGCTCATCGTTTTGAGCGGAAAGATTGGATGAAGATAGCAACCAAAAAAGTAACAGCGTAATTAAGAATGTCCATTTTCTTTGATAGATAAGGGGATACTTCATGATATCTCTCTACAGTAATAATAGGGTGTTATCTTTGTCAGAATATTATCCTTATCTCTCAGAAAAACAACTTGATCGCCAAAAACTTAACCTTTCCCCATTTCATTGTCGATCACATCCCGAACACGTTTACTCCAATTCTCCCAATTCATATCATGCCTGTACTTGTCGTAAGCTTGCTGAGATAATTTAGTATATCTCTTCTCTTCTTTTCGGACAGCTATAATCCAATCAGCTACATCATCGGGAGAGTGAGAAGGTCCGCAAATCAAGCCGGTTTCATTATCGACTACAGCTTCGGGCACGCCTCCGGTTTCAGAACCAATTGCCGGTAATGCGTACGAGGCGGCTTCTATAAATGACATCCCCACACATTCGGCTTGGGTGGGCATGATAAAAAACGTAGCCTCTTTATAAAGTTGATCTAACCGCGTTCTCCCCTGTTCTGTCTCTTTATCTACGAACCCGATAGTTTTTATCCCTTCAGGTTGGTTGGGAATTTCAGGCTTGCACCCTACAATATACAATTCAGCATCTATCCCTTTCTCCAACAACGATCTCAGGACTTTCACTGCAAAAGGCCCTCCTTTCTCTTCCCAGCGAATACCCACAAAGAGCAGCTTTATTTTTGATGATTCCTGCCGTCTCTTAATTATTTGTTCCACTTCATCTTCTGAAATTTCAGTATCCAGATTAGCTCCGTAGGGAATAACTTCTATTTTGGATGATGGAACCCCATAGTCTTTCATCGCAGAATCAGCCAGCCATTGCAATGGAAGAATGAGCTTGGTCGCTTTGTCAAAAGCCTTTCTTTCGAGATGCATGGCTTCTTTTACGCTTAACGGATGTAGGTTGGAATGACTGCCATACACTTCATTCAACAAAACGGAGGTTGCATCTGAGGTCAAATAAAAGGGCACATCCGATTTAACATACGCCATTTCCGGATTCATCAAAGAGGCCAACAGCGCATCAGGTTGATGTTCTGCGATTTTTTGATCAATAATAGCAGCCATACGTTTGGCCAGCCCGATATCGTACTGATACTTGTACACTTTACCTGTCATCATCCGAAGCAACCGGCCTTTAGCTTTTGGGATGATTTTATAGTTGGAATCAACAGGGCCGAACGGCACTACTTCTTCAAAGCTTTGCTTCAGCGCCTTGAACATGTAATAATGCGTTCCGGAGTAGGCTCTCCGGTTCGAGGGATGCTGCTTTGTGATGTAGCCGATTTTCATTTCCGTTATCTTTTTATGGTTCCGGGTATAGCTACAGAATTCCCCAAATCAACCGGCCGGCCATTGCAACGGCAAGTATGGCAAAACCCCATTGCAGGTATTTTCGATTTATTTTGTGGTTCAGAAAAGCGCCACCAAATCCACCGGCTAATCCTCCCATAGAAAGAGGTAATGCCGCCCCGAAATCCACATAACCAACAGAAAATTCTGTTATCCCGGAAATAGCTCCGGGCTCAAAGGCCAGCTGCAGCCAGCCGGAAGTCACCATGATAATCATCGCCAGGTGAGAAACGCTGACCGCTTTCCTAAAAGGCTGTTTGTAGAATAAATTCATGATGGGAACCATAATACCCCCGCCACCCACACCAGCCAAGACGGATACAAACCCACCTAAACCGCCGGTAATGGATGTTTCTTTAAAGTCCATCCGGGTATATTCACGATCATACTCATTTTCTTTATCATTTCCGCGGCGAAACATCATAAACGCCACGTAGATCAGCATACAACTGAAAAATATGACGAATTCCGTGCGACTGTAGTAGGGAGAAGTTATCAGCAGCTTTCCAAGGTACACTCCAACAGCTCCCAAAGCTCCAAGTTTGATTCCCTCCTTCCAAAAGACATGCTTCTGAATATATTGCCGAATCGTGCTTCCTGAAGCCGCCACAAAGGTACAAAACAATCCCGAGGCAACGGTCCAAAGCACAGGGTTCTCAACCCCTTCAGCTTCAAACAAAAAGAAAAGCACCGGGGTGAAAATAATCCCCCCACCTATACCTAATAGTCCGGCCAAAACTCCGGCAGCTAACCCCAATGCCAACAGAATTAAAATTTCAGTCAAGGATTAACTCCCCTTTCAAATAGGTTATTGCCTCTCCTAAAATATCCACCCGGTCTCCCTTTAATCTGCAGATCAGATCGCCCCCTCTTTCTGAAATCTGGCGGGCGTTCATTTCTGTTTTACCCAGTTCACGGCTCCAGTATGGTGTTGTTTTGGTATGAGCTGAACCGGTTACAGGGTCTTCATCAATACCAGACTGCGGGGCAAAAAACCGGGATACGAAATCCACCGAATCTCCCGGAGCCGTAACAATAATCCCCCGGGCATCCACTTCGTTAAGCATCCTATAATCCGGAAGCAGGTCTGCAACTTCGGCTTCCGTATCCAGCACAACCATGTAATCATCCGACTTATAGACGTTTGAGGTACGCTCGATGCCCAGAGCCTGAAACAGAATGGCCGGACCTTCAGCCTGTTCCGGCTCTACGGCCGGGAAATTCATCGACAACCGGCTGTTCTCTTTTTTCACGGTAAGCAGTCCGCTGCGTGTTTTGAAGACGATTTCGTCTTTATCGTATCCCAGCTCCTCAAATAATATATGCGCCGTTGCCAGCGTGGCATGTCCGCATAAATCTACCTCTACAGCGGGTGTGAACCATCTCAGACGATATCCATCTCCCTCCTCAACAAAAAAGGCCGTTTCTGATAGATTATTCTCAGCTGCAATGCGCTGCATCGTTTCATCTGAAAGCCACTCCTTTAATGGGATCACCGCAGCCGGATTACCTTTAAAAAGTTCATTCGTGAACGCATCTGCCTGATATAGTTCGATCTTCATAGTCTTTCTCGTTTGTTTCCACTAATGTAGGAGCATTCATCGAGTAAGTAAACCCTTGGTTTCATTGCCTGAAGCCTATCTACTGTAAATAAAATGGTATTCTGATTAGTCTTTAGAAGTACTCCTTTCTTATCTTTGTCATTTTCCAAGAGGCCATTAAAATACTATTCAATTATATAACCTATGAGATTCTTAACCGCTATTTTTATTTCATTACTGATAACCAGCCCTGCTTTCGGGCAGCTAACAGCAGAGCTGGATTCTATTGATGTAACAGCCTCACGCATCACGACCACCATATCTGAAAGTGGAAAAAGCGTTGCTGTTATCACACAAACAGATATTCAGAACATGCCGGTTCAATCGGTAGATGATCTTTTGCGAAGCCTTCCCGGCATCAACATAAATGCCCGTGCCGGTTTTGGCGTACAGGCTGATGTAGGTGTTCGTGGAAGTACCTTCTCCCAGGTGTTGTTTATGCTTGATAACGTACCATTGAACGACCCGCTGACGGCCCACTTCAACACCAATATTCCGGTGGCTTTATCTGAAATTGGGCAAATTGAGCTTATTCGCGGACCGGCCAGCACCTCTTTCGGTGCCGATGCTGTTGGCGGAGTGGTTCACATTAAAACCAAAGCGTATTTGATGAAAGATTCCGAAGCTCCGGAGAACCTGAAAACCCGCACAAATGTGGATGTGGCCGCCGGCGAACACAACCTGCAAATTCTGGATGCAAGTGTTGGTGTTGCCAAAAAGAACTGGAGGTTCAGCACTTCCTTCCGAACCGCTCAGTCGGACGGAGAGTCTTTTCGGAATCCAGGTTTTGATGAAGGCGTATCTTCTGACGAGTCCTTTAATTCCTATTTTGATGTTACGAACCTGTCATCCGCGATGTCGGTGAGGCTGAATGATAACTGGACCTGGTATGCCCGCGGTGGAGTTGAGAATCGTGATTTCAATGCTCGTTATTTCTACACCCGCAGTATCTATGATGAATCCACAGAACAAATCGAAAGTAAATGGGCCCTTACTGAACTCACTTATGAAAATGGTTCTCACCAATCAGAGTTTACAGCTTCTTATCGTGATGTAGAGGATGTATTCGACTTCAATTCTGCGTTATCACCGGCCAATGTACATCAAACCGGGGCTTTTTATGTAAACGGCTCTCATCAATATGAGCTCAATACTGACCAGCTGAATACGCTTTCCTCCTCCCTGAAATACATGCGCTTTATGGCCGGAGCACAAGTGCTGAATAAAGATATTGAAAGTACTGACCGAGGTAACCACGGTAATACTTCATGGGGAGTGTACGGTATCCACACAATGAATTTCGATTTTGGATTGAGTATGACCTCCAGCCTCCGATTACAATTCAACCCAATCAGTGATTTAAGCTTCCTGCCCCAGGTAAGTGCTTCTTATGATTTAGGATCCATTGTATTACGTTCTTCAATTGGGCGAGCCATACGGGAAGGTGATTTTACCGAGCGATATATCTCTCACCAGATTCCCAACCTGACCCCCGGAAGGAATGTCGGAAATCCGGACTTATTACCTGAAGAGTCTACTTCTTTCGACTTTGGTTTTGACTGGACTCCGGTTGCACAGCTGCGATTTTCCCCCACTTTCTTTTACCGGAGCTCGTCTAACCTGATTGACTACAGCCTGACAAACTCAAATCAGATTGATAATGCCGATAACCTGATGGCAGATGAAGAATACTTTTATGCCTCCAACATCTCTGAAAGTGATGTAACCGGTGTAGAACTGCTCACCGGGTTCACCCAGAAATTTGCATCCAACAGCACCCTTCGTTCACAGATTGGTTATACCTATATAAACACCACCAGTGACCAAAATACGGTATCCAGATACATTGCCAATCACCCTGAGCACCAGGCCAGCCTGGACCTGAGCCTTCAGGCGGGACCGTTATCCATTAATTCCCAATCTTCCTTTAATGTACGCTCAGAGGAATCGGCTGAGCTAATTAATGCTGAAGTCCCGGACCAGTATTTCATCACCAATCTTAATGTGGGATATACCTTATTCGCTGATCGATTTAAGGTGTACATGGAAGTGCTGAACCTGGCCGATACTCAATACCAGGAAATCCTCGGAGCTCCCATGCCCGGCCGCTGGGTACTCGGTGGTATAAAGTACTCCATGTAAATCCAACTTACCTTAATCATGCCCATCTGATCTCGTCCCCAAGCCCCTGCTTGGGGACAAACATCGGAAGCTCCGGCTTCCAACTCTCTACCCGAAAAATATCGTTATAGGCAATACCCCTTCCATTCCTTTATAATCCCTTGCAGATGAATACCGCCAATGTTCCGGTTTGTCAACATAACCTCTCTTAACGGGATTGTAATGAATATAGTTAGCTTTCTGAGCCATCATTTCATAGGTAAATATCTGTATGGGATGAGAGCCTTCCGTCCAAACCTGATACTCACTTTCAACCTTATGGCTTAACTTCGCTCTTTTCAGCTGACTCAGAGCCCGATTCTTATTATTCTCTTTTAGGTACTTAATAATTTGATGAGCAGAGAATGATTTAAAGTTTCTTATATGTTCCGATAAATTATTTCCCTTGGCGATATAGTGAATATGATTTTCCATAATCACATAGGCATACAGTTCAACTTCTCTCTTATGCTGCAGAAAAAGGAATCCCTCTAAAATTAGCTTAACAATTTCAGGCTCTTTGAATATAGGAATTCCCTCAACCACACTATTTGTCAAAAAATAGGGATATCCATGTTCATGAAATTTGTATCTGCTTCTTCCCATTTTTTTATTTGTTAGAGTGATTATAACAGAACTCCTTACATTAGAATTTTGGATTTGAAGCAGGAGCTTCTAACTGTCATCACCAAGCAGAGCTTGGTGACTAGCACATTGATGCCATTTTATCCTCCCGTCCCTATCCATACTTCTCGTCCCCAAGCCCCTGCTTGGGGACGAACATCGGAAGCTCCGGCTTCCACATCTCTCCCTCCTTTTTTTCCCCTCCCAATTCAACATCGATATACAACCATATTCCCCTTATCTTTGTTAGGCTAATTAAAGGTAACTAAACACCTGAATGAAACTTTACCCTGACACTCTTTTAGAAAAGCTCGGCTTCGATCAAATCCGGCAGGCTACCCTCGACCTAACCCAATCGTTGCGTTCGGAGGAGCTTATGGAGGCGCTAACTCCTACCACCAATCCTCAACGGGTACAACTGCTGACCGAGCAGACCAAAGAGATGTTGGAAGTGATTGCCTCAGCCGACCCTTTTCCATTGGGGGAATTTCCGGAAGTTCGGGATTACCTCGGCGCCGCTAAAGCTGAAGGAAGCATCATTCCCTTGCCAGCGTTCGTGGATATTCTGAAAATATCGGCTATGTCGCGACAGGTAAAAAGCTTTTATAAAGCCCGGTCCGAACAACTTCCCCGAATGGCCAAACTTTCCGAAGGCCTGATTCCCATGAAGGAGCTTGAAAAAAGCATCAAGGAAAAAGTTACGGAACACGGAGATCTGCGAGACAATGCCAGCCCGGAATTGAGAGCCATCCGAAAGAAGTTAAATAAACGGAAGTCCGATTTACGGACCACCATCAACCGCTCGATGAAAGACGCAACCAAAGATGGAATGGCTTCCGATGAAGGGCCAACCATCCGCAACGGACGTATGGTGATTCCCATACAGGCTGAATTTAAGAGGAAAATACAGGGCTTTGTACATGATGTTTCGGCCAGCGGGCAAACGGTTTATATAGAACCTGTTGAGGCGCTGAACCTGAATAATGAAATCCGCCAGCTCGAGGCTGAAGAACAGCGTGAAATTGAACGCATTCTTAAAGAGCTGACCCGCCATGTAAACTCCAATTCAGACTATATCGATCAAAACCTTTCTTACCTGGCTGAAATTGATGTGGTTTTTGCCAAAGCCAAACTTACTCAAAAGCTGGATGGAGAGATTCCCATCATCGCCAAAAATCAGTATTTGAGTCTAAAGGAAGCCTACAACCCTATTCTCCGTCTCAAGAACCTGAGTGCGAAAAAGAAAGAAGACCGGGAAACCATCATCCCGCTTCTTTTACGGCTTGAGGAAGATGAACAGTGCCTGATGATAACCGGACCCAATGCCGGAGGTAAATCCGTAGCTATGAAAACGGTAGGTCTTCTGGCATTGATGATACAGTCAGGTTATGGAGTGCCTGCTGACCCCACCTCTGAGATCCCCATTTTCTCCGGACTTTTTGTAGACCTTGGGGATGATCAATCCATTGAGAATGATTTAAGCACCTTTTCATCCCGCTTAAAATGGATGCGGGAAACGGTTGAGGAATTTGAACCCGGAAGTCTGGTTCTTATTGATGAGGCAGCCGCCGGAACCGACCCGGAAGAAGGCGGAGCACTTTTTCAATCGTTCATTGAAAAGCTGCTCGACCGTAACGGGAAAATCATTGTTACCACCCATCATGGTTCCCTGAAGGTATTTGCCCACGAGCATCCCAAAGCCGTAAACGGCTCTATGGAATTTGACCAGGCCACCCTCTCCCCTACCTATAGGTTTAAGAAAGGAATCCCCGGCAGCAGTTATGCTTTTGAAATAGCCGAACGGATGAACCTTGATAAAGATGTGCTGGAGCGGTCGCGGGTATTGCTGGGTGAAGCCAAAGACAAAATGGAGTCTCTGATTACCGAACTGGAAACCAAATCCCAGCAGGCGGCTGATTTAAAAGAGAAGTACTCCCGGTTGCAGGATAAGGCAGAATCGGAGCGTAAAAAGTATGAGAACAAAATTCAGGCCATTGAAAAGGATAAAGAGAAAATCCGGGAAAAGGCGCTGAAGGAAGCCAAGTCAATTATGGACTCTGCCAATCAGCGGGTAGAGCAGGCCGTTCAGAAAATTGTGGAACAGAACAAAGCGGATAAAGACGAGATTAAAGAAATCCGCAAGGAAGTAGATCAGGAGAAAGAAGAAATAAATCGCTCACTGGAGCAAATTGAGGAGAATAAGGAAGAACGTGAACAGGTAACGGATGATCCTCCCAAGAAAGGAGATCACGTTCGATTTAAAGACGGAAATACAACCGGCGAGTTGGTAGAGATTAATGGTAAAAACGCCGTGGTTCAGGCGGGCGGTCTCCGGCTCAAAACCAAGTACAAGAACCTCGTCAAGGTTGAGAAGAAGAAAAAGAAGAAGTCGAAAGCTCGTTCTTCCATTATGGTGGGTGATAACAGCCTGACCACCGAAATGGTGAAGCCTTCCATTGAAGTGCGCGGAATGAGAACCGAGGATGCCCTGCATGAAGTTACCCAATACATCGACCGGGCCGTATACCGGAATATGAATCAGGTGGAAATCATCCATGGGAAAGGTGATGGAATTTTACGCAGCCAGATTCAGAGTTACCTCAACACCCGCAATGATGTGAAAAGCGTGGAAACAGCCCCTATTGAACGCGGTGGTGCCGGGTGCACCATTGTGGAATTGAAGTAAAGAAGGTTTTTTTAATATTTCAGACCGGGCTATTCCTATGGTGCACCCTCATACTCAAAAACGGTTGTTACATTTCCATCTATATCCACTTTTCGAACACGCGGAATGACCACATCCTCTTCCCAAAACTCCCACCATTTTGAAGTTCCGAATGTTGATTCCAGCACGTACACTTCCCCATTAAACACATCTACTCCATGGGGAGACCACGGCGCCTCTGATTCCAGGAATACAGATACCTCTCCTTCAGGTGTCACTTTCAGCACTCTGCGATTTCCATAATAAGCCAGGTACACATTTCCGGTTCTATCCACGGTAAAGTCGAATAGAATGTTGGCTCCGGAGAACGGGATGTTTTCGGGATCGTCTTCCTTCAATCCGGTTGCTAACACCGAAACCGAACCACCTTCTTCCATCACCTTAATGCTTTCCCGGTCCAAAATGTACAGCTTGTTATTTAGCCCCCAGGCAAGGTCATCAATGCGATCAATACCCGGTGGTAACTCAATCTCTAATACTTGCCCACTTTCATTTCTCTGAAAAAGACGATTTTCACGGGCAAAATAAACCTTACCATCTTCAGCAACAGCATAGGCCTGAATAAAGAAAAGTTCTTCATCCGTAGTTGGCTTTATGATGAGTTCATTATCCCGTCCATTTATTTTCCAAAGCCTCGCCTGATATCCACCTGCCGCATTATTTCTTTCTGCCCCGTATATCAACCGGTCCGGACTTCGAGAGAGAATGATGTCGCTGGGAGAATGAGAAGATTCCAGTACCTGCTTCAGGTTCTGCTGATTATCAATTTGCCAGACACAGGCGTAATGATCGTCGTCCACAAACGGACAAATAAAGGTAAAGTATATATTTCCTTGTTGATCGATAACCAACCCACCCCAGGGGTGAGCCGAAGCGGTTTGTGGATTAAAAAGCAGTATAAGCAGCGGTAAAATGTATAGAAATTTCTTCATGAACCCGGCATTGGTTTATTTATTCTCAGAGTTCATGGCAAACGATTGGGTGTGAGTTGGGTTGCAGCAGATCTGCTAATTATTCGATTCGCAATAATTTTTTACAGCCTCCATATCTTTCTCGAGCGCTTTTTTCATGATGCCTTTCATCAGCGGATTGATGATTTTTGACATAATTTTATATGACTTAGCATCCATGATCAATGTTAGCTCCGTTCCGTCTTCTTTCTTTTCTACGGTGAAAAGCGAATCCCAAACCGTACCCATGGTATCGGAGACAATACGAATGTGAGCATTTTCAACCAATTCAGTCACCTCAAGTTCAGTAGAGGCCTTTCGCCCGTTCATATCACGGGTTTCCCTGAACTTGGTTCCCACTCCGTATTCCTGATCGGTTAAAAACTCTACGTTTATTATATCAGGAACGGCCTTAGAGAAGTTCTTAATATCCGAAACCGTTTTAAAAACGAGCTCCTTGGGAGCATGTATCCGCTTGGTTACCGTGATGGTGCTCATAGCTTTGCCGGTTAATGAATGGATAAAGCTAAGTTAGAAAATCAGAAATGAAGTGCAAATTTGATGTTCACTTAAGAGAGTATCTCCTGAATCTTCTCAATTTTATGATTTCGGTCAATAGAGTATACATTTCCTTCTGATTCTATATACTCATAAACCAAAAGTGCCCTTTTCCAAAGGCGTGAAAGGTTAGTATTCGGTTCCTCTTCTTCTGATAAAACCGATGCCAATTCAAAAAACAGGTCAGCAACACGCTCCAGGTTTTCATGGTTCATCCCCGGGTGCTCTTCTAAAACCCGAAGCATTTCCTCAGAATCCATATCCAGCAGTTCACTTATATTCAGGTCAAGTTGTTCATTCAGAACTTTATTGGAAATTTCGATCGCCTGATCTGCCTTTTCCTGGGTTTTTAAGCCCACCAAAGTCGAAATCACTCTTGTCAGAACTTGTGTGAGCTGATGGATCTGCCGCATGATGTAATCATTCTGATTCAGCATGTGCCCCTTTCTCAATCAGTAAATTCGGCGATGGTCTCCTCAAAAGCGGTAAGTATGAAGCTGATATCTTCTGTAGTCAGTGAATTGGACAGGAAGAAAGCCTCGAAGGGAGACGGAGGCAAATGCACTCCCCGCTTCAGCATGCCATGAAAGATCTTCCCGAACAGCTCCTTGTCGGTGCGGTTGGCATCTTCGAAAGTTTCCACCGGGCCTTCGCAATAAAACACTCCAATCATAGAACCAACGCGATTCATGGCATGAGGGATATCATACTCGTCAAGTACTTTTGTGATTCCGGTAGCCAGCACCTGCGACTTTTTCTCCAACTCGTCATACACTTCCGGATTCTCTTTTAGCTTCTTCAGCAACGTAAATCCAGCCGCCATCGCCAACGGATTTCCAGACAAGGTGCCCGCCTGATAAACCGGCCCGGTAGGTGCCACATAATCCATAATTTCTTCTTTTCCGCCATAAGCCCCAACGGGCAGTCCGGCCCCAATAATCTTACCGTAAGTTACCATATCGGCCGTTACGCCATACACTTTTTGTGCTCCCTGGAAATCCACCCGAAAGCCTGTCATCACTTCGTCAAAAATGAGTACGATTTCATATTTATCACAAAGCTCCCTTAACCCTTCCAGGAATCCTTTTTTAGGTGGAATGCACCCCATGTTTCCTGCAATGGGTTCCAGGATAATGGCAGCCATATCATTCTTATTGGCTTCCACCAGTTTCTTCACGGAATCCAGATTATTGTACTCGGCATTCAGTGTGTCTTTGGCCGTTCCTTCCGTAACACCGGGGCTGCTCGGCTCGCCCATCGTCAGGGCACCGCTGCCGGCTTCAATCAAAAAGGAATCTCCATGGCCGTGGTAGTTACCTTTAAACTTGATGATCTTATTCTTCCCGGTATATCCACGGGCCACACGAATAGCACTCATCGTTGCTTCGGTTCCGGAATTCACCATCCTGATTTTATCCACGCCCGGAACAGAACTGGTAATCAATTCCGCCATTTCCACTTCCAGTCGGGTTGGTGCTCCAAAAGAGGTAGAGTGTTCGGCTGTTTGCTGAACCGCTTTAATTACATCCGGTTCGGCATGCCCCAACAGCATCGGTCCCCACGAACTGATCAGATCGATATAGCGGTTCCCTTCCTCGTCCCACAAGTACGAACCCTGAGCACGGGTAATAAACAAAGGCGTGCCACCCACGCTATTAAAAGCCCGAACGGGAGAATTCACTCCCCCGGGAATTACTTTGGATGCTCGTTCGTAGAGTTCTTTGCTCTTTGGGTAATCCATCTTTCTGTTTCTCAATTAAAAAATTTCTTTTGTGCTTCAGTAATCTTCTTCTCGGTACGAAGCTCCTGCTTCCCCTGAAATCATAAAAAATTCACGATTATGATTTCAGGATAATACGAGCAGCAGCCTTCGCAAAATACGTGGCAATTAAATCAGCGCCGGCTCTTTTGAATCCTAACAGTACCTCCATCATGGCCTCTTCTTCATTGATCCATCCTTTTTCAGCAGCTGCTTTAATCATGGCGTATTCACCGGAAACGTTATACACCGAAACCGGAATGTTGAAATTCTGTTTTACCGCCCGCACTACATCCAGATATGGCATTCCGGGTTTTACCATCACGATATCAGCGCCTTCCTGAATATCCAGCTCCACTTCACGCAGAGCTTCGTCCACATTAGCCGGATTCATCTGGTAGGTTTTCTTGTCACCAAATCCCGGAGCCGAATCGAGGGCATCACGAAAAGGCCCGTAGTAAGATGAAGCGTATTTGGCACTATATGACATTATTCCCGTATTCTCGAACCCGGCCTCATCAAGGGCTTTACGCATCGCTCCGATCCGGCCATCCATCATATCGGACGGAGCAACCATATCGGCCCCTGCTTTGGCATGACTTACCGCCATCTTTGAAAGCACTTCTACGGAAGGGTCGTTTATAATTTCACCATCTTCTACGATGCCATCATGACCATAAGAGGAATACGGGTCCATCGCCACATCCGTCATAACCAGCAAGTGCGGGTAATGCTTTTTGACGAACCGAACGGATTCTTGCATCAGTCCGTCATCGTTTAAAGCCTCGGTGCCTTTATTGTCTTTCTTTTCGTCAGGTACTTTCACAAATAGCAACACCGACTGAATACCCACTTCCACCAGCTCATCCAGTTCACCTTTTAACTGGTCTAGTGAGTACCGATAATACTCCGGCATGCTGGGGATTTCCTCTTTCTTGTTCTCCCCTTCCATAATGAAAATGGGAGCGATAAAGTCTGACGGATGTAACTGGTTTTCCTGTACCATCTCCCGGATGGCGGGAGACTGCCGGTTTCTTCGTAATCGGGTTGTCGGGTATTTCATATTTCTATGTTTTTCAAAAGTGAAAAGGCAAAAGTAAAAAGCACGCTTTGCCTTTTCACTTTTCAACTTTCACTTACTTATAATTAATCCAATCAATAGGTTTCAGGTGTTCTACCAGCTCAGCTTCGGGACTGCCCGGCTCCGGATGGTGATCGTACACCCACTGCACTTTAGGGGGCAGGCTCATCAAAATAGATTCAATCCGGCCTTTGGTTTTCAGCCCGAATAAGGTACCACGATCATGAATCAAATTGAACTCGACATACCGTCCCCGGCGGATTTCCTGCCAGTCGCGATGCTTTTGTTCATATTCATGATCTTTACGTTCTTTCATGATGGGAAGGTAGGCATCGGTGAAGGCAAACCCGGCCGCTTTGCTAAATTCGGATAGATCATCTGCGGTTCGGTTTTCATCCGGGCGCTGATAATCAAAAAACAACCCGCCGATTCCACGCGCTTCCTCACGGTGGTGATTGTAAAAATAGGCGTCGCACTCTGCTTTGAAGTCAGGATAATAGTTTGGGTCGAACCGGTCGCACACTTCTTTATGCACCTGATGAAAATGTTTAGCATCCTCCGGGAACAGGTAATAGGGCGTCATATCTGCCCCGCCGCCAAACCATTGATCTCTCAGTTCGCCGGTATCTTTATCATACAGTTCAAAATAGCGGTAGTTGGCATGAACTGTGGGCACAAAGGGATTTCTGGGGTGTATGACCAGTGAGACACCCGTCGCAAAGAATTCGGATTCGGGCACATCAAATTTCTTTTGCATGGCTTCCGGCAGAGGCCCGCCCACGGCCGACACATTTACACCGCCTTTCTCTATCACTTCGCCATCGGCAATGATGCGCGTACTGCCTCCTCCGAATCCTTCCCGCTCCCAGTCTTCAATACGAAACTTTTGGGTACCATCTACAGCCTCTAATTCATCGCAGATGTGCTGTTGCACATCCTTCACGAACTTGCTGAATTCTTCTTTTTTGGATTTCAGGTCTGGCATATAAAGCTGAATTTTATTCATTTCGGTTCGGCGAACCGATGTACGTTTACTACATGAACCGGGGTATATTGTTTTTTCTGGTTCCGATCGCTCTGCGTCGGAACCAACTCTTCAATATCTAAAATTCTTTATAGTATCCACGAATCGTTTGGCGTTTTCTACAGGTACATTGGGCAGAATTCCATGTCCCAAATTGGCAATGTAATTTCCTTCACCAAACCGGTTCAGCATCTCCGTGGCTTCGGCCTCAATATTATCCGGATTCATTAACAACTTGGACGGATCAAAATTACCCTGAACTACTTTATCACCGGCAAATTCGCGGGCGTGTTCGGGTGTACATCCCCAGCCAATTCCGAAACCGGATACATGGGTATTGGCAAAAAACGGATAACTCCATTCGGCATCCTTGCAAAACATGATTAACGGCACGCCATAATCTTCTTCAGCAATTCGCTGCAAATGGGGTAACGCCAACTTTCGAAAATCATCCGGTCCCAGTGCGGCCGCCCACGATTCAAACACCTGCAGAGCCTGGGCACCTGCTTTCACCTGATTGTGCAGGTATTGGATGGTCTGATCGGTCATTACATCCAACAGTTTTTGAGCAGCCTCCGGCTGTGAGAATAAAAAGGATTTTGCCGTTGAGAAGGTTTTTGATCCCTGTCCTTCTACCAGGTAACAAAAGAGTGTCCAGGGAGCGCCGGCGAATCCAATTAAAGGAACGCGGCCATCCAGCGTTTTACGGGTGAGCGATAGTGCATCATACACATAGCTCAGTTGTTCTTCTGCCGGAATGATATTCAGGTTTTCGACCTGTTCCACCGTTCGGATTGGATCAGGCAGATAAGGGCCAAAGCCCGGCTTCAGCTGTACTTCCACATCCAGGCATTCAATCAAAACCAGTATATCGGAAAATAGGATGGCTGCATCCGTACCCACGATGTCAATAGGCTGAATGGTGATTTCACAAGCCAGTTCCGGTGTTTTCACACGCTCAAAAAAGCTGTACTTCTTTTTGATTTCCATGTACTCCGGAAGATACCTTCCGGCCTGACGCATCATCCATACCGGTGGTCGTTCTGTTTCTTTGCCTTCAAGTACATCAAGCAGCAATCGGTTTTTCAGTTCAGGAAAATTCATCATCAGTTAAAATAGTTTTGAATGGATTCAGTCAGATCGTCGAGGGTAGAATATTCCGGTGTTATGCAGTTTTCAAAACCCGCCTCTGTAGCTGCGGCCTCTGTGGTTGGGCCAATACAAAAAACTTTGGCTGTGCCGTTTACCTCATTCCGTTCCGAAAAAGACTCCACCGCACTCGGGCTCATAAAAACAATACCGTCGTAATTGGAAATATTTAAGGTATGAGGAGCCAGTTTAGTTCGGTAAACCTCCACGGAGGTAAGGCTTACATTTTCACCCAGCAGTTTATTTAAGTCTCCGGCTTTTAAATTTCCGCAGAAATGAGTCACATTTTTTAGTTCAAGCTCTTTCATCTTTTCAGCCAATGCAACTACGTTGTACTCATCAGGAATGGTGACTTCAAGATTCAGCTCCTCCAGCATTTCTGCCGTCTTAGAGCCTACAGCAAATATGTGTTCTGGTATTTTCAGGTCGTTTATCGCCGGTTTAATGGCTTTTACCGCCTTCTTGCTGGTAAATATCCAGGCATCGGTTTGATCGGGAAGCTGGCTGATCCACATGGCGGGGATCACATATTCGAAAGTGATAAAGGGTACGCTTTCTACGGAAAACCCCGACGACTGTAAAGCGGCCATTCTCTCTTTTTTAAGCCGGGTTGTGAATAAAATTCTGGGCTTATTTGAGTTAATCATTGGTACTTCGGTGGGTTAATAATTCAACCGCTCCGTCTTTCTTCAATAAATCAGCCCATTGATGCCCTTTTTCAGCCGTTGCTTCAGAGACCGGAATTTCCCGTTCCACATCCATACGACGGGACCCATCGAGTGCCAGCACCGCCCCCACAAAGTTAAGCATGCCTCCCTTGATATAGGCATGAGCCCCTACCGGCGAAGAACAACCCGCTTCCAGTTCATTCAAAAACGCCCGTTCAATATCTACACAAATTCGGGTTTCCTCATGATTCAGCTTGTCAAATATCTCCCGGTAATTGGTATCTTTTCTTGCTACCACTCCAACAGCTCCTTGTGAGGGTGCAGGTATCATCCAATCCAGTACCTCACTGATTCTGTTTTCATAACCAATGCGTTCCAGACCGGCATAGGCAAAAACAGCCCCGTACCAGTTGCTGTCATCCACTTTTTTGAGGCGGGTGGGCACATTCCCTCTCAAACCAACTACCTCATCTTCCGGAAAACGATTTTTCCAGAAGGCGGTCCGGCGTATGCTGCCCGTTGCAATGGTTCTGTTGACATCCTGACCTTCACCTTTAGGCTTTACCAATACATCCTGTGGATTTCCCCTTTCCAGTACTGATACCAAATCGAGATCATTCAATAATACCGTCGGGACATCTTTCAGGGAATGAACGGCAAGATCAACCTCTCCTTTGATAAGGGCATCATCCAGAGCCTTGGTAAAAACGCCTTTGTCGCCCAGTTTATGGATAGGAATATCCTGCTCTTTGTCTCCAAACGACTCAATTTCCACCAGCTGTGTTTGCACACCAAGCTCGCTCAGCTTTTTGCTAACTAATTCCGCCTGCCAAAGAGCCAGCGTACTTTTACGGGTACCAATTTTAAGCTTCATTTTCTGCCTTCTCGAATTCTTTGTCGATTCGATCTATGTGAATGGCCATAATTTTCTTTTTGATGCGACGCGTTACTTCTTCCATCTGTGCATAAGAGTCATCGTCCATCTTATGTTTTACCCGATCCAGTTCCGCATCGGTAATATCACTTAGCCGGTGATCAATTTCTTTGATGCGCGGCAAGAGGTACCTGGAGCGTTTCACGCCTTTGAGGAAATCAGTTTTTTCTTCCTCAATGATCTTCTTGATTTTTGGAATGGCTTTTTCTCTCTTTTCCAGCGCCTTTTGGTTGTCTTCATGGATGGAATCCATATCAACCAGTGTAACCTGCTCTAAATCTCCCACGGCCGGATCTACATTTCGTGGTACGCTTAAATCAAGTACCAGCTGAGATTTCTCAACGCCTTTAAAGTGCCCGGGGAGCAAAATGGGTTTAGTGGCGCCGGTTGCGGCTATAATGAGGTCTGCTTTTTTGATTTCATCTTCCAGTTCTGAAAAAGCATGGGCTTTTATATCAAACGAAGAGGCCAGCTCTTTGGCCCGATCGATGGTTCGGTTTACCACAGAAATATGTTCGGCACCATTGGAGACCAGGTTTTTACAGGAAACCTTACCCATTTTACCCGCGCCCACCAACAGAATGTTGACAGAACTCAGGTTCTTAAAGTGATCAAGGGCATGCTGGGTAGCTGCAAACCCGACAGAAGCCGTACCTCGGCCGAAATCGGTTTCAGTACGGCTTCTTTTGTGTGCTCGGAAAACAGATTGTATTAGTTGATGAAATTCGCCGGAAAGCTGATCCTTGGATTTTTTGTAGGCCTGTTTCACCTGTTGTATAATTTGAACATCTCCCAAAACCTGGGAATCAAGCCCCGTGCCTACTTTATACAAATGGTTATAGGCATCCTCCTCTTCATAGATATAGCCATGCTCTTTAAAAAAATCGCGGTCGGTGCTGGTTGATTTGCAAAGTGCAGAAATCAACACCTCCGCATCACAAAAAGCATATAACTCGGTTCTGTTACAGGTATCCAGCATCACCACTCCTCCGGGAATATCTTTGGTATGAAAGTCCAAAAGCTCCCTGCGATGACTGTCTAAATAAAATAATTCACGAATAGAGACCTCACTTTTCCAGTGAGAAATTCCTATTGCACTAAACCTCATAAATTGTCTCTAAAAAATTTTCCGGCACATTGAACGACAAAGTAGTTTCCGAATGTGAAGATTATGTGAAGAAATAAATTCACATATCTTTAAAAACACTCCTGAAAAGATGTATGGGCAGATTTTTATTCTTCACATTTCATGAAAGCATGCTAAAGATAAGCCTCTTTCTGTTTAGAATTAATTCAAATTCGTTGTTTCGCTAATAAGAAATAAATTCTCGCTAACAACAGGACCCCTATCTCTGTTTCTTTCCCTTTGGGAAGGAAAGAGGACGCCATGGCAAGTGTGGTTTGGCATCTGATTTTTGCTTCTATGGCTGGGATCTCTTTTTATTTCATCATACCCTCCTCGATGTTAAATAACTCAATGACTATATTCTCTCTTCTTCAAAAATATTAAATAAGCGTTTTTATGGATCTTCAGTTAACAGGAAAAGTCACACAAATATTAGATGAGCAATCAGGTCAGGGAAAAAACGGTCCATGGAGAAAAAGGGATTTTATTCTTGAAACCAAAGGGCAGTATCCCAAGCAGGTGTGCATTACACAGTGGGGTGATAACATCGACCAGCAGGCGGTGAATAAAGGAGATGAGGTCACCGTTTCCATCGATATCCAAAGCCGGGAGTATAAAGGCAACTGGTACACCGATGTAAAAGCCTGGAAAGTAGAAAAAGCCCAGGGAGATGTTCAGGCCCCTCCAAGTGCTCCCGGTTTAACCCGCGAAGGAAACCAGGAAATGGACCTGGATGACGACCTGCCGTTTTAGTTTTAGTATAATCCAAAAGTTTACTTATCAAACATAAAAAACCACCGCCCTCACAAGCGGTGGCTGTTGGATCAACCTTTGAATAGCTACTTTCAGAATTGGTATCCATAACTCAATTACTTTTAAGTAACTATAAACCAGCCCTAATTTCACCGCATAACTGTGTAGTATTTAGACGACCGGTATATCCATTTGGATTGATTCAACCTAATTTCGTCTCCAATCGAGATCTTCTTTAGGTTTGTTATCCAGTATTTCCTCAATCCGCTCCATTGCTTCCTCATCAACCTTGTCGAGGATTTCCATGGTTTTCATGTTTTGCTCTACCTGTTCCACAGTAGAAGCTCCGGTAATTACTGTACTTACATTCTCATTATTCAGGCACCAGGCAAGAGCAAGCTGTGGCATCGGCACTCCTATTTCATCGGAGACTTTAGCCAGTTTCTCCACCTTCCTTAGCTTGGCTTTTCCGTTCTCGCTTTCAAGCAGCTTTTTTCGAAGCCAGCTGTATTTGTCAAGATCCAGACGAGATCCTTCAGGAATTCCATCGTTATACTTTCCGGTGAGCAAGCCACTGGCCAGCGGACTCCAAATCGTAGTCCCTAATCCAATATCGTCGTAGAGGCTTGAAAATTCTTTCTCCACTTTATCTCTCTTGAACATATTGTATTCAGGCTGCTCCATCAGTGGCGGACGTAAGTGATTTTCCCGGGCGAAGTCATAAGCTTTTCGAATTTGATCGGCGCTCCACTCACTGGTTCCCCAGTATAAAGCCTTGCCTTCATTAATCACCTGATTCATAGCCCAAACGGTTTCTTCCACCGGGGTGAATTTATCCGGTCGGTGGCAAAAAATGAGATCTACATAATCCGTTTGCAGTCGCCTTAGGGAGGCTTCGGTTCCCTCTTTGATATGCTTAAATGACAAGCCCTGGTCGTTTACACCTTCCCCGCCCCAGAATATCTTGGTAGAAAGCACCAAGTCCGATCGTTTCCATTCAGCTTTTTTGATAACCTGCCCCATGATGGTTTCCGACTTCCCCATCTCATACGCCTCGGCATTGTCAAAGAAATTTACGCCGGCATCGTAGGCCGTTTTCATTTGATTGTAGGCGAGATCCGTATCCACCTGTTCGCCAAAAGTAACCCACGACCCAAATGACAACGCTGATACTTTAAGTCCTGATCTTCCTAAAAATCTGTATTCCATAACCTGTATTTCCGATTTAATTTTTCTTTTTAGTGATTCAATGTGTTAACAGCTCATAACTGTAATGCGTTCTGCGTATCCCGAAAAAGAAGTGAAGAACAGAATAGCAATTTCAGATGAAAATGAACGGCTGATATCTTTATAGTGAGTGCCATATTACCAACATTTCACCACCTATAAATATAGTATTACCTGCTATTACTTAGCTATAAGAAAACATTGTTTAGCAAAAGTAAAACAGATTTGGTCAGCCGGGCACCTCTGCCGTATATTGATTGAAGTTACTTGAAACAAAAGCCCATCAACAAGTAATACTTCTTCCTCCCTCGATTTCTTCTTTCTCCTTTGGTGAGATAACTTTGTCAGACTACACCGATGAATGCAAAACGTTCATCGCGAGGTGTACATATATTTAAACCGGACTCTCCTTCAGTACGACGACGCAATCTCCTTAACCCACTTGGGTTGCCTGTTCAGGGAGATTATCACGTTGTTCAACTTTTTAACCCTGCATTCGGCAACTTAAGCTTCCGGCAATAATTGCAGGGCTTCAAACAAATTGATAAACCATCTTCAATTATTTGCAAGTTGTTGTAAACAAGTTGTAACTTTGCTGCCCTTTCAAAAAAGAGATCGGGCCCGTAGCTCAGTTGGTTAGAGCAGTCGACTCATAAGGCGGAAAGTATGAAGCTTATCTTGTGTGTTTTTAAAGTACTGAAAACGCCAAAATGTGCCTCTTAAGTTAAAAAAAAGCCCCTTTTCTTACAGTTAGTAAGCGAACAAAAAGGAACGAAAAGGAACACTTTTATTCCCTTCCATTCCCACAATTTTGGTTCGTTTTGGGGTACATTTTTGGAGACTTATCATGGCATATCTCAAGAAACGAAACCGCTATTACTATGTCCGATATCATAGTTCCGTAAAAGGCGTTTCTCAAACCATTACTAAATCGCTTAAAACCCGGCATAAGGATGTAGCACTCAAGATGATCTCTAAGCTGGAGCGCCTGGAGAGTCTCGGCAAAATTGATCCTTTCCATCCCAGCTTTGACCCAATTGCAGCTTTAAAGGAAGTAGAGAATCCCTACAACTGCCGAACGGTTCGTGAGGCGATAGATATGTTTTATGAATCCAAGAAACATTTATCACCTGCGACTATTGCTGCATATAAAAGAGTTTTAGAATATTTTGTGGAATTAAATGATCTTGAAAAAATTGATCCACGCAGGATACACCTCAAGCATTTTGAAAGGGTCATTCTCAGAAAAGAGATTAAAACAGCCACTATGGGATTTTATTTCAAACATCTAAAAACCTGGTGGTATTATTTAAAAAAACGGAAGATTGTGACTAAAGATCTGATCGATCAGATAAGGGAAGAATTACCCAAAGTCCGATCCAGTATTCGACCAAAAATGATTTCTGAAGAAGAACTCATGTCGGTTTTTGAAAAATTTGACGAAGAACTAGAGCGAAAAAAGAAACTTCCGGAATTTGACCCCAGAAAAGTTCAGCACTGGTTTAAGCCTATTCTGGCTCTTTATTACTATGCCGGATTGCGCAAACATGAAGTTGGCCATACTCCCGAGCTAAAATACTCAGGATTGAAAGGGCAAAATCTTGAGTACGTAGATGATGAACTCACCTTTATCTATCTGGGCCCGACAAAAGGAAGAAAAGAGCGATTTATTCCAATTTGCAAAGAACTTCGTGGGTATTTGGAAGATTATTTAAAAATTCGGGGTTCTGTAAAAAATGATGATTTCATATTTATCTATCAGGGAGGACCAACCAAAGGCAAAGCTGTACGTGGTGATCGGGTGTATTACGAATTCAAGCGCTATGCGAAGTTAGCCGGAGTACCTACAACCAGAACCCTTCACGGAATGAGACATCAGGCCATCACTACCTGGATTGAGGATGGTTTTCATACTGCAGAGGCTTCCTTAATGGCCGGACATTCCAGCCAGCAGGTTACCGAGAAGTACACGCACCTTTCGGTAAAGAACCTCAAAAGAAAAATGGATAAGATAGAAAAGCGAAAAGCTGAAGAAGCTAAGGAAGAGCAAAAGAAGCCAGCGACTCAGATTGATACAGTCAACTATTTCTTCAGTGAAACGAGTTATTCTGCTTAACTCATAGCTATGATTACCTACTTTTTATGGAAATAAACAGTAGATAATCAGCTGTTAACCCCAGTGTTTTTAGAAAAAATTGATTCGGATAGTCAGTATTCAAAAAAGTTTAAACAAATCCAGGGCTTTTTCTGCTAAACTGCTAAGATTGACCCAAAATCTATCAAAACACCCATTAAATCATCGTTTATTTACAAATAACTAACTGCTAAGGTCTGCTAACAGGTGCTAAAAGCTGCTAAAATTTCTAGCACACTTTAGCAGTTCTTAGCATTTTCTTTAAATCTTTGCTAAAACCAATATCCCTTCTTTTATATAAACCGGACCATCTTTTAAAAAACTTAGCAGTGTTTAGCAGCTTAGCATAGGTTTTTCTTTATTTATTTGAAAGAAATAGACATTCGGGTTTCGGTATCTAGTCATTATTGAATGATTCCTTATAACAAATCACTTGAATTAGGCCACATTTAGGCTAATAACTTTCGTTAACTAATACTTACTGTCAATTTCTTTGAAAGATGTGAGGGATATTAGAAATAATTCGTGATTTGAAACTTATAAATTACTGTTTAATTGAGCCTTTTTGAGATTCGTTTAAAAAAATTGAGCTATTTTCGCCTTTGGGGAGTCTTTTTTTAAATACCGAGCTGCATTAAATGCTGTTTTATTCCAGTTTACTCATATAACTCCGCAGAATTCCAGGAAAGCTTTTAAACGTCCAAAACCCCATCAACCTCCTGCATCAATCGATCTGTCTCCATAAGGGCCACGATGATTTTTTGGTAGTGACGAATTTCATCAATAGAGAGTTCGCGATCTCGTCGGTCTTTGAGCCATTTTTCGGCGGGTTGGTAGCCGCCGATGTAGAATTCCCAGGCTTTTTTTGGAACCTTGCCGAAATACTGTTCTTCGTTTATCCACACTTTCCCGGTGGTTTCATCATCGTCTTCCGGAATAAAACCAGGATCGGTTTTTGTAAGCCGGTTGGAAATCACATTGCTCCCTGCAATGGGATAGGTGGTTATAAATTTTTCTACAACTGGATGCTCCAGCAAGTGAATTTGGCGTAGCTCTCCACCAAGTTCTACGAGTTCCCAAAAAAGCTCA